>JBHIAC010000038.1:0-22776 GCA_046758365.1 bacterium
AAAATCACAAATCCCAACGATGAGGGTAAGACTATTCAATGCAGTGTGTTTGTCGATACAGGGGCGGCTGGATTAATCCTTCCATTGGCTTGGAAGGAACAGCTTGGAAAATTTCAGAGTTCTGAATCTGTGGAGTTAATGCTTGCAAATAATGAAATTATAAAAGGCGAAGCCTGTGGTCCTGTAGGAATTCAAATAGAAGGCTTTCGAAGAATTTATAATGAAGTGATTTTTATGAAAATGGAGCAGAATGAAGGTGAAGAATATGAGCCTCTCCTTGGATATGTTATTTTGGAACAAGCACAAGCCGCTGTTGATATGTTAGGACACCGACTTGTACAGGTAAAATATATTGATTGTAAATAATCAAAGATTATGGATTGGAAAACAGCCTAATTCGATGCGTTAAGCCGATTTTTCTTCGCAGTTGTAAATTATCGAAAATTTTTCTTGACAATTCCCATTTTTAAACCTATATTAATCCAACAAAATTTAAACAAACACGGGTAATCCCAATCGTGATATGTCGGGGTTGGGAGAAGGAAGCCGGTGAAAGTCCGACGCTGCCCCGCAACTGTAAGCAGCTACGAAAGTCGTACCTAGCCACTGTCCTGCTACTCCTCCTAAATTATAAGTAAGCGGGATGGGAAGGCGCGGCGAGTAGGTTTGATGCTGTAAGCCAGGAGACCTGCCTGTGGATTCCTTCGAGGGAAGGGCTGAGCATGATTCTAGACAAAACCAATCCCCAACTTCTGTTCCTCGGAGGTTGGGGATTTTTTTTGTGGTAACATCCATGAATCTGTTATTCTATGACTACAAATTAAATCTATGGTGTGGAGGAATGCCGGCCTAACCTTTCTTTAAATGGACTCTGTTCAAATATGAACAGATGAGTTTGAACAATTACAGACTTCTGCAAAATTAATTTAAAGCATGCTTAAAATGGGTGTACAGGCTTTAGCTTGTCTATGACAATATCAACCTAAAGGTTGTACACCCTATTTTACAGAAGTCTATGAACAATTAAATAAGGGAGGTTTTTATGTTTAAACACATTTTTATTATGGCAACGCTCATGTTTATTGTTTTGCTGCCATCTGATGGCACCGCACAAACTGGACAGCTCACTGGCTACGTTACCGACTCTTATTCTGGTGAACCATTACCAAATGCTAACGTGGTTATTAAAGGAACAAGTATGGGAGTTGCTGCGGACAACAGTGGGTATTTCGTTTTAAGAAATATTCCTGCGGGGAAATATTATGTTCAAGTCAGTCGCATTGGATATAAGGCTTATGAACATGAGATCCAAATTGAAGTTGGGCAAACGGTATCTGTGAATTTCCCCCTTCTGGCTGAAGCAGTAAAGTTTGGTGAAGTGCTCATCACGGCTACCCGAGACAATGCCTTAAGAACTGAAGTAGCGGTAGCTACTGAAATTATTACTCGCTCAGAAATTGAGCAGACCGGCGCACAAAATATCGGCGAAGTTTTGGAGAATGCAACAGGTTTATTTGTTAAAAATTACGGTCACATTGGTAGCTTGAAAACAGCGTCAATTCGTGGTGCTAGTGAAAATCAGGTGTTGATATTACTTGACGGACAGCGCCTTAATCTTGCCCAAGGTATCGCACCAGATTTAGGCGATATTCCTTTACATGCCATCGAGCGCATTGAAGTCATTCGTGGCGGGCACTCTGCCCTTTACGGTACCGATGCTGTGGGTGGGGTTATCAATTTAATTACTCGTTCCTTTTCTGGGAAAAAAGTAGTAACGGGTCGAATAACTTCTACCTTGGCGTCTTTTGGCACTCGGACGGTTGAAGCGAATTTTGGTCAAAAATTGGGAGCCATTGATTATTTACTATCTCATAATTATACAGAAAGCAATGGTGATTTTAAGTTTAAAAATCGACAAGGAAAAACAATAGACCGTACAAACAACCATTTAAAGTGGAATGACACATTTTTGAAAATTAGATATTCTCTAAATCCTTCAGCTTTAATGAGTGGTTTTGTTCAAATTCATGATGCAGACCGTGGAGTACCAGGGCCGCTGAGTTTCCCTTCTGAGAAGGCCGTTCAAAAAGATAAGTCTTGGAAATATAATTTTCGTTTCCAACAGCACTTTGCTTCTACGGTGAGCTTTCAAGCTCAGGCTTTTCTTTATAAATTTAAACAAAATTTCAATGACCCATTAGCTTTTTCCCCAATCCAGAGTCAACACAAAAATGACGTTTATGGATTAAGTTTACAATCAAATTGGCAGTTATCTTCATTGAACGAAGTAACAGGCGGGTACGAATTTCGTCAGGATAAAATAAATAGTACTGATGTGTCTTCACAAAAACGTACGATCCATAGTATCTTTTTACAAGATCAAATAAAACTGCCCATGCAAAGTATCTGGTCCAATTCACAGATAAGATTGGTGCCGGCTTTTAGGTTAGACAAGTACTCGGATGTAGATGTTCAATTGAGTCCCAAAATGGGTTTTCTTTTCAGTTATTTTACTAACTTTCAGATGGTTTTGCGGGGCAATTGGGGTCGTTCATATCGTGTTCCATCTTTTAATGATCTTTATTGGCCTGCTGGAACCTATACGGCTGGTAACCCTAATCTTGTTTCAGAAACAGGCAGTGGTTATGATGTAGGATTCTTGCTAAATTTTAGAAAAGCAGGTTATTGGGGATTAGAGGTTAATTATTTTAATACAAACTTTGACAATCTCATTATTTGGGGACAAAGTAAGGATGGCATTTGGAGCCCTCAGAATGTTCAAAAGGCTAATATCACCGGCATTGAGACAAAATTGTCTTTTCAAGGATTCGGCGAACTTATCAACTTTGAGGCGAACTACAATTATCTCGATGCTATTGATCTTAGTGATGATGAAGTGCTTAAAGGCAATCAGCTCATTTTTCGACCTAAACATAAAGTTGATTTGAATTTGAATTTCGGTTTTAAGCAATTTGAATTTAATGGAGTTTATCGCTTTGTTGATAAAAGATTTACTACCGCGGATAACCTAACCTCATTGGAAGCTTACAGCATAACCGATATTGGCGCCTCTTGGAAAAAGCTTTTAATTGGTGGGTCACTAAAATTTCAGGCAGAGGTACGAAATGTCTTTAATAAACAAATTCAGATCATAGAAGGCTACCCTGCCCCCGGTCGCGAATTACGCACTACCATAGGATTTGAGTTCTAACGAAATAATTGTCAAAAAGCCTTCGACATTTTTGACCTGCAATCACTGCTCGTTGGGGACTCTCCTCGCTTCTCTTTCGTAGAATCCTCAACGACAATTTATTTGCGGATTACATCCGCCTAAATTACTAACTTTAAACCTCCAAATTGATGATTTTATTTGAATATCATAGCGCAGCTAAGCCGCAATTCAATTAAAGCAATAGCCAGGAATTCCAACTAAAGCCAACGGATGGAAAATCTAAAAAAATATCCGTTGGGAAATATTTTAGTACCTGAATAATTTATAACCACAAGACACAAAGTACACAAAGTTATTATAAATAAAGAATTACAGAGACAGGTAGAGGCTGAGGTTTAAAAACTGAGTTTTAAAATTCTTTGTGACAAAGGACTCATCAAAAATGAAAATCATTTTCTTTTTATTCAGTCCAACAGAAATAGTTTAGGCACTTGACTTGGGTGACCAACTGGTAGCTGTAACCCATGAATGTGACTACACACCAGAGACCCAAAAGAGGTCAAAGACTCATTTCAAAAGATTGAATAAAAACTGCTCTTATCTTACAAGCCTGTAAGAAGTCTGGCTGAAAAGTCCCACCGAGTTTCTTATTACTATTCCTTAAAGAAAGTCGGAACCAGTGTTTTAAGATGTTGTTTTTCTATCGAGCGAAGAGGGCCAATAGAACCAGGTTAATTGGTTTTCTGTCAGAACTTTAGCATATTTAATAATTTAAAAAATGGCCAATTTTGAAACATAGTTTTAGGTAAAATTGTAACAAAAAATTTTATTATAAAAGAACCATTTAATGTTTTGTTAGATTTGATATAACTTTGTAGGTTAAAAAATACAATTAAATTTACTTATTAGTTATTCTCTAATAAAATGTTAACATACTTTAACTTCGATTTAACAAATATTTCTTGACAATAAATAAATTTAATTGTATTTTTCTTTTGAAAGTGAGCGATTTTTGACCACTTTTATATTTTTGCTGAACCAAAATCTTTAATTTTGGAGTACAGAATGCCTAAAAAGTTACTTTTCGAACTAAGCTCACCCAGAAGAAAAGCTTTCAATCTTCCAAAACTGGATGTTCCACAAAAAGAAATAAATACGTTAATTCCTCAAATATTTTTAAGAGAAAAAGATACCGAGCTTCCTGAATTAGGAGAACTGGAGACCATTCGACACTTCGTACAAGTTTCTACTTTGAATCATCACATAGACAAAGGGTTTTATCCTTTAGGTTCCTGTACTATGAAATATAATCCCTTAGTCAACGAAGACATAGCTCGATTTGAAGGCTTTGCAAATGTTCATCCATTGCAGCCCGA
This sequence comes from bacterium, assembly GCA_046758365.1. GTDB lineage: Bacteria > Zhuqueibacterota > Zhuqueibacteria > Oceanimicrobiales > Oceanimicrobiaceae > JBHIAC01. The sequence continues at coordinate 4,549 of JBHIAC010000038.1, forward strand.
ATCCACGACCCAGGGTTCTCTGCAAATAATGTATGAATTGAGTGAGTATTTACAAGAAATTAGCGGGATGCAAGCGGTCAGTTTACAGCCAGCCGCGGGCGCTCAAGGCGAGTTAACAGGTTTGATGATGATTCGCGCTTATCACGATGAGAGAGGACAAAAAAGAAAAAATATTTTAATCCCAGATTCCGCCCATGGTACGAATCCAGCCAGTGTTACCATTACTGGATATAAATCAGTGCAAATTAAATCAAATTCTAAGGGTCGCATAGATTTGGAACATCTCAAAGAAAATTTAAATGAAGATACGGCCGGATTAATGTTGACGAATCCCAACACCCTGGGACTCTTTGAAACACAAATAAAAGAAATTTCTCAAATGTTGCATGAGGTGGGAGCTTTAATGTATATGGACGGGGCCAATCTAAACGCGCTTCTACATATCGTGAGACCTGGAGATATGGGATTTGATGTGGTTCATATTAATTTACACAAAACTTTTTCAACACCCCATGGAGGTGGTGGGCCAGGAGCTGGGCCTGTTGGAGTTAGTGCTCGATTAGTTGATTATCTGCCGGTGCCCCGAATAAAGTATGATGGCGATAAATATTTCTTTGATTTTAACCACTCCAAATCCATAGGAAAAGTTAGTTCGTTTTATGGTAATTTTGGCATATTTGTTAGAGCATATAGTTACATCAGAATGCATGGTGCCAAGGGTTTAAAGCGTATAAGTGAAAATGCTATACTAAATGCCAACTATTTGATGACCAAACTTAAAGATCATTTTACGGTGCCATACGAAGGTCCGGCTATGCATGAATTTGTACTCTCTGGAGATAATCTACGAAAGCATTCAGTTAAAACAACCGACTTAGCAAAAAGGCTTTTGGATTACGGATTTCATGCTCCTACTATTTACTTTCCCTTGATTGTTCGAGAAGCGATAATGATCGAACCTACCGAAACAGAAACCAAAGAGACCTTGGATGATTTTGCTGCGGCAATGATTCAGATTACAAAAGAAGCTGAAGAAAACCCAGAAAAGATTAAGAACGCACCTTATACTACGCCTGTATCCCGTTTAGACGAGGTTAAAGCTGTTCGTCAATTAAATATAAAATATAAGTAGCAAGGAAAATTTTTAGCACGACAACATGGCACATAACCCCAAAACCAGTACCATTTTAGTAGTAGATGATGTTCCTGTAAACATCCAATTACTCACCGCATATCTTTCCTCTGAAGGTTACAATGTAATTTCAGCTAAAGATGGGGTTGAAGCTATTGAAAATGTTCAAAAGAACTGTCCCGATTTAATTCTGTTGGATGTCATGATGCCGAAGATGAATGGATTCGAAGTTTGCCATAAAATTAAATCAAACGAAGAAACTAATTTCATTCCTGTAATTATGGTTACCGCACTTAATGAGTTAGAAGATAAAATAAAAGGGATGGATTTTGGAGCGGATGATTTTATTAGTAAGCCTTTTAATAAATTAGAACTTTTAGCAAGAGTTAGGTCCCTTTTACGAATAAAATATTTAAACGATGAACTCAAAGAAAAATTAATAGAATTACAAAAGACTAAAGAAAAATTACGTCAAATGGCCATTACTGATGGTTTAACCGGACTCTACAATTATCGTTATTTTAAAGAACATCTTCAACAGGAATTGAATAGAGCTCGTCGTCATAATCTGAATGTCTCTGTTGCCATGATAGATATTGATTATTTTAAACATTACAATGACACCAATGGTCATCCAGCAGGCGATATGATTTTGAAAGGCATTGCTCGGCTTCTTAAGGAAAATATTAGAAATATTGATTTAGCGGCAAGATATGGCGGCGAAGAATTTGCATTGGTGCTTATTGAAACCAATAAAGCTTCAACCAAAATTGTTGCTGAAAAAATACGAAAACTTGTTGAAGACCATTCTTTTGCTTGTGAAGAAACCCAGCCCCAAGGAAAAATTACCATTAGTATGGGAGTGGCAACATTCCCAGAAGATGGGAAAGAGTTTAAAACATTAGTCAATGTAGCTGATAAACGACTTTATCTTGCTAAGCAAGCAGGAAGAAATGTCATTTTCATAGATTCTTAAAGGGGAGTTCATGAAATTTTCGTTATTAAAAAGCAATTCAATTTTTAAAAAGTTGTTTGTTCTAACCTGCCTCGTGGCGGTTTTACCGATTGGCGTTTCTTGGATTTATTTCTTCTATATGGGGAATGGAGTATTGCAGGGGACTGCCAGCGATTTACCTATGCTATTTTACGGGTTATTAGTTTTAGCATTTATATTAGCTGCACTGGGGGCTTTTTATTTTAGTAAAAAAATCAGCCGTCCTATTACTCACTTTATTCAAAGTGCCACGGCGATCGCTCGTGGTAATTTTTCTCAAAAGGTAACCGTGGAATCAAATGATGAAATTGGTCGTTTAGCAAAAATTTTCAACTATATGACCACCGAGCTTCGTAGACTCAACGACATGAACTTGAATAAAATTATCAATGAAAAAAATAAAACGGAGACCATTCTGAAAAATATTGCTGATGGGGTTATAGTTACAGACTCATCTCATAAAATTTTATTGATAAATTCTGTTGTAGAGCAATGGTTTGATTTGTTTGGTAAAAATGTCATAGAACAGCCCACAGAACATATAATAAAAAATCGTCGATTAAACAAATTCATCCAAGATATCAAGATGGATGGTCAGAAGAAATATGAAACAATCGAAATAACTTTGGAGTCCTTAGACGGATGGAAGCCCATTGTTCTTCAAGCCCGAGCAGCTCGAATTATGAATGAAAAAAATGAGCTTATTGGCATTGTAACTATTTTAAGAGATATTACTCGGGAGAAAGAAATTGATCGCATGAAGACTGAGTTGGTATCCATGGTTGCCCATGAGCTTCGCTCACCTCTTACCTGTATTTCTGGTTTTAGTGAACTATTATTAGATCAAACCACATCTCGTAAACAATTAGAAGAATATGCTTCTATCATACTGAAAGAGTCAAACCGTTTGAATGAGCTTATTAATAAATTTCTGGATATATCTAAAATTGAAGCTGGTAAAAGTCAAGTACGAAAATCACCTGTGGACATGAAAATGCTTGTGCAGAAAGTTCTTGATTTCAATGCCCAACTAGCCGAAAAAAAACAAATTAAAATAAACTTGGAAGCGCCTGAGACCGTCTCGAACATTTCTGTGGACCGTGATATGATGGATCAAGTGGTCTTGAATTTATATTCAAATGCTATTAAGTATAGTCCAGAAGAATCTAAAGTGACAGTTCGAATTTTTGAAAATAAAAATGAATTAGGGGTCGAAGTTGAAGACACGGGCTATGGAATGTCTGAAACAGCACTGCCTCATATTTTCGATAAATTTTATCGGGTTACCGACAATGATAATGTTAGGGATATTACTGGTTCAGGCTTGGGACTTTCTTTAGTAAAAGAAATCATCGAAATTCATGGCGGTAAAATTAAGGTTAAAAGTAAAATAGGTGAGGGATCAAAATTTACTTTTACGCTGCCTAAAACTAATAAAACAGTTCAAGAACAGAAAGAAGAAATGGTATTATAAAAGCTTATTTGATAAAACATTTAGGCCTCGATAATTAATAAATGTTACAGAAAATGTAATCGAAATGAACCGTTTCGAGAGATATGACAATAGTGATTTTTCTGAAGAAACCGCTGGGAATCAAAGTATTTTAATACATGAAGTGCGAGAATCGGTGAGTTCGATTCTTGGATTGACAAAGCTCTTATTAGATGGCCTGGAGGGTGAATTAAATGAGAAACAGCTTATTGACCTGACGGCTATCTATAATAGTGGAAAAAATCTAATCAAGAGATTGGACTCCTACATTTCCAAAAGTGAATTAGAGATTAAATAACCTAAGTACATTGCCTGCTTTTAGAATTTTAGACAATTCAGAATTTTTATGGATATAAACAAAACAATCTTGCTTGTAGACGATGATCCAGATATGCTGGAAATTGGGGGTATAATTATCCATAAAGCCGGTTACAACTACCTTGCCGCCGCTTCGGGGGAGGAAGGATTAGAAGTACTTATCCGAGAAAGGCCGGATTTGGTTATTTTGGATTACATGATGCCTAATATGAATGGCTATGAATTTTTCAAACAAATGACGAATAATCCAAAATACAAAATGGTGCGAGAAACTCCGGTAATTATGCTTACAGCAAAATCTGAGGAAGAGGTAGAACGCAAAGAACTTTTTGAGATGGGACTAAGCGCGTTTTTGTTAAAGCCGTTTGGCAATCGGGAACTGATTAATGTAATTGATAATGTGTTCATTCTCCACCAGATGCGGATGAATAACAAAGAACTTCAGCAGAAAGTTAAACGGACAGAATATAAATACCAAGACTTAATCGAAAATGCTAGCGATTTGATATTCACTTTGGACCCGCAGGCAAGATTTGTTTTTATTAACAGACGTTTATCTTCAATAACTGGCTTAGACAGAAAAGGGTTGATGGGTAAGAATTTTTTTGACTTAATTGTACCTGAAGATCGCGAATACGCCAAATCGAATTTTCAAAAAACTATTAATGGACGTTCTAGCATTTTTGAAGTAAGAATTCACCACAACAACAAAAAGTGTATTTATCTTTCTACAAATATAAATCCCATATTTGAAAGGGGTCAGGTTGTTGGCTGTGTTGGCATAGCTCGAAACATTACCAAGAGAAAACAGCTTGAACAAGAGATCATTGAACTAAAAAATTTCAATGAAAGTATTATTCAAAGCATAGGCTCTGGTTTAATTACGGTAGATCTGGACCGTAAAATCACTTCTTTTAACAATAGTGCAGAAGAAGTTTTGGGATATACCACCGAGGAAGTAGTAGGAAAATCGTTAGATGAAGTATTCCCCGCTGAAGAATGCAAAAGATTATTACCAAATTTTGATAATCCTGATCAAGCTCTATTAAATCGTGAAATGCAGTTAACAGCGAAAAATGGTAAGCAGGTTTTTGTGGGCTTTACAGTGACACCGCGGATCGACAACCAAATTCAGCGAGTCGGAACGATCATTTCTTTTAGAGACATTACGCAAATCAAACAAATGCAGGCCGAGGTCCAAAGGATGGACCGCCTGGCTTCCATGGGCGTTTTAGCTTCTGGAATTGCCCATGAGATAAGAAATCCATTGGCAGGAATTAAAACGATTGCGCAAACATTGGAGGAAGAAATTGAAACTGACAACCCCCGTCGAGAATATATTTCTCGAATTGTTCGGCAAGTGAACCGTATGGATGATCTGTTAAAAACATTTTTTTCCTACGCAAAACCTCGGCAGCCTCAACGGAAATTTCATCGACTCCAAGAAATTATACAAGAAGTTGTGGCCCTGCTTGAAAACCGCATACGAGGGCAATCAGTGAACTTTCAAGAAACGTATCATCCGGAACTTCCTTTATTATATATTGATTTCTATCAAATACAACAAGTGTTTGTAAATTTATTTCTAAATGCTCTGGACGCCATGCCTAAGGGAGGAGAATTAAAACTGGAAGCCTATCCCAAAATTACAACCCTTAAAAGAGTAGACCGTCGCGGACGCCCTTTTCCTGTCCAAAATAAAAGGGCACTATATGCAATAGTCAACATAACAGATACAGGCAAAGGCATAAAACCCAAAGACCTCCCTTCCATATTTAATCCTTTTTTTACTACAAAACCTCAAGGGTCTGGTTTAGGACTTTCGATTGTTTATAGAATTATAGCCGAACACGAGGGTGATATTCAAGTAGAAAGTGCATTAACTAAAGGGACATCTTTTCATCTGTTATTGCCTACGGAGGAGTAATTAAAAATGTCTAAAGCGAATGTTTTGATTGTTGAAGATAATGAGGACTTATGCCAGACATTGGCAGATGTTTTAGGAAAAGAGGGTAATAAGGTACGCACGGCTTATTCAGGTGAACATGCCTTAAATATTTTACATAAAGATATCATTGATTTGGTATTATTAGATATCAAACTTCCAGATACAAACGGCATAAAATTGCTGGAAGAAATCAAAGATCTGGACCCTGAAATCTTAGTTATTATGATTACAGCTTTGACAGATGCCCAACCTGCTGTAGATGCTATGAAAAGAGGCGCGTACGATTATTTAATGAAGCCTTTCGAATTGGATGAACTAAAAATAGTGTTAGCTAAGGCTCTGGAAACCCAGCACCTAAAGCGAGAGGTTTCTCGTTTGCTGAACCAGCAAAAGGAACAATTTCCCGATAATGAACTTTTTGGGAATTCTAAACCTATGAGAGAATTAAAAAAACTTATTAAAATCGTGGCAGGAACTCCCAAAACTTCTGTATTGATTCAAGGTGAGAGTGGTACTGGAAAAGAACTGGTGGCAAATGCTATACATAATTGGAGTGCCAGGGCTGAAAAACCACTTATTAAGATAAACTGCAGCGCTATTCCAGAAAACCTTTTGGAAAGCGAACTTTTTGGTTATGAAAAAGGAGCATTCACAGATGCCAAAAACATGAAAAAGGGCATTTTTGAACTTGCTAATAACGGCACCATTATTCTGGACGAAATTTCCAGTATGCAGATGTCCATACAGCCAAAATTTCTTCGGGTCTTAGAAACTCAGTCATTTAGACGCATTGGCGGCACTTCTGATATTCAAATCGATGTCAGAATTATTGCAGCCACAAATAGAAACTTAGAAGATTGTGTTGAACAACAAACTTTTAGAGAGGATTTATATTATCGTCTTAAAGTCATGGTACTAAATATCCCTACGCTACGAGAAAGAGCCGAAGACATCTTACCATTGGCCATGCTTTTTATTGAAGCAAACAATAAGGAATTTAGTAAAAATGTAAAATGTATTGCTCCTGACGCTCAGGAACGAATGTTGAAATATAGCTGGCCAGGAAACGTGCGAGAACTAAAAAATGTAATAGAAAGAGCTGTTATTTTATGTAATGGGGATGTACTGCAATCAGAACACTTACCTTTGGAACTGCAACAGGGTGTATCAAAAATTTCAACTTCCACAGTATTTAGTTCAATTACTGGTGAAGGCTATTCATTAGAGGAAATGGAAAAACGACATATTATTAATATGTTAAAAAAATATAATGGTAACAAATCTAAAACGGCAAGGATCCTTAGTATCTCTCGCTCTACGCTTCGAGAAAAAATGAAAAACTATGGTATAGCTTAATATCCATTGGTCAGAATCTGACCACCTTTCCTATTTTTTCCCCCACTTCATCTAATAAAATAACAAAATCTATATTATTTTATCTCCCTAAAAAATTTATTGTAATAACCCGCCCACCTGTTAAGTTTTTGATTTTTTATGACGAATACAAATGGAGAAAGTGTAGGACAACCGAGTATCCAGGACTAAATTAAAAAAACTTTACATGGCATAAGAGTTGCAGATTCGGAAGTAGATAATTTTTCTTTTAGATTTAAGGAGTCCTACCATGATGGCTCAAAAAAAGATTCTTATTGTGGATGATGAAGAAGATATAACCTGGGGAATTTCAAAAAGTTTAGCTAATGCTAATTACGCATTTGATGTGCATTGTGTAAATTCCGGTACTCAAGCTCTAGCTATGATTGATCAAAATAGATTTGATCTGGTTGTGTCTGATATTCGAATGCCGGGTCGTAATGGACTGCAATTATTATTAGATATTAGAAAGAAGTGTCCGAACACAAAAATTATTATAATGACCGCTTATGGTTCTCAAGAAATAAAAGAGCGAGCAGAAAAGCAAGGCAGCTTTTTCTATATTGAAAAACCATTTGAAATTGGATATTTAAAACAAATTATCCTCAACGCTTTAGAAGTTTACAACAACGGATTTAAAGGATACCTTAATAATGTAGGGATTCGAGAATTGGTAGAATTTAATTGCGCCAGTAAACGCACGTCTTCTTTATGGATTTCAAAAGATGAAGAACAGGGTACCATTTACTTTAGAAACGGAGATATTATTCATGCTGAATGTGGAAAATTAAGTGGTGAGAGAGCTCTGTTTAATATTTTAAATTGGAGCAAAGGTAACTTTAAAATCATCCCAAATGTTTTAACAATTAAAAGAACCATTCTGAGAGATTGGAGAACACTTTTGCATCATTGTCTTTAAAAAGGAATTAAGATGGGAGAAGTCATAGCAATAGCCAGTCAAAAAGGTGGAGTTGGCAAAACCACCACCGCAGTTAATTTAAGTGCCAGTCTGGCTTCTTTAGGGCACAAAGTTTTACTCATTGATGTAGATCCACAGGGTAGTGTGGCCAACAGTTTTGGATACGGCAGATATGACATAAAAGCTGGTGTTTTGGATATATTTACAAGAGATATCCCCCTAAGTGAAGCTATTCACCCAACAGGTTTGGCAAATTTTGATTTTGTACCAACAAATGTCTGGTCAGATGAAGGGGGCAAAAAACGGTTCATTGACTTGGCCGCGGAAAACAAACTAAAAGATGTAATAGAGCCAATAAAAAATCAATACGATTTTATTTTTATTGATTGTCCTCCATCATTTGGTTATTTGACCTACAACGCGCTTATTGCTTCAGATTCAATTATTATACCCATCCAGTGTGAATATTACGCATTAAAAGCCCTTGGAAGGTTTTTAAAATTAACCCGTCTAATCAAAAGTGAAAAAAATCTTAATTTAAAATATCGAGGTTTTCTATTAACCATGGTAGACATGAGAAACAATCTCAGCAAAATTGTGATAGAAAAAGTCCGCTATACACTGCAAGGATTAGTATTTAATACAATCATTCCCAGAAATATCCGATTGGCAGAAGTGCCATTCCATGGGAAACCTGTAATTATGTTTGACAAAGCCTGCAAAGGGGCGACTTGTTACATGAATTTGGCATTTGAAATTTTAGGTGAAAATGGACAAACTGAACCAGAAGTGGAACAAAGAGAACATACCGAATTAGTAGAAGGAGTCTAAAATTGCCAAAAATTCTTATCGTTGAAGATGAGTTCAACACTCGCCAAGGGTTATCTGAAATATTAACAGAAGAAGGTTTCGAAGTAGCGTTAGCAGAAGATGGAGCCAATGCTTTAGAGAAGATAGATATTGATACCGATTTGCTTCTTTCGGATTTGCGCCTTCCAGATATTACAGGATTAGACCTATTTAAAAAGCTTAAGCCATTGTATCCTGAATTGGTCACAATAATTATGACAGCCTATAGCACGCCAGACCTTGGCGAGGAGGCGAAAGATGCAGGTGTGTTCAGTTGGCTAACAAAACCTTTAAATATAGAAATACTCCTTTCCAAACTTCAGGAAGCCCTAATTTTTCACAAAAGAGAGAAAAATAAGCCTATGAACTGTGTTTAAAATTTCAAAATGACATAACTAAATAAGAGACCGTGCATTAGACAAATTCTTTTTAAAAATTTATTCTAATGTACATAGAAAGGAGGTCTGGTGGTACCTTGTTCTCTGTAATTTTGCTAAAAATATTGAAAGAGGGATATTTTATTCTTCTAACCATTGTAATGTTTATTTCCATGGTAAGCTTTTCCCATAACGTATTTAATTTTGATAAAGCTAAGCAGAAGGTGGCGCAGTTTGAACACACCTTGAAAGATTTAAAAGGCGTAATTAAAACAGATAGTGTTCGACAGCATGCTATATTTAAGATTTCCAGAATTATAGAGCAATACAATAATAAATTGAATCCTCAAAAAAAATATGAAATCGCCAATTTAATTAATAATATGAGCATCAAATACACCAATCTCGATGTAGATCTCATCTGCGCCACCATTACACATGAAAGTGCTTTAACTTGGCAACCTGATATTATATCCCCAGCAGGCGCCATTGGATTAATGCAAATCATGCCCTCCACAGGTCTTTTTCTTTCCAAGCACGAAAGTATAAGATGGACGAATGAAAAAGATATCCTCTTTAATCCAATTTATAATATAAGATTAGGCTGCCGTTATCTTTCCATGTTAATTGAGATGTATCATTTGGACGGAGGGTTGGCTGCTTATAACGGTGGAGAAAGACGTGCGGCTATGTGGCTTGCCAGTGGACGAGATAATGAAGTACTCTTGGAAGAGACTCGGGATTATATCCCAGCCGTTTTAAAATTGTATGATATATTTAAAAATTAAACAAAAATCAATTTTTAGGATGGTCAAAAGACTTAAGAAAACAGATATAAAATTGTAAAACCATAAAATCACAGAGATAAACTCTGAGCTCTGAAAAAAAATCCCTTAAAAAATCCTCTGTGGTTAGATTTTGAAAATATAAAATATCCAAGAAGGAATCCATGGAAAATGTACAAAAGGTACTTTCTGATGATGAATTTTACCAAGAACTGATTAGAAGATTTTTCCATCCAAATAGTTATTTTTACCATTGCATTAGCCATCATCTTGATCGTATCATTCAAAGTAACGAAAATTCCAACAACGAAAATTATCTGCTCTTTGGCAGTTTTTTGGATAGTTTGGTGACTTCTGAAAATAAAGTTCAAGAACTCCTAAGACTCACAGCCATTGGGGGATTTCATAAATTTATTGAAAACTTAACAACCGGAGTAAGCTACCTGCGGGATTCCGATCTGACCCCCGAACAGATGAAAATAGAAATTGAATCTCTGGCGCAATCAATGGTTAAAATTGCTTTGGACGCTCTTCAGCACCAAGATACAAGGGAAAAGCTTAAAGAATACCTTGAATACACAAAATCAGATTTAGTCGATACCTCAACTAACGAAGTCAATGATTCAAATAGTAAATTAGACGATGAAGAGATAATCGAATTCACAGAGCCGCCTTCCGAGGTACCCGGAAATGCGGAACCAGAATTAACTCAGCGAAGCCCCACCGACTTAACTGAGTTTAATAAAAACGAAGAAAAGGATTTTCTTCAATTTATGGTTAAGGGTAAGGATACCTCAATTGAAAATGGAATCGACTCTGATTTAGCCAAAGAAGGTGGCTCTGTTGATATTAACCTTAACTCCCAAAATTACACCATAGGCAGAGACCAAGTAGATGAGCAGCCAGAAAGTGTTATTCGAGTATTTCTAACTGAGATAGAATATCAACTTGAACAGTTGCAAAATACATTTAAATTGCTAAGAAGCGATATTAGAAACAAAAACCACTGGACCGAGTTGAGAAATATTTTTGAAAATATCAAATCAACGGCTATGATTTATGGACTGGAGGGATTTGAGCAAATTGCCGCTAAGGCCATAAAAATCATATCTGATTCAATTCATGAACCTGAAAACTCTCATCGAACTTCTCTAACACTCTTAATGGAAACAAAGAATGTTCTTAGCCATTTGATTCAAGGTGATGTAGAAAATCTTGATGATAAAATCATTCTAAATCTTATTCAAAAATTAAAGAATCCCAAGGAATCGCTTTGCGAAGACATAAAAGAATCTCAACAGAGTTACTTAACAGAGCTAGAACAAAGTAATTTTTCAGTTGAAAATAAAGAAAAATCAATAAAAAAAAATCAATTAAATAATAATTCAGATTTCATATTACCGGGCGAAGACGACGAGGAAATTATAAGTTTGGTTAGAGAAATTTCAAAGAATAACCAAAAAGAGGATATCTCAGAAAGTAAAACCACTGATTTTGGCGATTCACAGCCGCTTATATCTATTAATAAAACAGAAAAACAAGAACTCAAAAATGAAAAATCTGAACCATTGGCACCAAAAATTGTTGAACCTTCATTTGATGATCAACTAATCGCTTTTAAAGAGGAGGCGGATCTTTATTTCAGCATAATAGAAGAGGCCCTTAACACCTTGGAGACTCAAGCAGATAATAAGACTGCGTTGGATGATTTAGAGTTGGCTTCTTATTCTCTTTATGGACTTACCTTAAAGTTGAACCTCGAACCTCTTGGCAAAATTCCTGCATCTATTGAAGGATTGATAAAAAATATAATCTCTAAAAAATCTTTACTTTCAGACAAAGAGCGCATATTAATAAAAAAGGCATATCAACATTTTCGAAGTTTAACGCGAATTGAAGAAACAGAGAAGCGTCAATATAAAGAACTCCTTTCTTCACTACAGGCATTAAACTCAAGACATCAGATGAATTCATATAATGATAATCCTATACCGCCGAGCTCAGATGAGTCAAAGAAAATAATAACAGAAACAGCAGAAAAGTGTTAACGAATTCGTTAAGATGGCAAAAATACCTTATCTAATGTATTAAAAAAATAAAAATTGAGGTTAAATTTAACTAGAAAATCAATGACTGGGCGATTTACTTCAATAACTAAGAGGTTAGCAAAATAATGGTTAAAAATAGTTCAGAAACTGATAAAGAACTTGAGTCTGTTTTAGGCATCCATAAAACTCGAATTCGTATAATTGGCACGGGTGGTGCAGGAAATAATACGATTACCCGCTTACTTGAAGTTGGTATAAAAGAAGTGGATGTCATTGCCATCAATACAGATGCCCAAGATCTTTTATTTGCGAAAGCCCATCAAAAGGTTCTCATAGGTAAAAACATAACGAATGGATTGGGGGCCGGAAGCGATCCTGAAAAGGGCGAGGATTCTGCCAAAGAGAGTTCAGAGGATATTGAAAAAGTTATTTCTGGCAGTGATATGATTTTTATTACCTGTGGATTGGGAGGCGGCACTGGTACAGGTTCAGCTCCCATCATTGCCGAGATCGCAAAAAAAATAGGGGCCTTGACTATTGCAATAGTAACTTTACCATTTTCTGATGAGGGTATTGTACGTTGGGAAAATGCTCGCAAAGGTTTAGACAAACTTCAAAAAAATGTAGATACTGTAATTGTTGTGCAAAACGATCGTCTTTTAGACATAGTTCCTGATATGCCGTTGAATGAGGCATTTAAAGTTGCAGATGAAATTCTTGTTAATGCAGTCAAGGGAATAACAGAATTGGTAACAGAAAAAGGATTAGTCAATTTGGATTTCGCCGATATACGCACCATCATGCAGAACGGTGGGCTTGCCATGATAGGCCTTGGTGAAAGCGATTCCGAAAACAATGCCGAAGATGCCGCAGCAAAGGCACTTAAAAATCCTTTATTAGATATAGATATCACCGGAGCAAAAAGTGCTTTAATAAATATCACGGGTGGACAGAATATGTCATTAAGTTCTGCTAAAACAATAATGAAAATTGTGGCTGAACAATTAGACCTCTCAGCAAAAATAATTTGGGGAGCAAGATTAGATGAAACCATGAACCATTCAATCCGGGTGATGCTCATTGTTACTTGCCTGAAAACTAATAGGCGATCACCTTCTGAAATTGATATGGCAATTAAGTCTATAGACCATGTTACTTCAAAGTCTAAAGAAATATCAAAAAAGTCTAGTCCTGATAAAGTTAATTCGGTAAAAAAAATAGACACAGAACAAACGAAAAAAGTACTAAAACCTGTTAAAAATAAGGGAACCAAAGTATTCTCTGAATTATTCATGGAGGAATCGTATGCTGATCTAATCGTACTGGATGAGGCAATCAATGGATTAGCCATTGGAAATCGTGCGAGAAATGAAAAATATTTACGAGAAATTAATAATGCTTGCTCGTCCTTACAAAGCACTGCCGAGTTATTTTCCTTAAAAAACATTTCTGAATATGCGAAGATCATTGGTGAAGTAACAAAAAGAGCTCTAAAAGGTGAATTTGATTTATCAGAATGTCTCATTAAAATATACCGACAAATACCATCTTCCGTGGAGAGCTTAATAGCCGAAGAAGAAAATTCTAATACAAAAGCCGAAGAAATCAAGAAAAAATTGAACAGTATACTAGCATTGTTAAAAAATTCACAAGAAAAAAATAATTTAAATTCCCAAGATCAAAATAAAACCAATAAGGTGAATACGCTGAAGAATGATTTTGAAATAAAAAAACAGCAGGTAGATAAATCCTCCGCTGAAGTAGGACCGAACCATGACGAACTCAATTTCTCTAATGTAGACGATGCTGTGAAGTACATTAAGAAATTGTTTTAGCTTTTTAGTGTACTTTTGACATGCAAACTCATAAAACAAATATAGACTTAAAAATATCTTCCGAAAATTCACTCCCTAATGTAATTTTAGATCGGTTTACCCAAGACTACTATTATCAAGAGGTCATGCAAGGTCTTAAAAAAATTGAGTCCTATTTATCTAAATTGCAGAAAGAACCTGGTAATCGAGAATATGTACAGCAGATTAGGAATATTGCAGAGTATGTAACAGATTTAGCAATGATCCATGGATACGAAGGGGTGGAGAATATAGCTGAAAAGATAAGGTCTAGTTCTGATCTTATTTTGTGCAAAAGTGAGGAGTTGGAAAAACCTTTTCTTTCAAAAATAGAATTTGCCGTAAAAGCCATTCGTCAGGTGATGGAATTGGAAGAAGATATTGACTATCAATTGATATTTGATGAGATTGACGAGAAAATAGCATTAAAACAAAAGGAAGTAAGATCTTGTGCCTCAAGACTTTCTAACTACTTTGAACAATCCAAGCAAAAAAATAAGCACCTATTTTTCGACATTCGAGAAATAAATACACTTATGAATTTAGTAGAAGAACCTCCAAGGATCAAGTCAGGGAATAAGCCTAATAACTTAAATGATACCAAATTTATTAATAATCTCAAGAAAAATACGAAAAATTCAGCTATTAATTTTACACGACCTATAGCATCGGCCGAAATTAGTAAAAATAACTTAACAGCCGTGGCAAAAGAACAATTATCTGTTATTGAACAGGCTGTATTAGAACTTCAGGTGATTCCTTATGCGACCCATGCAATCCAAGATATTTACACAGCTTGTAAGACTTTACAAGAAACGGCACTGCGATTAAATGATAAAAATTTAACCTTAATTTTGAATCCCATACAAAAACTTACTCAAGATAAATTAAATAAGACGAAGCCTGTTTCTGACTCCATTTTGGAAATATTTAATCAAACAACTAAACTCATACACAATCATATAGATTATAATCAAGATGACATAAAGGAGATACAAAATCTTGGTCAAAAAATTGAAAAAATATTAAAAGTTGAATCAGTATCTTTAAAAGGCAAGGAAATGGACACCGGACATTTTGCAAAAGATATGGAGGATGGATACGAAAAGAAAGGTGTTCACCGCAGCAAAATTGGTTCGTTTTTGAGAGGTTTGATTAAGAATAAGAAATAAATAAATATTTAACAATTAAATTCAACAAAAACCAGCCCCAGGTATTTGGGGCTGGTTTTTTATTTTTCGAAAAAAAAGTTGCTTATTTAAATGAATTTTATTACTATTAGTTCAAAATTTAAAGTCATTTGGAGAGAATAATGGTTCAAAAAATTAAAGGAGAAGCTTTAACTTTTGACGACGTTTTACTTGTACCTGCCTATTCCAAAACCTTACCCAAAGAAGCAGATACCCGGAGTTGGCTAACCCGAAATATAAGATTAAACGTACCATTGGTGGCCTCCGCCATGGATACAGTCACGGAATCGGAGATGGCTATTGCTATCGCACGGGAAGGCGGAATAGGAATTATCCATAAAAACATGTCCATAGAACAGCAAGCAGACGAGGTGGACCGCGTAAAACGTTCAGAAAGCGGAATGATCTCCAATCCCATTACCTTAACCGCAGACCGCAAGATAATAGAAGCTCTACAATTAATGAAACGGTTCAAAATATCCGGAATTCCCATTGTCAAAAGCTCAAAATTAGTCGGGATATTAACCAATCGCGACTTGAGATTTGAAATTAATACCGATTTGGAAATCAAAGAAGTTATGACCAAGGATAATTTGATAACCGCACCTATGGGCACCACACTAAATGAGGCTGAGAAGATTCTTCAGAAGCATCGAATTGAAAAACTACCCGTGGTTGATGACGAAAGAAATTTGAAAGGCTTGATAACGGTAAAAGATATTCAAAAGAAGCGTCAACATCCTTACGCCACTAAAGATGAGCAAGGACGTTTACGGGTGGGCGCAGCCGTGGGGGTAGCCAAAGATACTTTTCAACGAACTGAAGCTCTTTTGAAAGCTTATGTGGATGTTATTGTAGTTGATACGGCACATGGTCATTCCATGGATGTTATAGAAACTGTACAGAGGCTGAAAAAAGAATATGGAGGCGTTGATATTATCGCAGGAAACGTCAGTACAAGTGAAGGAGCCAAGGCATTAATCAATGCTGGAGCCGATGCAGTCAAAGTGGGAATGGGCCCTGGAGCAATTTGTACAACTCGCGTAGTAGCAGGGGTAGGTATGCCTCAAATTACTGCCGTGATGGATTGTTCAGAAGTCTGTCGAAATAGCGCAGTCCCGTTAATCTCTGATGGTGGGATAAAACAAACTGGTGATATACCAAAAGCTATTGCCGCAGGCGCAGATACGGTAATGATCGGAAGCTTATTCGCTGGTACCGAGGAAAGTCCCGGAGAAATAATTTATATGGGTGGTAGAAGTTTTAAGCTTTACCGCGGCATGGGTTCATTGTCAGCTATGAAACAAGGCAGCGGTGATAGATATTTTCAAGAAGATGAAAAAGATTTAAAAAAGTTGGTACCAGAAGGAATAGAAGGTCGGGTTCCCTATCGAGGTAAACTCAGCGAGGTTGTTAATCAAATGGTTGGAGGCCTCAGAGCAGCCATGGGTTACTGCGGAACAAAAACGATTGAAGATTTGAAGTCGAAAGGGCAATTTGTTAAAATTAGTTCGTCTGGATTATTGGAAAGCCATCCCCATGATATTATCATAACCCAAGAATCACCCAATTATAATTTATTGAAATAAAAATAAGAAACCGGGCTTGCTCGTCTTACCGGGATTAGGGGGAGTTACCGGTTTAGACTTGCTTACCCGGTTTCAAAATTCATCCGCTCTCTCTTATATCGCATTAACAAACTTGGTTAATCTTGATTTCTGGTTGGCTGCCTTATTCCGATGGATAATACCTTTGGCTACCATTTTATCTAATATTGATACCGTCTGGGTTAAATGCTTCATCGCCGATTCTTTATCATGAGAGGCAAGAACATTTTTAATTGCTGTTTTCATAGCAGATTTATAATGTTTGTTGCGCATCCTTTCTTTTTCACTCTTTCGGACGCGCCGCATGGTTGATTTATTATTTGCCATATTGTTTTATGTTTCTCCTTACTTATTTCCCTCCTTTAAATTTTTCAAATATACAAAAATATATTACTTTTGTCAATAGAAAAAATTGCAACAAATTAGTATTGTATTTATGAATGGTCAAGATGGGCTTGATTTTAATAAAACTTTTTCTTGACTTTTAGTCTCTTTTATCTTATTATAAAATATAACCAATTATAAGTTTGTAACTCGTTTTACTTAGTAAGCTTTGCTTTCAAGAGTATAAATTTTTAACAAAATCTTAGCCCAACTAAGGAGGGAACATGAAAATTAAACAAAGAATGATTGGAGACGTTGCAATTTTAAGTTTAAGCGGAAAGCTTCTTGGTGGTCCTC
Organism: bacterium; assembly: GCA_046758365.1. GTDB lineage: Bacteria > Zhuqueibacterota > Zhuqueibacteria > Oceanimicrobiales > Oceanimicrobiaceae > JBHIAC01. Next base: position 22,116 of record JBHIAC010000038.1, read on the forward strand.
CAGATTCTGATGAGTTCAAAAACACGATTTACAAACTAATCGATCAAGGTATTACTAAAGTTGTGGCAGATTTATCTGATGTAAAAAGAATGAATAGCTCTGGATTAGGTATTTTAATTTCAGGACTGACTTCCTTACGTAATAGGAATGGAAATTTGAAATTAGCCGCAGTCAATGATACGATGGAAGGGATTTTAATTATGACTAAGTTAAATACAATTTTTGATAATTTTCAGACGGCCGAAGGTGCAGCTCAAAGTTTTTAATTTCTTTACTTTAATTCTTAGCGCGGCGAAGCCGCAAATTTCAGAACTGTAGGGATTTGCTTATTCGTACGTTTAGATAAAAAATAATGGAGTCATTAAGTCATAATGCTTCGCTGTCATTTATAGTCATTGATATTCTTAATCATTTTTTCTTGCCAAAAAAACAAAGATTTGATTGGTAATACTATAAATACTTTAGTTTTAGAACTTTTAAAAATTCAACAAAAATTACGGGAGCTAAAAGGCTCTCTTTTTTTTGGTTAAAGCCAAAGAAAGGGGACATCACTTAAACGTTTTATAATCCATTCAATTAAATTCCATGTAAGGATATCCCTAGAGGCGTGGACGGAAAGTATATTTTTAGAAAAAACTCGATCAAAAAAACAATAACTTAG
>JBHIAC010000039.1:0-22148 GCA_046758365.1 bacterium
TCGCTCCAGACGAGCCCAATCCCTACGACAGCAAAGGAGAAATACTGATGATGGCGGGACGTCTTGAAGAAGCAGCCGAAGAGCTCAAAACTGCGCTATCTAAACGATCAAGCTTTTATTACTCTGCAATGCGTTTGAGCGAAATATATAGCGAACTTGGCGACCTCAAACAAGCCCTTGAGTACTCTGACAAATGGATTGCCGAAGCGCCAAGTCCAAAGGCTAAGGCGGATGCATTCGTTCGGAGAGCCACTTTACAGTGGCGCTTTGGGAGAATTAGAGAGGCTGAGAAGGCACTAAATCTTGCCATGGAGACCTCGCCAACTTCGGTTTGGCCAATTTTTGTTGGCGGTGAAATCTACAAATTCATTGGGGATACATTGGCAGCAAATCAGTTATACCGAAAGTATTTTGATCGTTATAAGCAAGCTGTCGCAAATCATCAGTGGGAGAATAACGAGATTCAAGGATTTCTGGGATTTTGTTTGGAAACCCAAATACCTCCGGCAGAAGTGATAAAAGTAATAGAACAACTTTCAAAAGCCAAAGATCAGTCAGGTAGATTTGATCCATATCTCGGAATTCGGGTGATTAGTCATCTACGTATGGGAGAACACGAAAAGGCAATGACTTACTTTGGAGAGCAGGCTGAGGTACTTTTAGACCTTCTTACAAAAATCCCTAGCTCCGGTTGGAGTTCGGAGTGGAAATATTGGGTCGAGGCAATTCATAGAACCCCAAAACAGGTTTATCCTGACTACACATTTTGCAACCAGTTCTTAGAGGAAGCCCGTAAGGCTGGTCGGAAAGACCTCGAGGTTATTGCACGTTTCTTGCGCGCTCAGTATCACGCGAAGTACGATCTAAAGGTAAAGTTAAGGTCTGAATATCGTGAGTTGGGTTCCCCAATCGAAGACGACTGGCGTGTAATAGGCCCATTCGAGAATCGTTCTGGTTTTAATCGCAGATTTCCGCCCGAAGAAACTATCGACCTTAATGCTACTTATGCAGGTGCCAGCGGTGAAATCAGGTGGCAGCCAGCGAATGATGGTGCCTACGATGGCTACATAGACCTACGTAAGGTGCTCAAACGCTCATCATGGGCGGTCGGCTACGGTGTAGTGTATGTCAATTCTCCAGAGAAGCGTTTAGTACAACTTCGGGTAGCCTCGGATGAATCCTGCAAACTTTGGTTTAACAATAAGTTAGTGTGGCAGACTTATCGCAAAGGAGATGTGCCAATAGATAATGACATTATTACTGTAATATTACGGCCCGGAGACAACAAACTTTTGATCAAAGTTAATAATAGTCTTGGTGACTGGGGATTCTATCTTCGCGTGACCAATGAAAAGGGAAATGGATTTCCAGATCTGCAATTCCACACTCCAAAGAAAAACGAGGTGGAAATCGCCATTCGTTAAACAGCCATCAATTGATGACCAGGTCATTTATCTTGCTTTAAATTTTTTAGAAATTCTTGTTTCAATTTCTCAAGCATCTCCTCTCGCCGATGGTAAAGTCGTTTCTGCTTTCGGGGATTATGCTTAGATAGGGCATAAGCAGTAAGAATGGGCAAAGCAATGGTTATATCACAATAGCAGGTTACAGCGTCAGGAAGACGATCCGGATCCACTTTTCCCCAGCTCACGGCCTCAGAAGGGGTCGCTCCTGAGAGGCCTCCGGTGTCAACCCTTGCATCAGTAAATTGTAAATAATAGTCATGTCCCATTTCATCGATCCCTAACACCTCTTGAATTTGGGGTTCAGTTTGTAGTATGAAATTTTTAGGTGAACCACCGCCTAGGATTAAAACACCGCTCTTGCCACCAGAGCGTTTGGCTTGAAAAACAATAGCCGCGGTTTCATTGACATCTAAGGATACATCAATTTTAAGTCCAGTACCTTCCAAAGCTTTGGCAGCCACATTCATACCAATGGAACTGTCGCCGGGTGAAGATGTGTAGATGGGAATACCAGCTAAATAGGCCGCGGAAAGCAGAGATTTATTTTTCAAGCCAAGACTTTTTTCCCTCTCATGAACATATTTACCCGTTTTGTAATGGAACTCTGCTGTACTCATAGATTTTTGAAATTCATGTGATTCAATTACTTTTCGAAAAAATTTATCAGTAGACAGCAGCACCGCATAATCGAAAAGAATATCATAAATTCTAACCACGTCCTGTTCCCTCAAAACGACATCGTCCACATTAAATTTACCTTGATGCAAAGACAATCCCAAGGCAAAGTGGGTGTCATGATAAAGGTTAGCTCCGGTACTAACGATCCAATCCACAAAGCCATGTTCAATCAAAGGTATGATAGCAGACATGCCTAAACCAGCCGGGATTAAGGCACCGCTAAGGCACATGCCAACTGTAATATCCTCCCCAAGCATTTTTTGTGTAAAAAGTTGACAACCTTCTCGCAGCCGTGCAGCATTGTAGGCTAAAAAAGTATTGTCTACCAAATCTACAACAGATATTTGAGAATCAATGGGTTCTGGTGAAATGGCTTTTCCAGATATTAAATTGCTTCTTTTAGGCACTTTTCTATTTATTACTGGTAACCACGGAATCTAACAGATCTTTAAATAATGCTCTCCGCTTATCGTTCTACGAAATATAAACTCTGTGCAAATCCGTGTAAATTTATACCTCTAGTTTTTTAATTCTAATGAAACTTAACGTTCACTTCTTTATCAAATGAATCAACAAGCCGAAATTTTCATAAAGTATTATTTTGGGAGTTAAAAGTATTTGAGCCGTCCGCTCTAACAATCATTCCAGCCTCAATGATATAAGTTTTGTCATTAATATATAATTGACCTTTAAACGGTCACTTTCATAAAGCAAAACTCCAGTAAACTCGCATCCCGCACGACGCTTTGCTTGCGCGGGATGCTCGGTTCCGTGGTGGTGGCTTTAAACCACCACCACGGCAAGGGGGATGCTGCGCCCCCCTTTGAACCCCCAGCATAAGGTTCCCCCACTAAAAGCGGGGGCTTATAACGAGTAAATTTTTCTTCATAATTTTTTGTATATAAAATTGGTGTATCACCCAAGAAAACTTTAATGGTAGTATTATAAGCTGGAAACCATTTTGCTAGAGGCATCGGTATGGCTATAAGACCTTTGTCTATGCGGCTTTGAGTTATCCTAATCGTAGCATAACTATAATTAATTTCGCTTTTTCTTTGAATTATTTGCGTCATTTTTACTTTATTCAAATAAAACTATTATTAAAAATTAATTTTACATAAAGCTCGATTATGAATCACTAATAAATATCTCATACTTTACATGTTTAATTTATTCCAAATCCAAAGTCTAAACCTGCACCAACTACATTTCCACAGAAAGGACGAAGTACAGATTGTTCTGGATCGGTAATAAGGCTATGCCTTGCGCTGCACTCTTTATAGCCTTCGCCATTCCATGTCCACTCCTCTGTCATCAATGCTGTAAACCAAATACGATCCAAGATTTTATTGCAATGATTGCAGCGTTTTCTTCTTGTTTGCTTTTTGGTAGCCATATTTCAAGTTCTCCATTCTGAAATTTTCATCTAATTATAAGATTAAACAAATCATATCAATTGGCCTTAATATAATTTCTATTGTATTTTTTAAATTGATATACATTCTCCAAATAATTTTACATCCACTTCTGGTTCTATAATAGGGATTTCTGTTTCCACATTTGCTTCACCAAATTTATAAACGAGTAAAGCCACAATAATTCTTTCCCGTACTGAACCGACCTCCATTCCAATTCTACCCGCCCTTGAACTTTCCAATTCTGCTATTTGATATAAATATGGCAAACGAGTTTTAATTTTCTCTACAAGACTTCTATCTTCAAATATCTTTATTAATTGATCTGACATTCTATATATTTTTAAGACCTATTTTATTTGAAATTACGATTAATTTGCATTTAATTAAATAAAACGATAAGTAAAAAAGTACACACCTTAATGTAATGAATGTTAAATTCCGATATTATAATATTGATTATAAATTTTAAAATTCTCAATAAAAACTCTTGTATCTTACGATTCTTCCCCCATAAACGTATCAAAATTTCTAACCTTCCAGTTTCCGTCAATTTCGACCGTGGTCAGAACAACTTGTCGTTTATATTCATCTCCTCCTTTGCTTTGAATGGTGACATCATAAAAAAAAGCAATCGAATCATCGCTTCGCTTTTGACTATTCACTAGTTTGTAATCTATAAAAGGTTTGGACTGCGATAAATCTAAATCGGGATCACTTCGAACGCTTTTGAGCAGTTCAATCTCATTTTTCAATTTATCTTCTGCCAGACCAGCGCTTAATTCCAGCGCTCCTTGTTGATTTAATTCAATAAAATAACGGTAAAGAAATTCTTCGGCCACCCCTTCAGCGGAATTTTCATAACCACAGGAAATAAAGCTGACATTTAAAATTAGTAAGACAACTTTAATTTGTGAAATTTTTAACATTTCAGTTACTTGTTTAAAAAAGTTTGGTTATGCACAACATTGAATTTGACCTGAACAATAGAGTTAGTTTTTAAATCACCTCTTTCAATCTAAGTTATATTTGTTTGAAATTAAAAACAAAATAACGCCCCTTTTATAAAAAGTCAAGGAGAAATATAAGAATCAATTTTTATACTCTGATTCACCCAATCTTGGTGGGTTTTCAATTGCATTTTCTGAGATAATTTTTTATATTGCGAACAAAATAAAATATTTGAAAGGAGAAAATAGATGCAAAGTGTCAGCGAATTAAACCCATCCCAACGAATTCTGTTAGGGCCAGGCCCCAGCAACGTGCATCCTCGCGTTTACCGAGCCCTTTCGACTCCCTTAGTAGGACATCTTGACCCAGAATTTTTGAAAATCATGAATGAAATTCAGGAGCTGTTGCGATTTGTGTTTCAGACAAAAAATTCATTCACCATCGCAGTGTCCGGAACAGGTAGTGCAGGAATGGAGGCGGCACTTGTGAATGTCATTGAACCCGGAGACACAGTGATTGTAGGCGTTAATGGGGTGTTTGGTAACCGCATGTCCGATATTGTTTCCCGATGCGGTGGGCAACTGATTCAAATTAAAGAAACGTGGGGAAAAGCCATAGACCCTCAGCGAATTGATGATGAATTGAAAAAAGTAGGCAAGGTTAAAGCCGTAGCTATGGTGCACGCAGAAACTTCCACGGGTGTGCTCCAGCCGCTTGAAGAGGTGGGGAATCTCTGTCAACAAATTGGAGTCCTTTTTATTGTTGATACTGTGACTTCTTTAGGCGGTGTGCCTGTTAAGGTAGATAAATGGAACATAGACGTTTGCTACAGCGGAACACAGAAATGTTTAAGTTGTCCACCGGGCCTAGCACCTATCACTTTTAGTGAAAAAGCAATGAAGGTGATTCGAAATCGGAAAACTAAAATTCAAAGCTGGTACTTAGATATCACTATGATCGCTGATTATTGGGCCGAAGGTAAACGGGCATATCACCACACAGCACCCATCAGCATGAACTACGCGCTGCGGGAAGCCCTGCGCTTAGTTCAGGAAGAGGGTCTGGAAGCAAGATTTGAACGGCATAAGCGGAATAGTTCGGTTTTAATCAAAGGAATTCAGAAACTTGAATTAGAGCCTTTTATTGATGAAGGTTTCAGACTGCCATCCCTTAATTCGGTTAAAGTCCCGATGGATGTTGATGAGGTTTTAGTACGTCGCTCGTTATTGAATGAGTACGGCATTGAAATTGGCGGGGGTCTGGGTGATTTAGTGGGTAAAATTTGGCGTATTGGATTGATGGGAGAATCGTCAACCAAGGCGAATGTGGTATATTTGCTAACGGCTTTGGAAGAGATATTATCAAAATGTAGATCATAAAAGCCCGAAGGACTTTAATGACAATTCTTATAATACCCTTTAAAAAGTGGTTGAATCAAAAAATAAAAATTGATAGATGCTATTTTTCGCACTTTGACCCAGCGCGGCGAAGCCGAAAATGCAAAATGAAAAAATAAAATTACAAAATCCAATTCCCAAGCACCAAATAAACCCCAAATGCCAAATCCGAAATTCCAAAATTTGCGCAGCTAACATTTTGTAATTTGAGTATTGGGATTTATTTGGTATTTATCTTTTGTGATTTGTGATTTTTTTGCAAAAAAGTGCAAAAGTTGAGAAGTAATACTATAGAAGGTTGATTTCATTTATTAAATGAAAAAGAAAATAAGATGCAAGCTATGAAACAACTGTGTCAAATTGACTCATATGTTTTTATTTTCTTTTAATTTGCAAAAAATAGCTTGACAAATATGAAAAATTTGTTAACTTTGATTTCTATATCGATCCTGCCTTATTATGAATTAGGAACCTAATTAACTAAATTAATTTAAAGAAGAAGTGTCCATATAAAAATACTGTACTTATTCTCAAACCATTACAATATTCGAATCCCTAGTAGAGGCGTAGCCCAAAAATCGATATTCAGGATGTTGGATGTCTGTCCTACGTCCTTTAGAAAAAAATTGAACTAAGAAACAAAAACTTAGAATTTGTGAATTTCAAAAAACTGAAGTTTTCGGCCACGCCTCAAGATGAACAACTTTTGCTAGGAGCTTAGAGTTTGTACTTACACAATGGTCTAATCTCTTAATGTCTCGTGAGTTTTTGAAGGCCAGTTTCAAAATTTTGAGATAGGTTGTGCTGTGTTAAATTTGTTGAATTATATTCCTTGGGAGGCACTATGCGAAAGCTCCATATCGGGATCATTGATCTAGTCACCAAAGCTCCTACTCGTTCATTATGGGCGCGTGTTATGAATGCTAATTTCGCCAGCATCATGCCGCAAGTGGTAGCCGTTTGGTGCGAAGAAGAAGGACATGAGGTCACATTCGTGTGCTACACTGGTTTTGAGAATTTGACTAAGGAGTTACCAGACGACGTTGACCTTGTTTTCATCGGCGCGTTCTCGCACGCAGCGCAACTGGCCTACGCTCTGAGTAACCTATTACGATCGAAGGGCGCTGTCACGGCACTTGGCGGCCCGCATGCCCGGTGCTACCCGCAGGATGCACTAAAATACTTCGACTATGTCCTGGGCTTCACTGATAAAGCAGCGATCCATGATATCTTGCAGGATTGTTCGCAGCACCGCCCAGTCGGGATGCATTGTACGGCTAAGCAGCAGCCCAGTTCGCTTCCCGGCGTACGCGAGCGCTGGAAGTTCATCGAGCCGACACTCAAGAAAACACTCCTCCTCAAGGCTGTTCCAATGATCGGTAGTCTGGGATGTCCGTACACCTGCAGTTTTTGCATCGACTCGGTCATTCCGTATCAGCAGCTTAGCTTCGATGTAATCAAGGAGGACTTACGCTTCCTTTTACAAAAATTAGAGCGGCCGCGTGTCTGCTGGCACGATCCAAACTTTGGTATCCGATTTAACGACTACATGGATGCAATTGAGGAGGCTGTACCACCAGATAGTATTGATTTCTTCGCCGAAAGCACTCTCTCCGTGCTATCGGAGCCGCACTTGAAGCGACTCAAACGAAATGGATTCAAGGCCATTCTACCCGGAATTGAGTCGTGGTACGATCTGGGCAACAAATCAAAGACCGGTAACAGAAATGGGATGGACAAAGTCCGGCAGGTCGCTGAACACATAAACACCATTTTGAGCTACATACCATATTTACAAGCCAACTTTGTGTTCGGACTAGAGGTAGACGAAGGTCCTGAACCCTTTGAGCTCACGAAACGGTTTATAGACCTGGCCCCCGGGGCCTATCCTGCTTACACGCTACTCTCTGCGTTTGGACAGGCTGCACCTCTCAATCTTGAATATCAGCGAGCTAATCGCATTCTACCATTTCCATTCCACTTCCTGAACACACAGCAGGCCATGAACGTGAAGCCGAAGAACTATTCCTGGCCTGACTTCTACGAGCACTTAATCAATCTGACCAAGTACACATTTTCCTGGCGTGCGATTATCGGCCGCTACAGAGCGAACAAGCCCCTTATCTGGCGATGGATGAACGTGCTGCGGGGAATATCTTCACAAGGTCTTGGTCGTATCAAATACTACACTGAAGTACGTCGACGGCTCGACACTGATAGACAGTTTAGGGACTTTTTTGAACAGGAGACAATCGAAATTCCCCAGTTCTATCTGGATTGGGTGAGAAAAGATCTAGGACCACTGTGGGAATGGCTTCCGGAAGGTGCATTACAGTACGACCCCAATGCCTATCTTAAGTCAAAGAAAGAGCACGCGACCAGCTCGCGAAAAGAGTTCTCGACTCCCGATAAAAAATTGTCAACTTTTGATCCTGTCCCAACCCTATCTTGAAATGAATTGTTATTCATATTAATTAATTTAAGGAAAGCATAATGAAAATAGCATATATCCATCCAATATTTCCGGACACCTTATGGAGTTTTCGTGGAATTAGACCCATAACGGGAGTCAAAACGGCTTTTGTTCCTTTAGGGCTCGCTACAGCCGTGGCTTTGACACCAAAGGATTGGGAGATTGAAATTTATGATGAAGAAATAGAGCCCATAAATTATGATACCGATGCCGATTTAATCGCTTTGACGGCATTTAATGTCCAGGCCCAAAGAGCCTACAATATTGCTGCTGAATTTAGGAAGCGGGGCAAACCTGTGGCTCTCGGCGGACCATACGCATCGCTTTGCCCGGACAATGTCCGGCCTTTTGTGGATACGGTAATTTCAGGAGAAAGCGAATATATCTGGCCAGATTTTTTAAACGATTTCAAAAATGGCCGCCATAAAGATTTTTATCTGCAGAAAGAAAAGGTAAATATGGCTGACACTCCTGTTCCTGCTTTTGAGTCTTTTGATGCCAAGGCTTATCAAGCATTTTATATTCAAACCACTCGAGGCTGTCCTTTTGATTGCGAATTTTGTGATATTATCATTACCGATGGCCGATTGCCGAGAACCAAATCCATCGAACAAGTAATGACTGAGGTTAATATACTGCGAAAATTGGGTGTAAAATATGTTACTTTTAGTGATGCCAATTTTATTTCCAATACCAAATTTGCTAAAGAGCTTACTCATGAATTAATTAATTTCTGCAAAGAATATAATTATCCCATCACATTTTCCTGTGAGACTACTCTAAATCTTGCCAAAAAAAATGAAATGTTGAGCTTAATGCAAGCAGCCAATTTTGAAACAATTTTTATCGGCATCGAGTCCCCTCGCAAAAGTAGTCTATTAGAAACCAATAAACGCCAAAATACCCATGGCTCTATCGTTGAGGATGTGCATAAAATTCAATCCTACAACATGGCGGTAATCGCTGGTATGATTGTGGGATTTGATAACGATGATAGGGATATCTTTCAAGAGCAATTTGACTTTTTGATGGAGGCGGGTATTCCATTCACAACTTCAGGCATTTTAGTGGCTATTGAAAAAACACCCCTTCATGCTCGTTTAAAAAGAGAAGGGCGTCTTTTAGAATACAATTATGAAGAACAGAAGGCCCATGGGGCAGCGGATTTGAATTTCATTCCAAAACTTATGACGCGAGAAGAATTGATCAAAGGCTATAATTGGCTTATCCGGGCTTTATATTCTTATAAAAATTACTCAAAACGGTTGATAACCGCTATGCAGAATTTCACCCCCGGCCTTACCAAATACTGCCAGAACAATCCCTTCATGACCCTTAAAACACCAAAACTTTTGTTCAATATTGCCAAACATTTCTTATTTACAAAAAATAGTAAAAGACGCCGTTTCTTTTTGACTACTTTAAGACAAAGCTTGAAGGGCCATTTCTCTATTAGAAAATTTGTTGAAGCTACTTCTTTTATGACTCTACATAAACATTTTCATGAGTATATTACCAAAACTCATGGTGATCCCGAAACCGTTGGCTCATATTCGCCATTCTACGATGAATCCAATAACGGCAAAGCTGGACAGTCTGTCGAGACGGTAAAGGTCGAGAATTTGCAAAAAGTCGAGAAGGAAAATCTCACCGTAGCTTAACGAAGTGCAATTTTGTTTATCCATGGCTTTGTTTTTTGAAATGATTCTAATCCAATTTAAAATGCATAATATAATGAAACCGTCGAACTGAAACGGAGGGTGTGACTTTATGTGGGAAGCGCTAAAGGAATGGATCCCCATAATTGCAGATGATTATGTATGGGGCTGGGGGCCTGAATTCTTAGGTGGTCTCCCGCTAATGGTGATTCTGCTGCTAGGCACAGGCATCATCCTGACGCTGGTAACCGGACTCATTCAAGTGAGAAGATTCAAGGCAGCAAGCTCAATGGTTCTTCACGGAGCCTTTAAGAAGGATGAAACGGAAAAGGCCGAGGGTGACATAACGCCATTTCAAGCGCTGATGACAGCATTGTCGGCAACTGTAGGAAACGGCAATATAGCCGGTGTTGCAAGTGCGATTGCGCTTGGGGGTCCGGGCGCTGCCTTCTGGATGTGGATCACCGCCGTTTTCGGCATGGCGACAAAATATGCCGAGGCCGTTCTGGGTGTTAAGTACCGCAAAGTTGCTGAAGATGGTTCCATGTCCGGTGGACCCATGTATTACTGCGAGTACGGCATTGGTGGCAAGCTCGGACGCAGTCTGGGTATTTTCTTCGCAATCTGTGGTACAATCGCCTGTCTGATTGGCACCGGTAATATGTTCCAAACCAATTCCATGGCCGTCTCGGTGTCCAAACAACTTACTGACGTCGGCATTATCAGTGGAGCTGCGCAAACCACGTTTATACAAGGTGTTGTTGGTGCCATTATAGCCATATTGGTTGGTATGGTCATCATTGGTGGCGTTAAGCGAATTGCCCAGGTTGCTGAAAGACTTGTGCCAACCATGATCGTACTTTATTTCATCAGCGCAATCATTATTATTCTTTGGAATATAACAGCCGTTCCTTCAGCTATTGTGCTTATTTTCCAATCTGCGTTCACGCCAACGGCTGCGCTTGGCGGGGCCGTTGGCATTGGGATTCAACAAGCCATACGATATGGCGTTGCGCGCGGGATTTTAAGTAACGAATCAGGTCTGGGTAGTGCGCCGATTGCGCATGGTGCAGCCAGAACCAAAAGCCCGATCCGTCAAGGCCAAATCGCAATGATGGGAACCTTTATTGATACTATTATTGTTTGCTCGCTGACGGCTATCATGATTACAGTAACCGGCGCTTATCTGGAGGGACCTCTATACAAAGCTGAAGGTGCTCTGGAAAGTATTGATATGACCATGTTCGCTTTTAACTCGGTTCTCCCAGCAGGTGGCACCGTTGTTATCGGGGCATCGCTTCTCTTTGGCATTTCGACGCTGCTTGGTTGGTGTTATTACGGAGAAAAATGTCTCGAGTATCTGGTAGGGATTAAAATCAAAACTGTGTTTCGCATCACCTTTATCGCACTCATGTTTCTCGGCTCTCTGCCATCACAAGAAGGAATTCGGGTAGTGGTAAAAATCGGGGACATTGGGAATGCATTGATGGCCTTCCCTAACCTGCTAGCATTGCTCTTACTTGCGAAAGAAGTGGGTAGGATTACAAAGGAATACTTGAGCAAGGTAATAGTAAATTAACGATCAGTTAATAAGTTTTTTAACTTCCTCAAGTTTTTTTAATTTTTCTTAGCTAAAATCGTGGCTTCTACTACAAAGAAATATTATCACACCGGGCAGTTTGAGGAATTGGTGTAGGAGAGATAGGGAATAAGGTATAGGGTATAAGGTGAGGAATTGGTGACAGGTTGTAGGCATAAAATCAATGTGGTATGAACAACAATTTGTTGTCTTTTTTAGATTATTTTTATATTTTTATGGGTACATTGCAAAACGCGGAATAAATAGAAGTTAACCTTTTAGTAAAAATGGAAAAAAAGTTAAAACAAAAGCTGATTAATTATTTTAAGAACTACTTTGGAGATAATTTAATTTCCATTGTATTTTTTGGATCCCGGGTTCGTGCGGAGGCTCGACTTACCAGCGATTATGACATTTTTTTATTTACGAAGGAACTACCCAAGCGTCCTTTAGAGCGGCAAAAGTTTGTAAGAAAGGCCATTTCGTTAAAATTTGACCAAAGAATTTCTATTCACGCCAAAACAAAAAAAGAGTTCGAAAGTGGATTTCCACCGCTTTATCTCGATTTGGGAGTGGATGGGCAAATTTTATACGACAGCGATAATTACATACAGAAAAAACTACTTAGAATTCAAGAAATAATAAAGGAGGCGGGACTTTACCGAGTGAAAAGAAATGGCTACCATGCTTGGGAATGGAAAAATCAGCCGGGACCATACTGGTCAATAACTTGGGATGGCTTTTATGACCGCACAGGATGATGCACTTTATCGATTGCGGCTTGCGAGAGGATTTCTAGAAGAAGCCCTGCAAGATTTTGAATCGGAACGTTGGCGGTCCTGTGTTGATAATGCTCAATTAGCAGTAGAAAATTCAGGAAAAGTTATTCTTGCAATTTTTGGTCCGACTCCACGGACTCATGAACCAACTAAAGACATTCAAAAACTAATAGATGAAAATAAAATTGACGAAAGTTTGCTAGATGATTTAAATGCCGTTTTACGATTATTTTTGCCAAATTTTAAAATTACTTGACTTTTTGGAAAAAGCTGTGTATTTTTTATTGTAATTACTAATGTTAAGTAGTATTGACATCGTGACGATATCTGAAAATATGTTCCAGAATTTATTTATTATGCTTTGTCGGATGGAGATTATAAAATTCAATTTATAATCAATTATTTATTTTATCTTAACCAATAGAGGAGGTTAAAATGTCCAGTTTGGATACAGATTTCCCATCTGACGTATTATTTTGGGGATATGTTGCTGGTGGTGTAGAGGCAATTTTAGAACCATTTAGCAAAGGCAAAAAAGTCCACTTGTCCCAAAGGGATGTAGCGTTTCTGGAAAAAGCTAAGACTTTCGTCGACCTTTCATTAACTGGTTGTCAATTAATGGGAGCGCCAAGTCAACTTTTTGCAAGAGAAATGGAATCGCATCAGGCTCCGATGCTTCTTGACGTTGCCCTAAAAGTTATTTTTTCCTCAGCAGGTAAGATTCCAGAAAGTAAATCGGAGATAGAAAGCCAACTTGGCGACTTTAGTCAAGTTTTAGAAGAAATCAAAGAGGGTCGAGATAACCAATTAAGTGAAGATAAGATTCGTAATACATATCGCTTTTTTACCAAACTCGCGGAGCGTGCAGATTCAGAGAGCTTCAATCACTCTCTTTCAGATGTTGAGTTGTAGAATAGGAGTGTAATTAAATTTAACAATGTCAGTAGAGTTTGTTCGTCAGTTTTTATCCATTCAATATAAAGCATCTCAACTCAAAGCTAGGATTGAGTCTCTACATGGACAAGAATATGCCTCAGTTAAGCCCCAGAAACTCTGTGAACTGTTGCTCGATATTGTTCATATTCTTGTTGAAGAGCTAGACTATCTACATCAACAATGGTTGATTGGAGAAAAAGGTAAATCTGGTATCGAGCGTCAAGTTCGCAGAATTGCCGATTCTATTGCTGTACTTCATTCTTTCTTGCGATTTATAGAAGCAGCGAGACCTGAAAAAACATTATATCAGATGGTTATTCCTTTAGAATTGCTTGTGGCCGACATAGCACCGCATTCAAAAGATGATTTGATGTTGATCCGTCCACAGTGGAAATACAATTTCAAATATTTGGACTTAGCCGTAGAACTAAGAAAGCTTCCAATATTAAACCCTGAGGCTTACAAAAGACTTGAAAAGTCTTTTATACCAATTATTTCGTTTCCTGGGTTAGAAAAGGAAAATATTTTTGCGCTCACAATTCTCGCACATGAAATTGGACACTATCTTGACCTATCCAGAGGAACGGATTCATCAATTTCGCTTTCGAAAGCAACCCTAAGTGCCATTACAATTCCTGAGGCTAAAGTTAAAGAGTGGATTGAAAGCGCTGAGAAGGCCAGATATTTACCTGAGTCTATTCCACCAATCCTACGTAAAGATATTCTTGGAAACGAAATCAATTCTAGGTTGATAAAAAAGATTCCTATATGGCTGCGTGAATTAACAGCTGATATTATTGGAGTTCGATTACTTGGTCCCGCCTATTTCTTCGCTGTATCTGAATTGTTCGGATGTTTTGAGCCGTCTTCTGAATCTGCTTACCCTTCGAATGCAAGAAGACTAAAAGAAATAAATCAAGAGCTTCAAGATAATCAAGCAGGTTTAAAATACCAAGATTTTTTTGAAAAATATAAAACTAAATTTCCCGAACTTTGCAAGGTTGCTCTAAAGGAATTATCGTTGTTAAACAGCTTAGATCAGTCTGAAAAAACCGAAGATATCGATTCTCTAAGACGGTTGGAAGATGATATAGTCGAACAGGCAATCAAGAAAGCCCTTGACTTGATCCATATTGAAATCAGGAAGCGGGTACCTAAGGAACGATGCTTCCAAACGTCGGAACAACTTTTTGAACTAGCATTGCAACTTGAAAATCGGATTCCTCAAAATGAGATTGGATGCTTAGAAAATGCAAAAAAGGCGAATATTGATACAATTCTAAACGCTGGCTGGCTTATGTGGCTTAAAACATGTCGAAATATTTTGAATTCTACTAGTAAAATTAATGAACAACCAAATTCAAAAGAGTCTCAAGACCAATTTGAAACATACGAGCGTGAGCATTCTCTAAACTCAAGACTTATTGTAAGAGCTATAGAGCTTTCTCATCTTCAAACTCAATTTGGACAAGACATATCGGTAAATATTAAAGAAGCTGAACAAAATATAAAAAAATCGGATGATAATAATGGTACAGGATCCTCACAACAATCTAGAAAAGATGGAGGAGTTCTCACCAAAGAAGAAATCATCAGACGTATGGAAGATTTCGAAGATCCATCAAAACAATTAATCATTACTCCATTATTGCTCAAAGACCAAATTGGTCAAGCGTCTATTGATGTACGACTCGGAAACGTGTTCATTGTTATGAAACGAACAAAGTTTCATGTTCTTGACCCAGCCGAATTAAATCAAAGTAATCTTAACGAATATCAAGAAGAGATTTATTTGCGCTATGGTAAACCATTTGTTTTGCATCCAGGTGAATTCGTTTTGGGAAGTACTCTTGAATATATTGTTCTTCCATTTGATGTTACAGCTTATGTTATCGGCCTTTCATCTTGGGGCAGACTAGGCTTAGTTATTGCAACAGCAACACATGTTGCTCCAGGTTTTAAAGGAACAATCACACTTGAATTGGCAAATCTTGGAACTGTCCCAGTCATCTTGCGTCCCTGTAATCTAATCGCGCAACTCGTACTTCACCTAACGGAAACGCCAGTTAAACAGCATTATTCGGGAATGTATCCATTTTCTACTGGACCAGAACCGAGCAAAATTTTTCGGAAAAAAGAGTTTAAATTGATTGCTCATGATGAGTAAATTAACTATAGCTTTTCGATTCATTTCATAGAACGGATACAAATCAGATTACGAAGACATTATTTTGATAAAATGAATTAATGTTAATTGCTATCGTAACTTTGCAATTGAAGTTACAATTGTAATAATTTGATTCAGACACTCTACTCTTCAAATAACCCCATTTTGGCCAACTATCTAAAATACAACATCTTCCCACTGTTCCATTTTTCCATTACTTTTTTGTTGTCTTTAACCTATTATTATTATATTTTATATGGAACCACTATTAATACAAAATCATTAGAAAAGCTACATTAACCAGTATGTTCAGCTTAATGAAACTTTATTTTAGCTTCAATCGTTGGAACATTCTTAACATAGGAGTAAGTGTATGAATCAAGGCATTCACATAGTAGCAATATTAGGCAGTGTAAGGCCAGAAAATTTCACCTCAAAAGCTCTGGCTTTGGTTATCGATGAGTTCAAAATTTACAAAGACATCACCCTGGAAGTGATTGATCCAAGTACGATGAATCTACCAATCCCTGGAAGGGATGGAAATTCTGCGGATATGAATAAACTTAAGAAAGCTGTGTCCAAGGCAACCGGTGTGGTACTTTCTACACCTGAATATCACGGTAGTTTCAGCAGTGTAATCAAGCTTGTCATTGAAAACCTAGGATTTCCCTCTGTACTTTCAGGCAAGCCGGTAACGCTACTTGGAGTAGCTGCCGGGCAGATTGGTGCCATTAAAGCACTTGAACACCTGCGCAGCGTTTGCAGCCATATCGGTGCCATTGTGCTACCAGGTCCGGTCTCCGTAGCCGAGGTTCAAAAGCTTTTCGACGAACAAGGCCGATGTGTTGACGAAGCGACCGAGAAGAGAATCAGAGGTGTTGCTACGAATCTGATCAAATACATCCAAGCAAATATCTGTCCAAGGATTGCGCTTGAGCAAATGGTACGAAGCGGGTCATGTTGAAATTCACCAAGAATTTCATTCGTAAGATAATATAAAGGAATTATATGATTGAACCAAAAACATTCTACCGAAATCTCGACTATCTATTAAAAAAAATAAGAAAGAAGAAAAGCAGCAAGTATTTTCTCTATTCTATACTGCAAGAATTGGTAAAAACGTTTGGGGATGATTTACACTTTAGTAATGTTCGTCTCTATGAAGAAAGAGGCGAAGAGTTTGTATTAATCAGGTCATCCAAAGTTACAAATTTCCCGAAAGCTACAGAAAAAATTTCAGCCAAATCTAAAGCCGTACAAGAGGTTTTAAATCACGGCAGTTATATTTATGATAAGCATGATCTCAGTATTGATCCAGAAATTAGCAGTCAGAACTATTACGCGATTCCGGCAGCGTTTACAGTACATAGCCCAGAGCAGCGCTGGATTGTTTTGGTTGAATTAAAAAGCGGCTGGGCTCGAGAGGAATTTTCCTTTTGTATGAATGCCGTCAGGACTGCACTTAATTATCGATTGTATTCAGAGGCCATTGAAACTGATTTAGAGCAAGCGGCTCATATTCAACAAAGTCTTCTACCCGGGATCACCCCACAAATTCCCGGTTATCAAATATCTGGGCGATCCCAACCAGCAGAACTCGTCGGGGGTGATTTGTTTGACTACTTTGAATTTGATGATGATATTTTCGGTGTTAGTGTTGGAGACGCCAGTGGCCATGGCTTACCAGCAGCCCTTTTGGTTCGTGATGTGGTTATTGGACTGCGAATGGGTCTGGAAAAACATATGAAAATGGTACATACTTTTCAGAAATTGAATCATGTCATTTACCGCAGCACATTTTCCTCCTGCTTCGTTTCGCTTTTTTATGGTGAAATTGAAAGAGATGGACATCTTATCTATATCAATGCTGGACATCCCGCACCCCTGTTAATCAGTGGAGATAAGGTGCAGGAATTGAAAGCCACGGGCCTCATCCTCGGTGCATTACCTGAAATAACTTTGCACCGTTCTTACGCGCATATTGAACCAAATTCGGTGTTAGTACTGTATAGTGACGGGATTTTTGAAAGAGAAAACCAAAATGAAGAAACCTACAGTATTGAGCATCTTAAAAATCTCGTGGTTCAAAATCAACATAAAAATGCACAAGAGATCCAGAATTTGATATTTGAAGATGTTTTTGAATTTGGTAATCGTAGCAAGTGGGAGGATGACAGTACCCTGGTTGTAATTAAGCGAGTTGGTGATTAGTTCCTAAATTGAGCGATACTGCCTAAAATTGTTTTACAAACGGGTTCAGGCGTAGAGAACGTTGGGTGTCCACGCTTTAGCGTGGTATTTACGCCTACCATTGCAAACTAAAGCTTGAACACCGAACTTCCCCCCCGGGATGATATCCAAACCTGTCTATCCTACGCCAGTGCCATTCTGTTAAAACTTTTGCTAATTTCGCTCTATGGAATATTTTAACCATCCTAAAGGTTACATAAAGGTTGAACAATTTCTAGACACTGCAAAATGAAATCTGGAAAGGTTTAATTTAGTTTATGGCACAAATAAATCAGTCTACTGTGCAATTCGTTAGCCGACTCTTTGAAAAGAAATTCGATCCTGCTATTGTCAAGCTTCCCCAGGTTAATTACAAAAATGAGAGTAATATCCCTGGCTTGTATATTATTGGAGAGGTGAGCGGTACACCTTTAATCAAATTGGGTTTAAATCAGGGAAACCGCTTAATCAATAATCTATTTGAAAATAAGCCATCTCTAAAGTTACCAGATGACGTGTATGATGTTTTAATTGTCGGAGCCGGAGCTTCTGGTTTAGGGGCGGCTAATCGTGCTCAGGAATTAGGGGTAAAATATATCGTTATTGAGCAAGCCAAACCCGCCAATTTAATCCGATCTTTTACCAAAGGCAAACCCCTTTTCATGGAGCCTCTGGATGTGCCCCTGGAATCCTCACTCTGGTGTGAAGAGTCTTCTAAAGAAGAGTTGCTGGAAGTTTGGGACCGGGAAATTGCCGAACGGAGACTGAAAATTAATAGCTATGAAACGGTCACGGATATAAAAAAATTAAACGATTATTTTGTTGTAACCACCTCAAAGGGAGTTTACAAAGCTAAATATGTAATTCTTGCCATTGGAAAAGCTGGAAATCCCCGCAAGGCTGATGTGTCCGGTGAGATAGAATACGCCGACAAAGTGGCTCACTTTCTGTCAGACCCGGATGAGTTTAACCAGAATGATATTTTAATCTACGGCGCTGGGGATGTCGCTGCTGAAGCAGCCATTGTCTTAGCATCCCATAACCGGGTCACTATGGCCACCATTGATCCCGAATTCATTTTCCCCAAAAAACGCAATGTCGATAAATTGCGCGCATTAGAAAAAGAAGGGAAATTAACCATTCATTTCAATTCTCACTTGAAAGAAATCGGCAGAGATTATGTAAAGTTTGAAAAGGATAAGGAAATCATAAAACTCAAAAACCACCAAATTTTTGAGATGATCGGTGCCGAACTGCCCATTAAATTTTTCAATAAGGTTGGCATTAAATTAGAAGGTGCCTGGGATAGGAAAAAATATCTGGGAATCGCTGCCATGTTTTTGCTTGTTTACTTCATCTATGCGGTGAAGGCACCTTGGTGGCCCTTTAACCAAGCTTGGTTTGTGGATCCTACTACAGGAAATTCCTTAAATTGGAAAGACTTCCTAACCTTCAATTGGAAAGTATTCGGATTCACTAAGCATGTTTCACCCAGTTTCTGGTACGCGAGTCTTTACACCCTGTTTATGACCTATTTTGGCTTCAAAGCCTACGTCCGTTGGGGAATAAATTATAAAGACAGCTACCAGAAGAAAAGGTATCTTACACTTATTACCACCCAATGGACTTTGGGATTTCTCGTTCCTGAATTTATCATGTGGTACATTCACCACAAAGCAGGTAACAACATCATTTTAGGGAATCCCGATTATTCCTGGAAAGCCTACGGTCTTGAATACTTTTGGCCGCTGCAGTTCCATCAATTTTTCTACGATATTAGTTTATTCTATATTATTTGGGGCTTAATTACTACGTTTGTGGTGATTCCTATTCTTTCTATTCACCATGGTAAGCGCTACTGCACCTGGTTCTGTGGTTGTGGCGGTTTGGCGGAAACCTGGGGGGATCAGTGGCGACACAAAGCACCCAAAGGTCGCCGTGCCAAAGCCTGGGAATGGATGAATGTGGCCGTGTTGGTTTGGGCTTTTGTCGCCACGGTCTTAGTTGGCGGCAGCATGTTATTTGGAAAACTGTTGTATAACGACATTTACTATTGGTTTGGATTTTTATCACAGGTTGGCGAAAAATCCCGCCACTGGTATGCGTATATTGCCGATTTCTGGCTCGTCGGAGTAATACCGGTGACCTTGTATCCCTTCTATGGCGGTAAGATTTGGTGCCGCTACTGGTGCCCGTTAGCCAAATGGATGGAATTCTGGAGTCACCGAATTGGCAAATTAAAAATCTCCAGCAACGAGAAATGCATCACCTGCGGCGAATGTTCGCGCTATTGCGAAGTCGGCATCGATGTGATGAGCTTTGCTAAAAATGAAGAAGACTTCTCCAACAAAAATACCTCGTGTATCCAGTGTGGTATTTGTATTACCGTTTGTCCAATGGATGTGCTTTCTTTTCAAACAAATGGTAATATTAAGTTGAATGGCGAGGTTATTAAAAGAAGTTAAGCCATTTAAAGTATATGCGCCGGGTCCACCAGCTTTTCCCAGGCGATGGATCAAATCAGTAATCGCCTAAGAAAACTTTTTATACATCCAACAATAATAAAACAGGAATAAATGTAAGCAGGATTAAGGTTTTCATTACTACATTCCTAAAATGAACGGGTATAAATCTGTTTATTTTGGTTTATTGCCAATATTTATTCTACCCGGTGAATTGTAGACTTCTGCAAAATAGGGTGTACAACCTTTAGGTTGAGATTGTCATAGGCAAGCTGAAGCCTGTACACCCATTTTGAGCATACTTTAAATTAATTTTGTAGAAGTCTGGGTGCATAGAAGAAAGGAGGTAATAATCATGACAACATCCACAGAGCATTACAACGCCATAATAATCGGTGCAGGTCAAGGAGGTGGACCGCTCTCAACTACCTTGGCACAAGCGGGCTGGAAGGCGGCGCTCATCGAGCGAAAACATGTAGGGGGTACTTGCGTGAATGAAGGCTGTACACCAACCAAAACCATGGTGGCCAGTGCCCGCATTGCCTATCTCGCTCGCCGGGCGGCAGATTATGGCGTCCACACTGGCTCTATAACCGTGGAGATGGCCAAAGTTAGACAACGCAAGCGCGATATTGTAGATATGTTTCGCAATGGCAGCCAACGTGGCATAGAAAATACCGAAGGCGTTGACCTGCTGATGGGGGAAGCCAGTTTTACCAGCCCCAAATCGCTTGAGGTCCTCTTGAATAATGGTGAGAAACGTCAGCTCTCTGCGGATAAAATTTTCATCAACACCGGGGCTCGGCCAGCAAAACCGACGGTGGATGGTATAGATACCATTCCGACGCTCGATTCGACTTCGATCATGGAACTGGATACCATACCCGAGCATCTTTTGGTACTGGGAGGCGGATATATAGGACTGGAATTTGGACAGATGTTCCGCCGATTTGGCAGCGAGGTTACCATTGTACAACGAAGAAATCAGTTATTGACGAGAGAAGATTCTGATGTAGCAGAAGAGGTTGCCAAGATATTGCGTGAGGACGGTTTAGAGATCTTACTGGAGACAGAAGCACTTCGGGTGAAACAATCAAATAACGCTACCCTTCATTTAATCGTGCGTACCCCACAAGGAGAGCGTACTCTCACTGGCTCACATTTACTCATAGCAGCCGGGCGAGTACCCAACACGGACCGGCTCAATTTGTCCACCGCGGGGATTGCTATCGACAAACGCGGCTTTGTACAAGTAAACGAGTATCTAGAAACGAACATTGAAGGAATTTATGCTATTGGTGATGTTAAAGGAGGCCCAGCCTTCACTCACATATCTTATGACGATTTCCGCATTTTACGCACAAATCTTCTGGAAGGCGGTAAAGCGACCGCGAATGATCGCCTCGTACCCTACACCGTTTTTATTGATCCGCAGTTAGGTCGGGTGGGAATGAGTGAGACAGAAGCCCGAAACAAGGGTTATAATATTCGTGTAGCCAAATTGCCTATGACTCACGTAGCCCGTGCGTTGGAAGTGGACGAGACCCGAGGATTTATGAAAGCAGTGGTGGACGCTGATACTAGCCAAATTCTTGGTTGCGCTGTCCTGGGCATCGAAGGTGGCGAAGTGATGGCGGTATTGCAGATGGCGATGATAGGAAAGGTCCCTTATACCACCATAAAAGATGGCGTGTTCGCTCACCCAACTTTGGCAGAATCGTTAAACAATTTGTTTATGGCAATGGATATGTGATACATGTTTCAAAGAGCTTGGTCGTTATTATCTATTTCACCCAGCGCGGTTAAGCCGTATGTAAGATTAAGACAAGGATTACAAGTCCTAATAAAACCTAACGGATAGATACTACCAACAGATAAAAGCCCATCTCTGATTGTACGAATTGGTTACCTGTACAGTGCAATGAGATGCCTTTGGACGATGTGGTATTGGTAGATTT
>JBHIAC010000040.1:0-22125 GCA_046758365.1 bacterium
AAAAAATCTTTGAATCTTTTGATGGCATTTTTTCAAATTTAATCAATTATCAATAGAATAGCAAGCCTATTAATGACCACGAGAAAAAAAGTGGCAATCTACCTACTGGAGGACACGATTCAGAGAACCTTGTTCCTTGAAGGATGTATATAATCATAAGAGAATAAAATCCCCGGGGTCTTGGAGACACCGGGGATTCAATAGCAACTTGAACGAAAGCAACATAACAGCAAGCTGAAGTTCTAAATGAAATATCTCTGCGATTTTTTAGTCATTATTGCTGCATTAATTGAAGCCTACACTTTTTATTAAAATAGCATTAATTATTCTTCTTCTCTAAAACACGCTGGAATACGTTATCGCTTGCCCATCCTTCAGTGGCAATAGGCTTCTCAACATCTAAAGCAGGTAAGACTACAATTCCACGAGTGGATGAGCGGTTGATCTCGCGTTTAAGCTGGTCCAGGATCGTTCGAGTAATCTCCACTGCACTTTTGCCAAGGTTAGTGAAGTCACCTTTGTCAGCAGCCAGTATGTCAATTTTGAGAGGTTTAGCGGTGGCAATTGCCTTCACCAGTTCTGGGCCTGCCGGGCCGCTCACCTGCATGCGGTAGTGGTTCGGTGCTGGCATTTTGTAAGTAAGACTGGCCTTCAAGTAGTTATCTTTTGAAAAACTATTGGGAAAGAGAACTGTTACCTTACCAGCCGGGTCAACGTCAACGAGGTAGAGGTAAGTGTTAGGATTGCCAGTGACATGAAGCATGACTTCACTACCGACACGTCTGAAACTACTGTAGCGCAAGAAATTATATTTTGAGTCACCATTCGGCTTTAACCGTGGAGTTGATTGATTTAAGATGATGCCTTTGTGGGATGCAATCCGCGATCCATTTATTCTGCAGATGGTTGTTTCTTTTACTTGAATTACGCCGGTGAGATTGTTGATCGTTTTTTTGGGGATCACTGCAAAGGTGAAATGCAGCTACATTTAATCCCAAACGAGAAAACGTGGTGACAGATTGGATTGGAAAAGCACGAAATCTCGGTAGTGTCGAAATCTTTATGAAAAAGAGGGCGTAGATTACTTAAAGTTGAGTATTAAGTTGAAAAGGTGAGCTTTGGTGTTGAGGGCGAGGAGGGAGAGAGACGTTTTTTAACGCACGGGGTAGAAGCTGGGCAGTGAGATAACTAGGTCCTCAGGACTTGTCGTTCTGAGCTCGATTCGTAGGGTGTCTGCGGCCTGAAACGAAGCCAATTGCGCGAAGAATATGTTGTTATGCCTGTTTCAGATTCTTCGCTCATATGGTTCAGTGCAGATCGGCGAACGCGCCGTGTTATGTGCTCAGAAAGGGCTCGCGTGAGGCATTTGATTACACAGTGATAGGCGATTCTGTAAACCTTGCTGCTCGAATAGAAAGCGCAAACAGGCGGTATCAGACAATTTTGTTATTTTCAGAATTTACACACTAACAACTAACCAAAGCGATGTTTAGAACCCACCTCTTAGATGTAATTAAAATTAAAGGCAAGTCTAAGGCAATCAAAGTTTATGAAGTCTACGGTGAATCTTCTGAAGAAATTGATTCTAAAGATTTATCTTGCTATCAGACTTATCATGAGGCATTTGAAGCTTATTGATCTCGAAATTTTTCAGAAGCTCGAGAGAAATTCACTTATGCCCAGTTTTTACGTCCTCATGATCCTGCATCAAAAATTATGATTTCTCGAATTGGTTCCTTTAATCCCGAAGATTTACCTGATGATTGGGATGGCTCTGTTGCTTTAACTTCGAAATAGCCAACTGGTTTGCATTTTCTGTCATATCTCTTTACAATTTTAAAACTTGACTTTTTGTAATTGGTTAGTTACTTTAAATCTCAATTTTAAATCTCCCGTTTTTTAGTAAATAACAACTTTGAACTAACAACCTTTTGGGAGATGAACATGATAATAAAATCACTGTATAAGAATGGATTAGCCACTTTAATTTTAGCAGTTTTTATTCTGGATTCTGCACCGGCTCTTTCTCAATGGTCATTGGATAGAAGATATCGAGTTACGGATGAGGGCATTTTTATGGGAGGCATGGGTTTGGCTTTCATTGAAGATGAAACCTATTTTGTTTTAAATTTGCGCACAGAATTGAGCATGGGGAAATTTGGTGTAGGAGTCGAAGTGCCTTTACGATTGAATACAAACAACGGTGAGCTGCGTAACGAGGATTGGAATTCCACCTACGATTATTTCCGGGTTTTGAGGTATATTCGCTATGGCTACAAACACCGAACGCCAATTTATGCCAGAATTGGAACGCTTGATACCGCACGTTTGGGTCATGGATTTATCATGAATTACTACACAAATGAAGCCCAATACGATGACCGTAAAATCGGCTTAGAATTTGATTTGAAATTTAAACTCTGGGGGTTTGAAAGTGTGGTCAGCAATTTTGAGCGCTTTGAAATTGTCGGTGGACGCGCCTATGTTCGACCGCTACGAAATACCCCAAATATTGGATTGCTGAGAAAATTGACTTTTGGCGCTACAATCGTTATGGATGACGATCCTGACGGAACTCGTTCAACAGATGATCACGTGACCATTGGAGGTGTTGATATTGAATTGCCTCTTTTATATTTAGGTCCATTTTTTAGCCATATTTATGCTGATTATGCAAAAATTCAAAATTATGGTTCTGGTCAAGCCCTGGGAATTGAACTGGGTCTGTGGAAATTGGGGGGTCTATTCAGCATGTATGCTAAAT
The DNA here is from genome assembly GCA_046758365.1 of bacterium. Taxonomy (GTDB): domain Bacteria; phylum Zhuqueibacterota; class Zhuqueibacteria; order Oceanimicrobiales; family Oceanimicrobiaceae; genus JBHIAC01. The sequence continues at coordinate 2,765 of JBHIAC010000040.1, forward strand.
TAGAGAGAAGATTTTTAGGCAAACAGTTTCTGCCTTCGTATTTTGACCCATTTTATGAAAATGAAAGATTCCGGCAAATGCCGAATGGGCCGATAGCAAAAACCGACTTACTGTTACAAAGAACATCAAAAGAGCAAGGTATTTATGGGGAATTGTTTGGCCACTTTCTCAATTACATCAAATTTCTTGGCACCTTTGAGCGAATTGATGGGCAAAAGGATAGTGGCCGTTTACACTTAGCAACTTTGCTTTCGAAATCTGTCGCCAGAATATCTGCACGCGCAGTCTATGATAAAACCAGCATCGAGGATTTTGAAGATGCATTTACCCTGGATGATCGCTCCATTGCTAGGATAGGTTTGGGATATCAAGTAAATCCTTTCTTTTTTATCTATATGGATTATATCTGGACTTTTCAATTTAACGAAACTACCCAGAGCCTCGAAACGCAAAGGAGGGTGGAACCGCAAATTGCTTTCGTATTTCCGCTTAATTTTGGCGGCAAATAGTCATGTTATTTATTTTTATTGAAATTCCAACATTAATTTTATAAATTAAACCCTGATCTTAAATGAATTATTCAAAAGCTAACCTTCATAAAGATTTTTAATTATTTGGATATTAAACATTTGCACAATTCATTAAGTCTTCACAAATGTTTAACGATAAGAAGTATAGCTTTTCGTACTATCACCATATTGGATAGTTACGGCGGGGAAAAGGAATTTGTCCCAGAGGGGCGTATCGATTTAAATCCTTTAAAGAGGCGGATGAATGGATGCTCAAAATGTTGGTGAAAAGTTATCAAGAAATCCAACAATAGATGATAATGATAAAATTAAGTTCTTTTTATAAGAGCTTTAGTCCTTACATTGAAGCTGTACTAAATTTTATTTATCCTCCTTTTTGCATAATTTGCGATGTTCGTCTAGATTCAGGATCAGAATTAATCTGTGAACAATGCTGGAATTGCTTACCGCGTATTAATCACAGCATTGAAAATAAGCTAAATATTTCCAATAAAAATAGCAAGATTCCAGAGGTCTCTTGTGTGATTTCGGTATGGGAATATAGCGATGAGGTTCAAAAAATTATCCATGAAATGAAATATTTTAAGAAACAGTCATTAGCTGGATTGATGGGCGATGAGATGGCTAAGTTGGTTTTAGCAGATCGTGTATATTCATCAGCGGATTTGATTATTCCAGTGCCCCTGCATAAAACAAGATTGCGGGAAAGAGGTTTTAACCAAAGCATTCTTTTATCCAATAGGATTGCGACAATTTCAAAAATTCCCGTTGAGCGCAATGTTCTTAAAAGAATACGCTACACTAAGCCTCAATCAAAACTCGGCGCTGTAGAACGTGAAAAAAATGTTCAAGGAGCATTTGAAGTAACTGAATCTAACAGTTTAATTGACAAACAGGTGATTCTTGTTGATGATGTGTTAACCACAGGTTCTACTATAAGAGCTTGTGCCAAGGTTTTAATCCAAGCTGGTGTATCAAAAATCTTAGCCATCACAGCCGCAAAAGCAATTTAGATTTTAAAATTATATAATTGCATTTTCACTTAATGTCAGAATTTCTGCTTGACATTTTTTTAAATTATTGTTATTTTAGCATCGTTTTTTACTTTTTGGGGATATAAATTTGGAGTACATAAATTTACAATGAGAATAGGGCTTTTAACTGGTGGAGGAGATTGCCCTGGATTGAACGCAGCTATCCGAGCGGTAACCCGAAGAGGCATTATATCCTATCAGTTTGATATTTTGGGAATCAAAAACGGTTGGGATGGTTTGGTCAACGGTGAGGTAGAACCACTAAGTTTGTACTCGGTTTCTGGAATTCTTCCTAAAGGAGGCACTATTCTGGGAACCTCCAGAAAAAATCCATTTAAAAAGGATGAAGATGTTCAAAAAATTTTAGATAATGTAAAAAAGTTTGATATAGACGCGATTGTGGCTATTGGTGGAGAAGACACTTTGGGAGTTGCACACAAGTTAAGTCAAAAGGGTCTAAAATTTGTTGGTGTGCCCAAAACCATCGATAATGATCTTCAAGGAACTGATTATACTTTTGGCTTTGATACCGCCGTAACCATTGCCACTGAGGCCATTGATCGATTACACACGACCGCCGAATCGCATCATCGAGTGATGGTGATTGAGGTCATGGGTCGGCACACAGGATGGATTGCAGTTATGTCTGGGTTAGCAGGCGGCGCCGATTGTATACTAATTCCAGAAATTCCCTTTACCATGGATCAAATATGTGAACTTTTAATGAAGCGGCACAAACGAGGAAAGAATTTCAGTATTGTCGTGGTAGCCGAAGGCGTTAAACCTAAAGAGCAGGAATCGTTTGTGACCCGCTCATCAAAAATTGACGAATTTGGTCATGTTATGTTGGGAGGAATTGGGGAATTCGTGGCTAAAGAAATCGAACAGAAAACAGGGATGGAAACTCGATTCACTATTTTAGGGTATATTCAAAGAGGAGGTTCCCCCACACCCTTTGATAGGGTTCTTGCCACGCGGCTGGGGGTAAAAGCAGCAGATTTAGTTAAAGCTGGTGATTTTGATAAAATGGTAGCCATTCAATGTGGTAAAATAGTCAATGTGCCCCTTCAGTCGGTTCTTGAAAAACCGAGAGAAGTGGACCAAGATTTGTATGAGATCGCAGAAGTATTTTTCGGTTAATAAAAAACTTTTATCGTTTAAGGAGAAATTGGATAATCAAAAAGGAGACCTAAAACATGGCAGTTAAAGTAGGGATTAATGGATTTGGTAGAATTGGACGAAATATTTTTAGAGCAGCAAAAATGCATGCGGTGATGGATATCGAATTTGTTGCGGTAAATGACATCACCGATTCTAAAACATTAGCTCATCTATTAAAATACGATTCAAATTTTGGTGCTTTCGATGGAGATGTTAGAGCTGAGGGTAATCAGATATTTATTGATGGTCATTCTATCAAAGTTTTAGCCAAAACGGATCCTGCGCAGTTACCCTGGGATGATTTGGGAGTAGATATCGTAATTGAATCAACTGGACGATTTACCGCTCGGGACGAGGCAAAGAAACATCTGGATCAAGGTGCAAAGAAAGTAATTATTAGCGCTCCTGCAAAGAACCCTGATATAACCATAGTGGTAGGCGTAAATGATCATAAATATGATCCGGCTGTGCACCATATTATTTCTAACGCATCTTGTACCACCAATTGTTTAACTCCGGTAGTTAAAGTAGTGATGGAAAATTTTGGAGTCGTGCGAGGCCTGATGACTACCATCCATGCATACACAAATGACCAGCGGATTTTGGATCTTCCCCATAAGGATTTGAGAAGAGCCAGAGCAGCAGCTTTATCTATGATTCCAACAACTACTGGCGCTGCGAGAGCTGTTGCAGAAGTTATCCCGGAGTTGAGGGGTAAATTGGATGGGATGGCCATTCGAGTTCCTACACCTAATGTCTCTCTTGTAGATGTTGTTATTCAATTGGGAAAAAATACAACCGTAGAGGAATTAAATAACACCTTTAAGAAGGCCTCAGAAAATGAGTTAAAGGGTATATTAAAATTCACTGAAGAGCCATTAGTTTCAAAGGATTTTAACGGGGATTCCCATTCCTCTATTGTAGATGGACTTTCAACCAATGTCGTAGAAGGCACGATTGCCAAAGTCCTTTCTTGGTATGATAATGAATGGGGTTTTTCGTGCCGTGTGGTTGATTTAATAAAATGTATTGCTCCATCGCTATAAGGTATAAATCGTTCGTAAGGAAACTTATTTTAACTTTAATAAAGTATAATATTATGTAATAAGGTATCTTTAATGAAAAAACGAAGGATCATAGTAGGTGGCAACTGGAAAATGTATAAAACACCCAGCGAGGCTATTCCTGCAGTACAAGCATTAAAAGATAAGTTAATAAATGTGGATGAAGTGGATGTGGTTGTTTGTCCGCCTTTTACTGATTTAATACCAGTTTATGAGATTATTAAAGAGTCAAAAATTAAGTTAGGCGGACAAAATATTCATTGGGAAGACCAAGGTGCATTTACAGGAGAAATATCAGCTCAAATGCTAAAGGATTCTGGTTGTGAGTATGTAATAATTGGTCATTCTGAGAGACGACACCTATTTGGTGAAAAGGACCAAGAGATCAATAAAAAGAATCGAAATGCCCTTGCCTCTGGTCTAAAACCCATCTTCTGCGTTGGTGAAAAGTTGGAGCAAAGAAAGAGCGGACTTACTCAAAAGGTGGTTGAAGAACAGGTTAGAGCTGGACTTACTGAGATTAGTCTATCAAATGGTTACGACCTGGTTTTGGCTTATGAACCTGTCTGGGCCATTGGAACTGGCGAAAATGCAACACCTGACCAGGCCGAAGAGGTTCAGAGTTTCATACGGGAACTGTTGGCGGAGTTATACACAAAAGAACTCGCTGAGGATATCCGTATTCAGTATGGTGGCAGTGTAAAGCCTACAAATGCAGAAGAGCTCATGCGTCAGGAAAATATAGACGGTGCGTTGGTAGGCGGCGCAAGTCTCGATGCAGAAAGTTTTGCGGCAATCATTAAAGCCGCCGAAAAAGTTAGCCATTAAGGAGAGGGAAAATGTATACTTTATTAATTGTTGTTTATACTTTTATTTGTTTTGCTTTGGCCGTAGTTATTCTTTTGCAATCAAGTAAAGGCGGTGGTTTGGCAGGAGCTTTTGGTGGAGCGGGTGGTATGGGTGCCGTTTTTGGTGGGCGTGGTGCAGCTACTTTTTTAAGTCGAATGACAACGGTATTGGCCGTGGCGTTTTTATCTATATCCCTAATAATTGCGCTCTTAACTAAAGGAACTGTGGATTCTGGTAAGAGCTTAGTTGAACAGGAACGCGGTAAAATGCGTCCAGCAGCTGGATTACCTATGGTACCAACGGAGAATACTCCACAATTATTACCGGTAACGCCAGATCAGACGACTCAGACATCCTCGGATACTACGCCTTAAATTTAATAAATCAAAGCTGCCGAAGTGGTGGAATTTGGTAGACACGCACGCTTGAGGGGCGTGTGGGGCAACCCGTGGGGGTTCGAGTCCCCCCTTCGGCACAAATGATTAATTTTGTTAACTAATGTAAGGGAGGTATAGGTTATGAAGTTATCAAAAAAAATCTTTACAAGTCTATTTTTAATGCTTTCCTTGAGCTTACTTGTAGCAAGTATTGGATTAAACCAAGACTTAAATCAGCAAAAACAAGAAAAATTGAAACGTGTTCATGAAATTGATGCCAAGCTCAAAGCGAGTCCATCAGCGGATGAGTACGAACTGCTTATTAAAGAGCGAGAGAAACTGGTGGCAGAAATTAAAGAAATTGACAAAAAATTGCAGTCCGATGTGGAGGCTATGAAAAAAATTAACGCAGTAAAAAAAGCCTATAACGATGGCAATAATGCATATAAACTTGGCCAACTACAAGAAGCTCTTAACCAATATAACAAGGCTCTATCTATTGATTCTACCTTTTTTAAAGCCTATTACGCAAAGGGTCTCACATTAAAAAGGATGAGAAAGTATCCCGAGGCGATTGTAGCTTATAAAGCTGCAATTCGTCATAATCCAACTTATACCGAGACGTATTTTGCCTTGGGTAAAATCTACAGTCAACTGAATAAGCCTAATAATGCTATTGATACTTATATGAAGTCGATCGAATATGATCCCACTTCTCATAAAGCCTATTATGAATTAGGGGCAATTTATCTTAATAAAAAGAGAAATTATAAAAAGGCGATCGAAAATTTTACCAAAGCAACCCAAATTAACCCTGAATATGATTTGGCTTTTTATAGTTTGGGGGTAAGTCTAACGGAACTTTCTAAATACAATAAGGCCATTATGGCATTAGAAAACGCGTTAGCTGTCACCAAAAGGAAAAGATGGGCAGAGCCTCATTATCGATTGGCCGTTATTTTTAATAAACAAGGTAAATATACTAAAGCAAAAGGAGCAGCTATTAATGCCTTAAAATACAAAAAAAATTATGCCCCGGCTGCGTATGAAGCTGGAAAAGCCAGCAAAAACTTAGGTCAATTTACCGAAGCTATAAATTATTTTCAGATTGCTGCAAAAGATAGACTCTGGAGAAAGGCGGCGGAGTATGAAATCGATTTGATTCAAAATAGAGATAAATACGGCGGCATTAATTAAGTAAATCTACCAAAGATATTTAAAACACCCACCTAACTTAGGGGGTGTGAAAAATTAAGTTGGTAATCTCAGAGTTATTCTTAATTTGTTTTTATTAGACTTGAGTCTAAATAAAGTTCCAAGTTATTTCTTCACACCCCCTTGGGTGGGTGTTTTATTTTATATTCAAGAGTGAATATATTAAAAATTTAAAGAGATTCGACAATGAAGCAACCTTGGTTCAAATTTTACGAAGATGGAGTCCCCCATACTATTGATTTTCCAGAAATAACTCTGCCTGATATTCTTGAAGAGGCGATCAAAGTTAATCCTCAAGGTCCCGCGGTTTCATATTTTGGAAGAAAGTTGACCTATGGTGAGCTGGGCCACCTGGTAAACCAACTTGCCACTGCACTTTCCAAATTTGGTGTTAAACAAGGAGACAGAGTTGCGTTAATATTACCAAATATTCCACAATACCCGATCGCACATTTTGCTGTTATGAAATTAGGTGCTATTTTGGTGCCTACAAATCCTCTTTATGTTGAAAGAGAGCTTGAGTATCAAATAAATAATAGCGGCACTGAAACTGCTATTGTGCTTGATATAATTTATCCAAGAATTGAGAAAATTAAACCAAATACTGGATTAAAAAATATTATTGTTACAGGTGTACAGCAATATTTGCCATCAATATTAAAATTTCTTTACCCCATTAAAGCCAAAAAAGATGGTACTTGGCAAAAAATTAAGCGCGCCCCTGGAATCCATCTTTTTCATGAGTTGATGAACGAAAAATTTACTTCAAAACCTCAGGAAGTAAAAATAAAACCAGATGACATTGCGATATTACTTTACACAGGTGGGACTACTGGTGTTTCAAAAGGGGCTGTGTTAACCCATCGAAATTTAATATCCAATGTTATTCAAACCCGTAATTGGTTTACTGGCTATAGGGAATGTCACGAAGTCATACTTTGTGCTCTCCCATTTTTTCACAGTTATGGATTAACCACGTGTCTTCATATGTCCGTATTTTTGAAGTCAACCATGGTATTGGTTCCAAATCCAAGGGATATACCCATGCTTCTTAAATCTATTCAAAAAAATAAAGCCACCTCATTTTCAGGTGTTCCTACCTTATATGTAGCTGTTAATAATTTCCCTAATGTATCGAAATTTGACCTTTCTTCGGTTAAGGCTTGCGTGAGCGGAGGCGCACCTCTTCCTCTTGAAGTAGCCAAACAATTTGAATCCATCACTAACGGAAAATTAGTAGAAGGGTACGGCCTTTCAGAAACATCTCCGGTGACACATGTTAACCCTATTAAAGGAAAACGGAAAGAAGGTTCCATTGGTATACCACTGCCTAACACAGAGGCTAAAATCGTTGATACTGAAACCCAAAAAACACTTCCCATTGGCCAAGTTGGTGAGCTCGCAATTAAAGGCCCCCAGGTTATGAAATGTTATTGGAACATGGAAGCCGAAACAAAGGAGGTTTTGAGAGATGGTTGGCTTTACACAGGTGACCTGGCAAAAATGGATGAAGATGGGTATTTTTATATTGTTGACAGAAAAAAGGACATGATAATTGCCGGAGGATTTAATATTTTCCCAAGAGAAGTTGAAGAAGTACTTTTTGAACATCCAAAAGTAATGGAAGCAGCTGTTGTGGGCGTACCTGATGAATATCGAGGAGAGACGGTAAAAGCTTTTATAGTTCTTAAAAAAAATGAGTCTATATCTGAAGAAGAAATTATTCAATTCTGTAAACAAAAACTGGCATCATTCAAAGTTCCTAAATTAATTGAATTTCGTGACTCATTACCGAAAAGTAATATTGGTAAAGTCTTGAGGAGAGTTTTAGCAGATGATGAAAAGAAAAAAACATAAAAAATTATCTTTATCACAATAGAATACAATTTAAAAAACAATATTATGACATAGGTGCAAAAAGGTAGGAAGCTAAAAATCTTAAATTGTAAATATTGAATTTACGATTGTAAAAGTTGAAATTATCCTGTTTTTGCACCAACATCATATTATCTAAAATCGATTTAAAATTTTGCCCATATTAGATTATTTTTATCATTTGGATAAATTTGATTTTATATTTTAGAAATAATTATTGTAAAAATCAATTTATATGAGTAATTTTATTTATATATTGTAAGGAATACTATAAAGAATTAGCTAATCTACAATGTCTACCACTAAGATTGAAGTCGAACGTGTACCTGGTTTTAAACATGTCGTTCGTATCCCTCTGACAAATTACGAAGATACTCAATCTATGTTGAAGATTTTACAGGATACTTTTGATACTTGTTTTAGTCATGGTGATTCTAAAATAATTGTGGATTTAAAAAGCATTCAGTTTCCCACAACGAGCCTTATTGTACTATTAATTGAAGCAACATCTCGAGCTAGGAGATTAAATGGAGATGTAAAATTGATTAATGTATCTCGATTTGCTAAAAATAACTTAGCCACTTTTACACCCATGAGCTATCTCTCCGTACAAAGCGATGAAAAATATGTTTTGGAAGAGTTTCAGGATTCTGAGTCGTTAGTTCAAGCTCCAATAAACCCAATCGAGGATATTGCAGAAGTCCCTTTGGTGGATAAAATAGACGAATCATTGGAGGATTTTAATAAAAAGAATGAACATGAATTAAGAAACCACTTACGTGTAAAGAGCACACCAGCGAATCTATACAATATTTGTGATTTTGTAACTGAATTCGCTGAAAAAGCTGGAATGAATGCAAGAGAAACAGGTAAAACCAAAATCGCTGTTTATGAGGCCTGTTTAAACGTGGTAGAACACGCTTACCATTCAAATCCAGACAATTGGATAGATGTTTGGGTGGACTTTGATAAACATAAATTTAGCATTGTGGTTCAAGATTATGGTTTAGGCTTTGAATTTAAAGGCATGAAACATTATGATGCTCTAGAAGCTTTGAATGGAAGACAAACCGGTGGTTTCGGACTTTACATTATTCAACGGTCCATGGATGAAGTTGATTATCAATCTGATCCTAACCATGGAAATCGTTTAATAATGGTGAAATATTTAAATTGAAGTTAAAGCTTGTTTGAACATTTTTTTTAAAAAATCGTACTTAAAATATGTCTCAATAATTCTGATTGATTTAATAATATCCTAAAATTTTACAGACTTCCTTAGGACTCTGTGACACGTTAGTGATCCAAAAAAAATGTGGCGAATATAATTATCTCGAGTTTAACAACTTTTTTAAGGAAATTGAATAGTAGCTAACTACATTTTCTACCAATTATTAACTCTACTGAGAGGATATATGCGGAAAAAGTATTTAACGGAGGAAATAAAAGATTACCAAAAAGATAAGAAAAAGTTAATTCCAATTTTAATTGTTTTAGGTTTGATAGGCTTAATCTTTCCAATCCTGCCGGGGTTAGCAATTTTATTTATAAGCTTTCTTATAATTTCCCCTCGACATGGTGAGGAAATTATCAAGAAAATTCGCAGATTTATTGGATTACATAATGGAATTTAAAAGGATTATACCATGATACACAAAAATTTTTCATTACGCTTTGCAGTGGCATTATTAATTCTGGGTGCTCTTTTTGGATTAATTATTACCTCAAGTTTTGATTTCACCAATACCACTCAAAGTGCACAACCCTACCGACTGTCGTCTAATATTATTATAGGTTCACAGGAAAAAGTGCCTGATGCGCTCCTTAGTCTTCAAAACACCAGTGATGCCTTTATTTATATAGCTGACTTGGTTGTACCTACGGTAGTTTCCATTCAGAGTACTCGAATTGTTCGTTCGGCGGATATTGAGCGATTTCATGACGGGGATGATTTAAAAGATTTTTTTAGATTTAGATTTCCAAAAGAATTTAGACAGCAAGGTTCTGGCTCTGGGATTATTGTTTCAAAGGAGGGATATATTTTAACCAATGTACATGTGGTTAATAAAGCTAAAAAACTACGAGTAATTCTGCATGATAATCGCGAATTTGAAGCGGATATTATTGGATTAGATCCGTTAACAGAAGTGGCGGTAATCAAAATAGACGCAGATGATTTACCTGTGGTTAAATTAGGCGATTCAGATCAATGTAAAGTGGGTGAATGGGTTTTAGCAATTGGAAACCCTTTGGAACTACGCTCTACTGTCACCGCAGGTATCATTAGCGCAAAAGAACGACAAATAGATATAATACGAGATAGTTACGGTGTAGAAAGTTTTATTCAAACAGATGCGGCCATAAATCCCGGAAATAGTGGCGGTGCTTTAGTAAATCTCAAGGGTGAGGTTATCGGTGTGAATACCGCTATTGCCACCGAAACGGGTTACTCTGCAGGATTTGGATTCGCCATTCCCATCAACCTAGCGAAAAAAATTATGAGTGATTTGATTCTTAAAGGAAAGGTTGAAAGAGGATATTTAGGCATTGCCATGCAAAATATTGATGAGAAGAAAGCTAGAGCCTTGCATTTGGAGCGGCCAAAGGGTGTTTTTATTGACAAAGTTTTACCCGATGGACCTGCGCAAAGATCTGGAATCAGAGCTAAAGATGTGCTCTTTAAAATTAATAATGAATATGTTTATAAAAGTAATCAAGTCCAAGCAATTATTGCAAGAAAAAATCCCGGTGAGGTTATTAACCTTACTTTATTAAGAAATGGAAAAGAAATTATGCTTAATGTAACTTTAGGAAAAAAGGAAATAATTGGCGTTGAAGTAGATCAAAAGAATAAAAATAAAGACTTCCAATATTTAGGTCTAAGCGTAGAAAATTTGACGCGTGAAGATGCTGCAGAGATTGGTTATTCAGGAAGAGCAGGGGTATTGATTACTGAAGTGGAAAGATGGAGTCCAGCGGATGAGGCTGGAATTAGAGAAGATGATCTATTAATTGAAATTGATGATAAAGCTATTATGAGTAAAATTGATTTATACGAAGTTATTTCGAACTTAAAAAAGGGCTCGGTGTCCATTTTTACCATTGTAAGGGAGCAGTCTGAATTTCATGTATTCGTTGAAATACCAAATAAATAGCTTACCAAAAGTTAATTGAAAATGTAAACTAAAAATATTTATAATTGCAAGCAAATTTTAGGCAGAGTTTATCTCTGCCTTTTTTATTTAAATAATAGGGTGTTTATATGACACTTTGTCTTTATAAAAGAATGTATGACAGTAAGACCAAGGTATTATGTCGATTTTATATCTATGTAAATTATTGTTTATTTAAGAAATTCTTTATAATATAAACCTGGCATATAATTTGCGTAACATAAATAAACATAGGAATATTGTGTCTATTAGTCAGATACTTTAAATCCGACGCTGATAACGATTTTATTAAGCTGTTATGACTACATGTAATTTTAAAAATAGTTGTAATTTGAGAACCTAATTTAAGTGAGGCGATTTGATAGCAATAATAAATACAACCCAAGTGATATAATAGTATGGCTAAACGTGATTATTATGATGTTTTAGGAGTGAAAGAAGACGCTAGTAGCGAAGAAATAAAAAAGACCTATCGAAAACTTGCAAAAGAATATCATCCAGATACCCAGCCTGGCAATAAAATGGCTGAAGAGCGCTTTAAGGAAATATCAGAGGCTTATAGTGTTTTGAGTGATCCAAAGAAGCGGCAGCAATACGACCAGATGCGCAAATTTGGATTTACTGGAGCAAGACCAGGTGGAGGATTTGATTTTCAGGGTTTTGATATTAGTGATCTTTTTGAAGGATTCAAAAGAACAGGCGCAAGGAGAAATCGTTGGCAGAGTGAGTTCAACCTTGAAGATTTTTTTGGATTTGGAGGCCTGGGTGATATTTTTAGTCAATTTTTTGATAGAGAAGCGGGATTCGGTCAAACAGATTATGGCGCCATTAAAGGACAAGATATTCGTGTTAACCTAGAAATTCCATTTGAAACTGCTGTCATAGGCGGAAAAGCAGTTTTTACATTAAACAAAGAAGAGGCGTGTGTTAGTTGTGGAGGAACCGGATCGAAAGCAGGCAAAAAGCCAGAAGTCTGTCCAGAATGTCATGGTACGGGCATTGTTTCAATCATTCAAGGAGCTTTTGCGGTCAGTCGCCCCTGTCCAAGATGTTTAGGCAAAGGTAGAATTATAACCAAACCGTGTTATACATGTAGCGGCACTGGTCGAGTAAAAAGAAATAAAAAATATTCGATTAATATTGCTCCTGCAACCGATGATGGTAAAAAAATGCGTTTGACTGGTCAGGGAAACCCAGGAGTGGCAGGCAGGCCCGCAGGCGATTTAATCTTAAATATCCGTATTAAAAAACATCGTTTTTTCAAACGTAAGGATCTCGATATTTATTGTGAAGTTCCTATTGATAATTTAAAAGCTAAACTAGGAACAAAAGTGAGAGTGAAAACGGTTTATGGCAAAAAAGTTGAGCTAATTATTCCTCATGACACAGAAGACGGAAAAACATTTCGATTAAGAGGAATGGGGATAAAGAGCAAAGAATGTCAGGGAGATCAATATGTAAAAATAAAAGTAGTACAACCAGAATCTCAAGTCGAATATAAATGAATTATAAATATATAAATTCCTTTTGGCTTAGATTCTGGAACTTCTTTAAACTGAAATGGGTTTGATAACATTGATGATTTATTAATAATTTAAAAGGAGGAATTGTGATGTTGAATAAAAATAAAACAACCCTTATTGTAGCTTTTTCGATCTTTATAGGAATTTTGGTCGGATTAGTGATTGCTTCAAATTTTAATTGGACCCGTAATGGTTTAGCAGATGAAGAGGTAACCCCGGCGGCAGAATCTAATGTAGAAAATCCACAGGTGGCAATTAAATCGGATTATGAGAGTACAAGTCGAGCCTTTGTAGAGATTGTTAAAAAAGTCAACCCTACGGTAGTTTCTATAACAAGTGAAAAAGTAGTAAAAGTACGAAACCCTTTTGCCGATTTTTTCAATAACGATGATTTCTTTAGACGTTTTTTTCGCTTACCTGATGATGGAGAACAAGAATTTAGACAACGTGGATTAGGTTCTGGTGTTATTGTAGAACCGAATGGTTATATTTTAACTAATTATCATGTAATTAAAGAAGCAGATGAAATTAACGTAGTCATCGATAAAAAGGAATACGATGCAAAAGTTATAGGTCAAGATCCAGCAACAGATGTTGCAGTGATAAAAATTAACAAAAATAGTCTTCCAGTAGCTAACTTGGGAGATTCAGATAAATTGGAAGTAGGTGAGTGGGTTCTGGCTATCGGGAATCCATTTGATATTAGTCTGGAACATACAGTAACAGCGGGTATCATTAGCGCCAAAGGACGGTCAAATTTGAATTTATCGGGTGAATTACGTTATCAAGATTTCATCCAAACAGACGCGGCTATTAATCCTGGTAACAGCGGTGGAGCTTTAATTAATCTTCGGGGCGAGTTAATCGGACTCAATACTGCTATTATACCAGGCAACACTGGAGGTAATCTGGGTATCGGATTTGCTATACCGATTAACATGGCAAAGCGAGTTATGGATGAACTCATCGCTCATGGGAAAGTAATTCGTGGTTATCTGGGAGTATATATAGGAACCCCTGATGCTGAATTGAGTGAGGCTTTAGGTTTAAAAGACAATAAAGGCGCAGTAATTGTTGAGGTACAGGAGAATACCCCCGCTGATAAAGCTGGGCTGAGAAAATATGATGTTATTATAGAAGTTAATGGGCAAAAAATACAAGATGACCAGCATTTAACCAATCTCATAGCTTCCTATAGCCCTGGTGAAAAAGTTAACTTGAAAATTGTACGAGATGGTAAAATAAAATATATTCCAATCACATTAGGTGAACGACCAGAGACCAGAACAGAGACACCTCGTATATCCCAAACAAGCGTTCTTGGAAGACTTGGTTTGCAGGTAACCGAGCTTACAGATGGGTTAGCGAAAAGATATGGCTATGAAGAAGAAACAGGCGTGCTGGTTTCTAAGGTTCGTTCAGGTAGTATAGCAGAAGATAAAGGAATTCGAACCGGAGATCTGATTAAAGAGGTAAATCGTAGAAAAGTTAAAACAGTGCGAGAATTTGAAATTATTGTAGACAAACTTGAAGTTGGTGAAATTGTACTTTTCCAGATCAGACGTGGTAGAAGCAATAACTTTGTGGCTATGAGAGTTCCTAAACCGTAATTTGGCATAATCATAAAAATGACTGTGCAAAACATTTCGGAATAAATGAATGGAGGCAATATGCCAACTTATGAATATTTATGCGATGATTGCAAATATCAATTTGAAGAATTTCAAAGTATTACTGCGGCCCCTCTTGAAGTGTGCCCAAAATGTGGTGGTTCCGTGCAAAGACTTATTAGTTCCGGGAATGGGCTAATATTTAAAGGATCAGGCTTTTATATTACAGATTATAAAAAATCGAATAAAAATGGTAACACGGAGAAAAAACCTGAAAAAAAAGAGGAGAAATCCTCAGAAAAAAATCAGAAGTAAAATAGCGAAATTTTGCATTCGCAAAATTAAAGGGTGTCAATCACACCCTTTTTTTATTTTTGGGAAATAATATGACAAGATGACAGAATAACTCATACAAAAGTAAAATGTACTTTCAGATTTGTAGTTAGTTAAAAAGCTATAAGTTATAATAAAACAATAATATATATTCTTATTATTTTAAGTACTTTATTAATGGCATAGTGTTTGCAAAAAGTATCTATGTTAATTGACTGAAAATCTCTCTTTTTGATTTTTTATTTCACTAAAAACAAAATATAATTTGAGCCTAAGGAGGTTTAGTTATGAGCAAAATAATCGGTATAGACTTAGGGACTACCAATTCTTGTGTATCTGTTATGGAAGGAGGTGAACCCGTAGTAATACCAAACGCAGAGGGGTCACGAACTACACCCTCTATGGTGGCCTTTTCAAAAAACGGAGAACGGTTGGTTGGACAGGTTGCTAAGCGACAGGCTATAACCAACCCCGAGAATACCATCTATTCAATTAAACGATTTATGGGTAGGAGATATGGAGAAGTTGGAACAGAAATCGAAGAAGTCCCCTATAAAGTAGTTAAAGGTAACAACGATGTAGCTAAAGTAAAGATTGAAAATAAAGATTATTCACCCCAGGAAATTTCCGCAATGATTCTTCAAAAAATGAAACAAACAGCAGAAGATTATTTAGGTCAAAAAGTTACCACAGCGGTTATTACTGTTCCGGCCTATTTTAACGACAGCCAAAGACAGGCTACTAAAGAAGCTGGTGAAGTGGCTGGATTGGAAGTAAAAAGAATAATCAACGAACCAACGGCAGCATCTTTAGCCTATGGTTTAGATAAAAAGAAAGATGAAAAAATTGCGGTTTATGATTTAGGTGGAGGTACTTTTGATATTTCTATTTTGGAAATCGGTGATGGCGTATTTGAAGTAAAAGCAACCAATGGTGATACTCACTTGGGCGGCGACGATTTTGATCAACGAGTCATTGATTGGATTGTGGAGGAATTTAAAAAGCAAGAAGGAGTAGATTTATCCAAAGACCCCATGGCCTTGCAGCGTTTAAAAGAAGCATCTGAAAAAGCAAAATGTGAGATTTCTACGGTTGCGCAAACAGATATTAATTTACCTTTTATTACAGCGACGGATACCGGTCCTAAACATTTAAACTTGACTCTAACCCGTGCCAAATTTGAACAGCTCTGCGACGATCTGTTTCAGCGAGCCATAGAACCATGCAAAATTGCTTTAAAAGATGCCGGACTTACGGCTAATGACATTGATGAGATCGTTTTAGTTGGTGGTTCAACAAGAATGCCCAAAATCCAGCAAATAGTAAAAGAGCTCTTTGGCAAAGAACCCCATAAAGGGGTGAATCCAGATGAAGTAGTAGCCGTGGGCGCTGCTATTCAAGGAGGAGTTCTTTCCGGCGACGTTAAAGATGTGCTTTTGCTGGATGTAACGCCATTAACTCTTGGAATCGAGACCTTGGGTGGCGTGACCACAAAATTAATTGAGAAAAACACAACGATTCCCACAAGAAAGTCAGAAATCTTCTCAACAGCCGCTGATAGCCAGACTTCTGTGGAAATTCATGTTCTTCAAGGTGAACGTGAAATGGCCGTGGACAATCGAACCTTAGGTCGATTTATATTGGATGGTATTCCGCCGGCCCCTCGAGGCATTCCACAAATTGAAGTTACATTTGATATCGATGCCAATGGGATTCTGAACGTTTCTGCAAAGGATAAAGCCACTGGCAAAGAACAAAGTATCCGAATCGAGGCTTCAACCGGCATGACTAAAGAAGAAATTGAAAAAATGGTTAACGATGCCAAAGCCCACGCCGCTGAGGATAAAAAGAAACGCGAAGCAGTTGATGCTCGTAATCAAGCGGATCAGATGGTTTATCAAACCGAAAAGAACATTAAAGACATGGGCGACAAATTAAACGCCGATGAGAAATCTAAATTAGAAGCGGCTGTAGGTCGAGTCAAAGAAGCTCTCAAGACGGATAATATAGATGAAATGAAATCCTCAACCGAGGCGTTAAGTCAGGCTTGGAATGAGGTAGCTAGTAAAATGTATGAACGCACCACGGCACAAGCCGGTGCTCAAGGCGCTGAAGCGGGTGCCAGTGGAACTCAGGCAGAAACCAAAACAAAGGATGAGAAAGTAGAAGAGGCTGATTTCGAAGTCGTGGATGACGATAAATCCAAAAAGTGAAATATGGCTCAATTATGAAAATACTGTGAGTTGGGAAAGGCGAGGATGTATAATCCTCGCCTTTTTTTATAACTTTTCCTCAATTGGGCCAGTTTTTACAATAGTGATATTAAGTTAAAGAGATTTTGAAGATGCCACCCTTCAAAAAGGTGGCATCTTTTTTATTATTTCCTTGCTTTGACAGGTGATTTCAAATTCAAGTTGCCTAATTGCACTAGATAATATCCAGATGTTAGGTATCTTGAGAGATCTGTACAAAAAAATTTATATCACTGAGGAAGTCTCACGGGAGTTTGGTAAAAGTGTGGAAAAATGGATCGAGATAAAGCAGGTCAAAGATAAAAAATACATGCGAATATTAGATAATTTGATTGATTTGGGAGTAGCAAGCACAATTTCTCTTTCGCTTGAAATCGAGGATAAAATATTAAGATTGGCGAATGAGAAATTAAAATGAATTTAGTCTTCCTTCGAATGACAGACGCACGGCGTTCCAAAAGCTGGATGAGTTCAAATTGATAAAGCCGTGAAATTGGGTTTTAACCCTTCTATTGGATTTTTTGAAATGGTAGATTTAGTAGGCGTAGACATGCGGCTGAGCATTTTAAAATTTTTCCGTCAATCTTTAGGAGAAAAATATAGACCCTATTGCCTAATGGAGCAGTATGTTAAAGCAGCCTGATTAGGACGAAAAACGGGTAAAGGCGTATACGATTAGCTGATGCCTGAAGTGAGTATTGCAAGCCCCAAAGCTTTTCTAACTTGGGGCATTTTTGTTTTTGAAGTTTTCACTTGATAAATTTATAAAAATTTTACATATTATATAAAACTCCAGCTTGAACAATGAAAGATTGGTTTTGGTCATGACGACGGTTGCAAAAAATAAGTTCAAGCATTCTTACCTGATAAAAAATTACAATGACTAAAAAATCAAGCTCAAAAAAAAATACATATCCAAAAGATGAAATAAATGAAATCCGGCTGCAGGGGCGAGGGGGTCAAGGAATAGTCACAGCCGGCGAACTTCTGGGAAAAGCCGCTATTTTAGAAGGGAAATTCGCTCAGTCCATCCCAACGTTCGGGCCCGAAAGAAGAGGCGCCCTTTCCTCATGCTCGCTGAGAATCAGCAACCGAGCGATCCTGCTGAAATGTAGTTCCACCACTGCAGATGTACTCTGTCTCCTCGACCCAACCATCTGGCATTTTGTGAACATTACGATAGGGTTTGTTGAGAACGGTCGGCTGATTTTTAATACTACCAAATCGCCGGAGGAGGTTAATGAAGAACTGCGCTCAGGTAAATATGGATATAGTTTGACCACACAGAATTACTCTCTGTTTACCGTGGACGCTACCGGGATTGCTCTCGAAATCATGGGAAAAGCCATCACCAACACCGCGATGATGGGTGCCTTTGCCAGGGCAACGGGGCTGGTTCAGATGAAATCAGTGGCCTCTGTTTTGAAAGAAAAATTCGGAAACAGGGCAGACATCAACATACAAATAGCTTCAAAGGCCTATGAGAATTTGGAAGGTGGTGTTTTTAGTGAAACATAAAATAAGCACCAAATTACAAGCACGAAATAACAAATAAATTACAATGGCCAAAATTCAAAAATCCAAAATATTTGATTTAGAAGAGAGAAGATATTTTCTTTTATCATTACAAAATCTCAATAGCTTTGGTCATTAAGTCATTGGAATTTTGAATTTAGTTGTAATTTGTAAATTGGGATTTGGAATTTAAAAACCTGTTTGGTTCTGACTTGTCCGGGTTAAGAATGTCATATTGATTCATAAAGAAAACAGGAGAAAAACTATGGGCATGGAAAAATACAACTATTACGTACAGCGAGCCAAAAATACGTTGACTTACGACCCCGGATGGTCTGAGGACAACAAAACTGGCGCCTGGCGCAGCCTGCGTCCGGTCCTATTTTATGACAAATGCACCAGTTGTGCGCTCTGCTGGCTCTACTGTCCAGAAGGGTGCATTACGAAAGATTCGTTTGAGATTAACTACACGTACTGCAAAGGGTGCGGCATCTGCGCCGAAGAGTGCCCACCGGAAGCAATCGTTATGGAAAGGGAGGTAGAATGAGAACGGAATTCTGGAGCGGCAATATGGCGGCGGCGCAAGCGGCCAAGCTGGCGAGGATTCAGGTGGTCGCGGCTTACCCCATTACGCCTCAGACTCACACGGTAGAATATCTTGCTGAGTTTATCGCAAACGGTGAACTCCACGCCGAGTTGGTCAAGGTGGAATCGGAGCATTCCGCGCTCTCGGTATGTGCCGGGGCTTCATCGGTGGGAGCCCGAGCCTTCACCGCAAGCTGTTCGCAAGGACTGCAGCTTATGAGCGAAGTGCTCTATTTTACTTCCGGGATGCGCTTCCCGGTGGTGA
>JBHIAC010000041.1:0-21990 GCA_046758365.1 bacterium
ATAATTTTGTCTTTCTTCTTAAAAACTGAGTACGGAACTCACTCAAGAACTTAAGGTATTATATTGTTTTTAATTACGCCTCTTTCTTGAATCAATTTATGAATAATGTAAGTTAGAATATCTTTACTTTTAGCGCTGAGATATTAACTTATTAACTCTGCTAAATCATCAATTAATCTTTCTAATACTTCTTCGGTTATTTTAAAAGCAATTTGAGAGCGTTGTTTTTGTTCATCTTTCTGCTGGAATCTTCCAAAATAAACACTCTTCTGGCTATCAATTATGATTTCAAAATAAGGCATGTTATCTATTCCTTTATGAGTTGAAACGCTTCGTATTTGAACTCTTGAATTGACTGTATCAATTTCTACAAGAGCTAAATTTTCAAGCAAATATGTAACTGTACTAACTAAAATCTCGGCTCGCTTCTTTAATTCATCAGCAGTTAACCTGTAATCAGGTGATTTCTCTATATTTTTAAGTTCTAAATTTCTTATTTGATAACTAAACTTATCAAAATCTGCAATCTCTGCATGGAGGTGTATTTTGTCGAATTCTTCATCAAAAATATATTTATCGATTTCTCCATCTAAATTTTCTTTAACCAAAAATTGCTGTAATCGCTGAATTGATTTGTTGCCAATCTTCATGGGATTTTACCTCCTTAAAAATATCCGACTTTTATTATTCATGACATTGGTGCAAAAACAGGATAATTTCAATTTTTAGGACGTCCTTTAGCAATCTTAAATTCAATATTTACAACTTAAGATTTATAGCTTCCTACCTTTTTGCACCTCCGTCATTGATTTAATTTTCCTAAATAAGGATATTAGTCAATCTCAATTTCGCTATGTTCATGGCCATCAAAACTTAATAAAGTTTTTATCTCATCAACAACCGTTTCTAAATGTACCGGTCGCGTCCAAATTTTGTATATATTACGTAAGGTGTCTCTTGCTTCATCAAATTTAAGATCAACACCTTCGTGTTTGTGTAACAAATACAACTCACCACGATTGAGATAATTTGCATCTTCAACATAAATAAAAGGTTGACCAAAATTTGTTAGACTAAATAAGAGTTTCTCTTTAATTCTTTTGAATTCTCTATCATCAATTTCATACATATCAGTTCTGTCGTTATATTCATATGTAAACAGTTTGTGTTCTTGGCAAAATTCAGGAGTTAAGAAAGCATCAATGAACATAAGATCATTATAGAGTTTACGAACTTCAAATAATTTTTGTTGACCAAGACCCATATGTTTATTCCAGTTTTTTTTAGCCACCCAATCATCACATTCTTCATATTCTTTTCCAAATTTGCCTTTATTCCATCTATCTTCAATATTGCGAAAAAGCTCAACGCCCAACTTATAGGGATTTAATCGACCGGTACCTGTTATTAGTGTCCCCGAATGGTGATCTGCGTAGTCTATGAGTTCAGAATCCGTGAGGCACTTTTCTGTCATAATTTTAGAATGCCAATATGTAGCCCAACCTTCATTCATTATTTTAGTTTGTGATTGTGGCACAAAATAATAAGCTTCCTCGCGAATTATTGAAAGAATATCCCGATGCCATTTTTCTAATGGGGCATGTTCTATTAAAAATAATAGTACGTCTCGTTGTGGATTCTCCGGGAATTTATGCTTCATTTTTTTGCGACGTTTTTCAGTAACTTTCTTTTGTTCTTCTAAAAATTCTTCCGGATTGATAAAAGAGTCCATATATGACTTGCTCTTTAGTTTCACTGGTTGTTGAATTTCTTGTTCTTCTTCATCAGAAGTTAACTTCTCGTTTCCGTGGCTTCTTTGTATAAATTGCGAATGGGGGTCAATTAAATTTTCTAAGGATAAACAAATTTCAATAAAATCCTCCACCTCTTCTTCACCATATT
This sequence comes from bacterium, assembly GCA_046758365.1. Classification (GTDB taxonomy): domain Bacteria; phylum Zhuqueibacterota; class Zhuqueibacteria; order Oceanimicrobiales; family Oceanimicrobiaceae; genus JBHIAC01. The sequence goes on from JBHIAC010000041.1 coordinate 1,903, forward strand.
TTTCGATATCTCGACGAACTTGAATGGCATGATTGGCCATCACATCCATCATTTTTCGGTTGGATTTAGAGTACCAAAGATTATTTTTAAAAAAATCACAGTGAGCGTAAACATGTGCAATCACTAACTTTTGATCAACCACGTTATTAGATTTCATTAAATATGCATAGCATGGGTCGTTGTTTATGACTAACTCATAAATTTTTTGAAGGCCATAAGCATAACCTTTAGAAATTTCTTCATAATCCATGCCAAAGCGCCAATGAGGATATCTCGTAGGGAACCCTCCATAACTAGCGACCTCATTGAGCTCGTCAAATTCAATTATTTCAAATATTGTCTCAAAGAAATCAAGGCCAGCCTCCTCAACATAACCTTTAATTTCTGCTTTTATTTTTACAAGATTTTCGGGTAGATCCATGTCAAATTAAGGAATAATAAATTATTTGCCTTTGCCTAAAAAGCTTTTTATTGATTCATAAATGGCTTCCTTGTCAGGAATTTCAGAAAGTATAATTTTATCCTCATCCTGATAATAATCTTCAAGATCTCGAATAAACTGACCGCTACCATATGGACTTTCTACTTGACCATAACAAAAAAGATTGATCTTCAGTAATAGCTGATCTTCAAGAATAGCTATACATTCGTCAGTATCAATTTCGCCCCAATTATCTCCATCGGAAAAATGAAAAAGATATATATTCCATTCACTTGGGTTGTAATATTCATCAATTAATTTGTTTGCTAATTTGTAGGCCGATGAAATAATTGTGCCCCCGCTTTCTCGGGTGTGATAGAACGTTTCTTGATCGACCTCACGCGCCACGGCATCGTGAATGATGTAACGGGTTTCGATATTTTTATATTGATAGTGAAGCCAAGTATCGATCCAAAAGGATTCAATACGTACAATTTCTTTTTGCTCATCTCCCATAGAACCTGAAACATCCATCATATAAATAATTGCCGCATTGCTTTCAGGCTCTATGGTAACTTTTCTAGACTTATACCTAGTGTCTGCACGAATAGGTATAATAATCGGTTTTGCTGGATTGTAAGTCTTAGTAATTAATTGACGTTTAAGTGTCTGTTTGTACGTACGTTTAAAATGCCTTAAAGATTCTGGACCGGTTTGACGAATCCCGGTATATTTGTCTTTTTCTGATGTTATATTCTTTTTACCTCTTGCTTCAATGTTAGGTAATTCTAATTCTTCTCCTAACATCTGAGCAAGTTCATCCAAAGAGATATCCACTTCTAAGATATGATCGCCGGGTGCATCACCAGCGCCTGGCCCAGCCTTCTGATCGCCTGTTCCAATAGGCGTGCCAATTTCGCCCTCACCTTGACCAACCCCGCCGGTTTTTTTGATACTATAACGAAAACGGGGAATGTTAATCTGGGGTACTGGAATGCTGACAAATTCCTTACCCTTTTTACCGATCAATTCACCTCGGGTAATATATTTTTTTAGATTCTTTTTAACCTTTCCCCGGATGATCTGACGAAAGCGGCCTTGATCTTTGTCTATTCTTCTGACCATTATGATTTTTGTTTATTATTTTAGTGCCTCTTTTATGTCACCACGGGCAAATATACTTGCAACAAAATTAAGTACATCGGTAGCACAAATATCGCAATAACCATAATAATTAATCATACGCGATTTTACAACGTCAATTTTTTCCTGTGTTTCTTTATCTACGACGCTAGATATTAAAGTGGTTAATTTGATTGAATCTTTTTGATCCTCAAATAGCTTAAGTTCAAGAGCCTTTTGAAGTCGTTCATTAGAACGATAATCAAAGGAATTACCTTCTAAGGCTAAAGCACCAATATAATTCATAATCTCTCGACGAAAATCATCTTTACGACTTTCGGAAATATCGATTTTTTCTTCGATAGACCTCATCAACCTTTCGTCTGGCTCTTCGTCCTGGCCCGTGTATTTATTTTTTACTTTTTCTTTTTGGGTGTATGCTTTTACATGATCAATGTAGTTCCCACAAAGTCGTTTCAGAGCCTCTTCATCAGCAGCAATCGCTCTTTGAACCTCGGTCTTTACAATGTCTTCATAATCTTCTTTTACAACCGCCAACAATTCCCGACACCTTTTGCGTTGCTCCTCACTAGTAATCAAAGAATGATGCCTTAATCCTTCTTCTAATTCATTTAAAACCATAAAAGGATTTACACAAGGTCCGCCTTCATCACTCACTAAAGCATTTGAAATTTTATCTTGAATATATCTTGGCGAGATTCCTTCCATGCCTTCTCTTTCAGATTCAAGACGCAATTCCTTTATATTATCTTCAGTAAAGCCAGGAAGCGTTTTGCCGTCATAAAGTTTTAATTTTTGCAGCAAAGTAAGTTGAGCTTTCTTAGGTTCCTCTAAACGGGTCAGCACGGCCCACATTGAAGCCATTTCAATGGTGTGCGGGGCAATATGTTTTCCTTTTATTCGTTCTTTATTGTAGTCTCTTTCATAAATTTTGATTTCATCAGAAAGTCTTGTAATATAAGGAATGTCAATCTTAGCGGTACGATCACGTAAAGCCTCCATGAATTCATTGGACTGAAGCTTTTTATATTCTGGTTCATTTGTATGCCCAATGATAACTTCATCGATATAAGTCTGAGCAAATTTTTTAGGTTTAATTATATGTTCTTGCGATGCGCCAAGCAAATCGTAAAGAAACGCTACATCTAATTTTAAAACTTCAATAAATTCTACCAACCCCCGATTGGCAATATTTAGTTCTCCGTCAAAATTGAAGGCTCTTGGATCGGAATCGGAACCGTATTCGGCGATTTTTCGATAATTTATGTCCCCTGTAAGTTCAGTGGAGTCTTGATTCTTCTCATCTTTTGGCTGAAAAGTACCAATTCCTATTCTATCTTTTTCAGATAAAATTAACCGTTTTACTTTAACATCACTAATTATCTTAGTCCAATCCCCTCCATATTTATGACTCTTATCTTGATAAGTTTGTCGACAAAAAGGACACAATTCTCCTTCAATCACAACCCATTCATCTTCAGGTTTTCCCTTGTTGAGCTCTTCTAAAACATTTAAGCGAAAATCTTCAGGAATGAGATGGAGCGGTTCTTCATGCATGGGGCAATCTACAAAGCTTGTTCCATCAGGGCCTTCCACTTTCCATGTAAATGTATATAAGGCTCCTTCCTGGGTTCTTGAATAGGCTTCAAGTCCTTTTTTAAACAGACGGACGATAGTGCTTTTGGCACTTCCGACAGGACCATGGAGAAGAAATACCCTTTTTTCTGTTCCGTAGCCTTTGGCGGCTGATTTGAATAAGTTTATTATTTTCATAATTGGACGCTCTAAACCATAAACAGCGTCTCGTCCATTGTCAATCGGATCGTTAAAAAATTTAAATTTAATCAATTTTTCTTTGTATTCTTGGTACTCCTCAACGCCATAGGAGAGAATCATATCATAGAGTCTTTGAAATGCTGAACGGTTCGCTTTGGGATTTTTTTTAATAACTTCCAAATAATCTATGAAGGTACCTTCCCACGTAAGTTGTTTATACTCTTCAACATCTTGCAGTCCTTTAATGATTGAAATAATGTTATCTTCCTTGATTGGGTTATTTCCCTTATTGCTTTGGCCCTTATTGTCCATAACTATACACCTCCAAATAGAAGAAAGATTTTATTTTGCCACTTTAAAAGAGTTAAGAAAATTATAATAAGTTGATTAAAGGATTGCCTTTTTTTTATTTCCTGCAAATAGAGAAAATAAATTTATGACACGAATTATTAATTATTTAATTACAAATTCTATGCCATTTGTATTTCCCTTTATTTCCTCTTCAAATCGTATAAATTAATAATGACTTCAATTAAAGTATAGGAACATTGTGCCACCGTGAGACAAAAAAGTCGAAATAATAAATTATTTCGACTAAAAGAACTTTTCAAAGACCTTACATTGGATGTGAATCCCTAAGCTACATAATCCCTCAAAGAATGAGCCCTTCCACAACAATCTTTGTAATATGATTTAATTCTATTTTAAATATTAGTAAATAAAAAGTCAAGAACTTTCTAATTGATTATCTATATCATGTGTCAACTTTTTTAAAAATCATCTTCTTATTAACCCTCCACTTATATTGAAGTTCTTTATGAAAGTAAGTAACATCTTGAATGAATAAACAAAATACCAGTTTACTTACTTAGGAGCATCTAATAAAACCTAACCTAAATTATTTACTTATTATTTCAAAAGCAGTTCCTTAATATGTTTTTTTATTGACAATAATTTATTCTTTTTGTATTATAAATCTAAAATCCATTCTATTTAGAAATGATAACACAAAAAATTTACTTTCTATATGCTATCTAAGGTACTAAGTGCGGCCGTCTTAGGGATTGACGCTTATATTGTTGAGGTGGAGGCCCATCTTGAAGGCCGGCTTCCTACCTTTGCTACCGTAGGACTGCCAGAAGGAGCCGTGAGAGAATCCAAAGAAAGAGTAAGTGCAGCCATTAAAAATTCTGGTTTTATGTTTCCACAAAAACGTGTTACCATAAACTTAGCACCAGCCGACATCAAGAAAGAAGGCTCTGCTTTCGATCTCCCTATCGCAATAGGTATACTGGCAGCCATGGGACAGGTATCTCAAGAACATCTACAAGATGTTATTATTCTGGGTGAGTTATCCCTGGATGGCAGTTTACGCCCTATCAGGGGTGCTTTACCTATTTCTCTTGCTGTGGATAAAGCCGCAAAGCATGGTATCATTCTTCCTAATGAAAACGCTAAAGAGGCTGCTATTACAAAGGAAGTCAAGGTTTTTCCCATGTTGAACTTAGATGAAACCGTCGAATTTTTAAATGATTCAAAAGATATGCCACCCTTTAAAATAGACATAGACGAAGTTTTTTCTCAGAGCCGTAATTACAATATAGATTTTTTAGATGTTAAGGGACAGGAACATGTCAAACGTGCATTAGAAGTAGCCGCAGCCGGTGGACATAATATAATTATGGTTGGGCCACCGGGTTCCGGGAAAACTATGCTGGCCAAACGAATTCCCACCATCCTCCCAGATTTGACCCTTGACGAGGCCTTAGAAACAACCAAAATACATTCAGTAGCAGGCTTATTACCGCCAAATACCGCGCTCATTGCTACACGACCATTTAGAGCGCCCCATCACACGATTAGCGATGCAGGTCTTATAGGAGGTGGGCAAGTCCCTCGTCCGGGAGAAGTTAGTTTAGCGAACCACGGGGTATTGTTTTTAGATGAGCTACCTGAATTCAAAAAAAACGTCCTTGAGGTCATGCGTCAGCCTTTGGAAGATGGGAAAGTTACCATTTCACGCGCGATCCTTTCCCTTACCTATCCAGCCGAATTTATGCTTACCGCTGCCATGAATCCCTGTCCCTGTGGGTATTATACCGATCAAAATAATGAATGCTCCTGCACACCTCCACAAATTCAAAGGTATTTATCCAAAGTTTCAGGCCCCCTGTTAGACCGAATCGATATTCATATAGAAGTACCAGCCGTACGCTATAAAGAACTCGCTAGTGAATTGTCGGGTGAGAGTTCAGCAACCATTCGTAGCCGTGTTGAGAAAGCCAGAGCAATCCAACAAAAACGTTTCAAAGGCATAAAACATCTATTTTGCAACGCTCGAATGGAATCTAAAGAAATAAGAAAGTTTTGTAAAATTGATGAAAAAGGCCATGAATTACTAAAAATGGCCATAACTAAATTGGGGTTTTCAGCAAGAGCATTCGATCGAATATTGAAAGTGGCCAGGACCATAGCTGATCTTGAAGGTAGTGATGAAATTCGTCCCGAATTCGTCAGTGAGGCCATTCAATATAGAAGCTTGGATAGAACTTTTGGTGCTCATTATTAGCCTATGCCGTATGAAGTATTGAGAGGGAATATATGGTAGATAAAATTTTATTAATATTATATTTGAAGCATTGAATAGAGGGACTTATGGACACTTATGGTTTTTGTTGATTTTTAGGAACATTTAAAAAACTAATAAAGTAAAATAATGGATAATGTTCAAATGAGGGCATAAATGGAATTTGCTAAGGCGTTGATCATCTAAGTTTTTTTTGATAATTATTTTATCTCTTTTAAATTCTAAACGCTTTAACGTTCTTTATAATTTTGTCCCCGCCGAACATTCTATTTCAATCCTACTCAATTAAAATTTATTCTTTACTTGGGAGTACACAATGTCAGACAAAACTTTAACGTGTGTAGAATGTGGGCAGGAATTTATTTTTTCTGCAGACGAACAACAATTTTATAGTGAGCGGGGATTTCAAGAACCCAAAAGATGCAAACCATGTCGTGAAAAACGTAAAAGAGATCGTAGAGGTAGCCGTGGATTCGGTGGCCCCGGTCGAGGGAATAATAGATGATAGTTACAATTTTAAAAAAAGGGGAATCTTTGGACCACGCCCTACGGCGATTTAAACAACAATGTCAGCGTGCTGGTATTCACAAAGATTTAAAGAAATCAAGCTACTATTTAAAACCCAGCGAAAAAAAGAAAATTGCAAAAAGATTAGCCCATAGGCGATATAGAAAACCGTCAACTTAATTTTTATTATCCAATCGACTTCAACGATAAACAATACTGTCGATAGCACCTCATTAATCCTGTAAAGGGTCGAAAGTTCAACGGAAAGATGTAATAGATTCACATATAGATTATTTTTAGTAACGATTATTTGATAAGGCACTCACTGCAGTATTGAGCTGCTCAATCTCATGGTTGCTGTCTCTAAAGAACCACATCACTATATGGCCACGCACGATTGCTCCCTCCACCCCTTCAAAAGGATTGGATTGTCTATATGAAAATGTACTAAGTATAGAAACGGGAATTAAGAGGCTAAAAAAAATCCCTGCCCTTCTGTGTGGCGCGATCGAAAGAACTGCGATCGACACGGTGGGTGCCGCCTGAACGTTTTTTGCGTCCACTAACTTCATTTTCATGAAGTTGAGGCTTGCAATACACGCCCAGAGCTAAGCTCCCATATTATAGATGTTAGCTCTTTGATTATTAACCACACCGAAGATTGCAGGGATTTCTTCTGACCTAATATTAGTAAAATTCTCATTAAAAGTCAAGAATAAAATTATTAAATGTGATAATTCCATCGACAGAAATTTTTCAATCTTAAAAAAATTAATTTGTTATTATCTTATTTTTCAAATTTAAAAATCTAAATGATAAATCTGAGTTTAGTCAAAAAAAAGTTGATTTTGGTTATGCAATTTATTAAGTTAATTTTATGAAAATCTATCAATTTTTGAAATCAGTAATCACTGTAATTATCCTTTTATCTATAATTTCAGTATCGGGAGATCGGAATTTAGTGGCTGGAAAAAATAATCGACCGCGAGCTAAAAACCTTGAGTTACAAATCGGGATACTCCGTTCAGGTCAATGGAATGCTATCACTGATGTCAAAGGTGTCAAAGTGGGGCACGTTACTTTAATTAAGGGCGATAATATTCGCACGGGTGTGACAGCCATTCTTCCACATGGGGGAAATCTCTTTCAACAAAAAGTTCCTGCAGCGATTTACGTAGGCAACGGCTTTGGAAAATTGTGTGGATATACCCAAGTAGAAGAATTAGGCAATATTGAAACGCCAATACTTCTAACAAATACTTTAAATGTTCCAAAAGTTGCGGATGCTCTAATAGACTATATGATTCAAATAAAAGGAAATGAAAATATCCGTTCAATTAATCCAGTCGTGGGAGAAACAAACGATGGTTGGCTTAATAATATTCAAGGAAGACATGTAAGTAAAAACGACGTATTTCAAGCCATTAATAAAGCCAAGTCTGGACCTGTCGAAGAAGGCTCTGTGGGTGCCGGTACAGGAACAATGTGTTTGGGATTTAAGGGTGGCATTGGAACCTCTTCAAGAATTTTACCAGAAAATTATGGTGGTTATCGAGTCGGAGTATTAGTGCAAACAAACTATGGAGGTATTTTAGAAATAAACGGCGCGCCCGTGGGTAGAGAACTTAGAAAATATTATCTCGCAAATAAAATCTACTATCCCGAAGACGATGGTTCATGTATGGTAGTTGTAGCCACTGACGCACCTATTTCTTCAAGAAATTTAAAACGCTTAGCAAAGCGTGCCTATTCGGCCTTAGCTAAAACTGGTGCTTTCTCTTCTAACGGGAGTGGTGATTATGTTATTGCTTTTTCAACTTACTCTTCCAATCTCATACAACACAAAGCTGAAAAAAACACCAGAAAAGTTGAGCTGCTTCTAAATGATCAACTTTCACCTCTTTTTCTGGCAGTCGTTGAAGCCACTCAGGAGGCCGTTTACAATTCCCTATTTCGAGCCACTACTATTATTGGTAGAGATGGTCATATAGGCGAAGCCATACCTATCGATAAAGTCGTGGAAATTTGTAGAAAATATAACGTATTAAATTGGGATAAAACTCTTTCATCAAATTAATAGCCTAACTAATTAGTTATGATGAATTTTGATACATTTGGAAAATTTTTTATATTTCTTGGTCTATTATTTTTAGCGATAGGAGTATTTTTTGTTTTTATAAAACAAATCCCATTTTTGGGGAAGCTACCAGGAGATATTCTTATTCACAAAAAGAATTTTACATTTTATTTCCCCATCACAACTTCTATAGTTTTAAGCATACTGTTATCAATTATATTCTATTTTTTAAGTAAAAGATAAAAATATCAATTGAATAAATTTTAAAATGATTACCTCAAGTGTTAAAGTCCATCATATTGCCAAGATTACATTTTCTAGTCTTATTATTACATCCTTGTCTCTCTTTGCAAAGTCATCTATACAAGAAGATGCAAATAAAAATCAAGTTGTACATGTTATTAAAGTCGAGGGTATTATTAATCCCGTATCTGCTGAGTTTATTACTAAATCAATTAAACGGGCCGAAGAAGCATACACTCATTGTCTAATAATTGAGTTGGATACACCAGGGGGGTTAATGGAATCTATGCGACAAATTACAAAAGGAATGTTATCCTCTGAAATTCCAATCATTGTTTATGTATCTCCACCAGGCTCACGAGCAGCCTCTGCGGGGGTGTTTATTTCCTACGCGGCTCATTTGGTAGCCATGGCTCCGAGTACTAACATTGGTGCAGCTCATCCAGTCAATATAGGTGGAGCTGCGGACACATCTTCCGTAATGAATGATAAAATTACCAACGATGCTGTTGCTCAAATGAAGGCATTGGCTGAAAAAAGAGGTCGCAATGTTGAGTGGGCCGAAAAAGCCGTTCGGGAAAGTGTTTCCATTACAGAAAAAGAAGCACTCGAATTGAACGTCATAAATTTCATATCCCCTTCAGTGGATAGTTTACTAAAGCAAATGGACGGTGTACAAGTAGAAGTAGCCTCAGGTAAATATACCTTGAAAACTAAGAATGCACGCATTAAGTACAAGGAAATGAATTGGCGCTATAAAATCCTTGACAAAATTTCTAATCCAAATGTGGCGTACATTTTATTATTACTTGGGATTTATGGTCTTTTTTTCGAGTTAGCCAATCCTGGAGCCGTTTTTCCTGGTGTGGTAGGAGCTATATTTTTAATTTTGGCCTTTTTTGCTCTGCAAACCCTACCTGTGAACTATGCTGGTTTGCTTCTAATTTTACTCGCGATAGTTTTGTTTATTCTTGAAGTCAAAATTACAAGTTACGGTTTGTTGACTATTGGAGGAATCGTTGCAATGTTATTAGGGTCCCTTATGCTCATTGAACAACCTCCCGATAAATTTGCACCTAATCTTTCTATTTCCTTGGAATTAATAATTACATTTGTAGCTTTTACAGCAGCGTTTTTTATTTTTGCTATTGGTATGGTAGTAAAAACCCATCGAACAAAAGTGACAACCGGTATCCAAGGCATTGTTGGAGAAAAAGGTGTTGCACAAACTAAAATTTCTCCGGAAGGAAATGTAAAGGTACATGGCGAAATTTGGAAAGCATTTAGTGATAATACGATAAAAAAAGGCGAAAAAATTCGTGTGGTTTCTGTGGACGGTTTAAGACTTAAAGTAAATAAAGACACGTAAAATTAATTTTTAGTAAGAAAAGGACACTAATTATAGACTTCTGCAAAATAGGGTGTACAACCTTTAGGTTGAGATTGTCATAAGCAGGCTAAAGCCTGTACACCCATTTTGAGCATGCTTTAAATTAATTTTGCAGAAGCCTAAACACTAATTAAGAAAAGGAGGACAGGAAATGCCATTTATCACCGTATTAATAGTTTTTGGTGCCATGCTTTTAGCTAGTGCCATAAGAATTTTACGAGAATATGAAAGAGGGGTAATTTTTAGATTGGGTCGTTTAGTGGGTGCCAAAGGCCCGGGGCTTATTTTGCTTATTCCTCTAATTGATCGTATGGTTAAAGTAAGCCTGCGTACCGTGGCTATGGACATCCCACCCCAAGATGTTATCACCAAAGATAATGTCTCTGTTAAAGTGAATGCCGTTTTATATTTTAGAGTTATGGATCCATCGAAATCAATAACAGAGGTTGAGGACTACCTTTACGCTACTTCCCAATTAGCCCAAACGACCCTTCGAAGTGTGTTGGGTGGAGCTGAATTAGATGAAATGCTGTCCCAAAGAGAAAAAATAAATACCAGTTTACAGGAAATAATCGATCGCCACAGTGATCCTTGGGGAATAAAAGTCTCACTGGTAGAAATTAAACATGTGGACTTGCCCCAAGAAATGCAGCGGGCCATCGCTAAACAAGCAGAAGCAGAACGAGAACGACGTGCAAAAATTATTCATGCAGAAGGAGAGTTTCAAGCCTCACAAAAATTAAGGGATGCTGCTGAAGTTATAAGCCCCTTTCCACAGGCGCTGCAACTGCGCTTTTTACAGACCTTGACGGAAGTAGCAGCAGAAAACAATTCGACGATTGTCTTTCCATTACCTATCGATTTGGTGCAACATTTTTTTAAAGGCAAAAAATAAGCATTGAATTTAAAAGAAAAATTAAGGCAACTTGAGAGCCTGCCCTATCACAAGGGGTTTTTTCAATATCAAAAAATTCCAATAAGTTCTAATAATCAAATCGATAAAGTCATTCATGGTAAATATGAAGATTCGCCAGATGGGAGATATTTTTGTCGTTATATAAAATTCACACAAGAATATTGTCACGGCATAGTTATTATAACCTCCTATCTCGATAAATCTTCTGCTCTACTCTCTTTAATCGGTAAGAGCACAGATTTTGACGGAGTTGATCTTAGGAAAACAATTTTTATTGATACCGAAACTACTGGCTTATCTGGAGGCAGTGGCATCTGTGCTTTTTTGGTAGGGGTTGGGTATTTTACTGAAAAGGACTTCTGTATTGCCCAATATTTTATGAACGATTTTAATGAAGAAAAAGCTTTACTAAACCAAATCAATCATCTTATTGAAAAACATGATATTTTGGTGAGCTATAACGGCAAATGTTTTGATATCCCTCTATTGATTTCGAGAAATGTTTATCACCGGATGAAGATCCCTCTTTCGAACATTTTACATCTAGACCTTTTATTTACCGTACGGAGGCTCTGGAAACATAAACTACCAGACTGCACACTTGGGACAACAGAAGCACAAATATTAAAGGCTTCTCGAATTGGTGACATACCAAGTCACTTAATTCCAGATATCTATTTCCAATATTTACGAAATAAAGATGCTAAACCGTTAAAGGCAATATTTTATCATAATCAACAAGATATTCTCTCATTGGTGGCATTAGCAATCAAAGCTTGTCAAGCTTTCGAAAATCCAATGGAAGAGGCAGACAGCTTTGATGATATTTTACCCTTGGGAAAAGTATATGATGGATTAGCACAATTTGATGATTCAATTGCTTTATACAATGAGTTTAGAGAAACAGCTTGTGAAAAGACAAATCGCAGAGAATTGTTGTTTAGGATTGCATTCAATTATAAAAAGTTAAAAAAATGGGCCAAAGTGTCAGAAGTCTGGAAGCAATGTATAGCTACAGAGAAATTTCATCCGGTGCCATATATTGAATTGGCAAAATACTATGAACACAGAGAAAAAAATTATTTCAGAGCAAAAAATTTAGTGGAAAAGGCTTTAAAAGAAATGAATATAATAGAAGAGTTGTATGGAAAAGATGAATGGACAAAATACAAAAATGACTTAGAGTATCGACAGCATAGGCTCATAAAAAAGAGTCAAGGCAATTTTTATACAGAGACACCCTCTTTCAATATTCATTGAGCGCATTAGCCGACATCACTGAACAATTTCAAATTACCTAATTTTCAAATATTCCGGAGACCACAGACAAACGAATATACTATTCTACCCTTTTAAAAATATGAAAACCAAATTCGCTTTCTATGATTTCACTAATTTCTCCGGGTTTTAAATTTAATATGACGGATTCAAACTCTGGCTGGAAGTCACCTTTATTAAAATATCCTAAATCTCCACCCCGTTGAGCGGCTGGACCAATGGATTTGGATTTGGCTAATTTTTTAAAATCCACGCCTGCTTTTAACTCATTTAAAATGCTTTCCGCGGTTGCACGGTCTTTTACTATAATTTGAAAGGCTCTATATCCATCACCGCGCAGAGCGATTCGGCTGTCAGTAACCGACTCTTTCCATATCCATCCTTCGATTCTTACTTTTACCCATTTAGGGGAATCTTCTAATACTGTCATAGAAGTCCCTTTTACCAATGAACCGATCTTCTTTCCGCTGGGGGCGTCTCTGAGATTTTCAGAAGGTGTTTTAACGTATATTCTCTTCCCTTTTGGAAAATCAATTACAGTATAGGCAAAACAAACACCTAAAAATAGAAAGGCTAGCGCGCTAGCTAAAAAAAACCTCCGTTTCATTCCTCCCTCTAAATGGTTAAATTATTTAAAAATTATACCTTAATTATTTTTTATTTTCTCCCATTTGTTACATCATTACTTTTACGATATAAACCAATTTCTAGATCAACAATTTTTCCTTTTACAACCCTTACATTCTCAATAATTTTTCGATAATATCCTCGACTTTTTATTTCTAAGGTATAATAACCTGGTTTTATTAGGCGATAAAACATTCCAAATTGGGGATCGGTTACCCTGGACTTTACGTAGTCTGCTGAAAATTCTTTTACTTGAACTTCGGCAAATAACGGCTCTTTTGTATAGGCGTCAAAAATGTGTCCTCTAATTCCTGTTTCAAGAAGTCGATCAAAGAGATAATAGGCCCCTTTAAGGTTTTCTTTCATTATAAATGGTATACTTTCATCTGAGGGGAAATATTCGGTTCCCGCCTCAACAATATAGTCAAAAACTCTTAATTGACCGTACATCCAAATTGAACTTTGCCCTACCCTTCCATTGAGGGGAAGAATTGAATATTGCCCTCGCCCAGACTGTCTTTTCATTTTAGATGCCATCTTGCTGGCTATATCAACGATTAAATCTAAATCTGGTGGCTGTTTAAAATTTCCCCAAGGAAATAGGATAGACTCCCCATAGCTGTGATATGAAATCCCAATTACAAAGTTTTCTCTTATAACTAAATTTTTTATAGCTTGAGTTTCTTTCTCAGAAAAAGGTTGAGTTCCACGATAAAACCAACTACTTGTTTTACCGTCTCCACCTTCATCCCAATTATAACCATAATTGCGATTTAAATCGACGCCGTCATATAATGGATCAAAAATGCCATCGCCATTGTTATCATGCAAATTTTTGCGCCACCAAGGAAATCTAATATTATTTTCTAAAACATATTTGTAACCGTCCGGGTTAACCACTGGCACAAACCAAATCTCGATTGACTCTACCCAATTTGTAATTTTGTTATCCTGACCGTAATTTTCACAAAGGGTTTGGACTAAATTTAGACAGATATTTGCTCCTATCGGTTCTCGAGCGTGGTGAACTCCTGTAAACAAAATCCTAGGTTCGTCTTCTTGGTGGATGGCATTATCTGATATTTTTACCGCCCAAATAGGTAGACCAAGTGCCGTAGATTCACCAATTTGTTCAATAATTAAAATATCAGGATATCTTAATTGTAAAACATGCAGCTTTGTTTCAATTTCACCATACGATTTATAGGAAGCAGTGATCGTGGAATTCCTGCTATGCCCAGATATCATAGCTATTTGAAAACCACTTTTACGAAGCTCAAGCAATTGATTTTCAGAAACTGAAGCATCAATATATTTACCTCCATTTTTTTTAATTAATTTAAAATCAAATTTTCTCAGGCGAAGGGTATCCTGAGGTGAAGGTGTAAATATTCGAACATCAATCTTAGCTTCTGCTCTTCTACCATTAGGAGCAATTAATAATACATATCCAGAAAGTAAAGCAATCAAACTTAACAAATAGGCTCTTGCCTTAAGCAGTGCGTGATTTTTCATAATAGCTGGCGTAGATTAGTTAATTCACTAAATTTATTTAAAAGAAATAGAATTGTTTAATATATTTAAACTTCTCTGATATTATAAAAATTCCAGAGACGATAATTATAGAGCTCTTAAAAATTGTACAGAGTTATAAGCAAAATCAGCTAATGGCGCCCAATAAACGCCGAGTAATATGGTAGGGATGACTAAAACAGCAAGTAGGATTACATAATATGGAGAAACAGTTAATACAGCCGATTCTTTTTTTTCTACTCTTTCTAAAAACATAGATTTTAAAATACGCGCATAGTAATAGAGTGAAATAACGCTATTAATAATGCCAACAACGGCTAACCAATAATATTCTGTACCACCCTTAATCAAAGCAGCGAATAGATAGAATTTGCCTACAAAACCTGCGGTAGGAGGTAAGCCTGTTAGCGAAAATAAAAAGACCCCCATAGCTACGGCTGGAATCGGGGCTCTCCAAGCTAATCCTTTATAGTCATTAATATTCTCGCTACCTATCAAGTCTTGATTTACTATGACAACTAGAAAAGCGCCCACATTCATAAGATAATATACCACCAAATAGAATATGGTTGCGTAAATTCCTTGTTCAGAAAGAAGTACCGTGCCCATCAACGCATAACCGGCATGAGCAATGCTAGAATAAGCTAACAAGCGTTTAATATTATTCTGAACAATTGCGATTAAATTTCCTAAAGTCATGGTCGCAGCAGAAATAACAGCTAACAGTTGAGGCCAATCGAGACCAGCTAAGGAAAACCATTCAGAAGAATTACCGTTGGACCCCCCAGAAACCAATGCCACATTAAAAAACCGTATAAGCAATGCAAAACCAGCGGCTTTGGGTCCCACGGACAATAAGGCTGTAATTGGCGTTGGTGCTCCCTCATAAACATCAGGAGCCCAAAAGTGAAATGGCACCGCCGCGATTTTATATCCAAAACCCGCTAAAATTAACAACACGGATATAAATAAAGTCAATTTATCTGGACTGGTGGTGCTTAGGACTTCACGGATTTCATAAATATTTAAAGTACCGGTAAGGCCATAAATCAGTGATATACCATAAAGCATTAAACCCGAAGAAAAGGCTCCATAAATAGCATATTTCAAACCCGCCTCACTGGATCTTCTCCGAGTTTTTAAATAAGTGGCCAATATAAAGGAAGTTACACTGACCAATTCTATTGAAATGAAAATTGTAATCAGGTTTGTAGCAGAGGCCATTAAAAACATACCCAAGGTAATGGTTAATAGTAAAGTAAAATATTCACCTACAGGCCTTCCTGCAAGTTCAATAGAGCCAATGGAGAGAAAAACAACCAAAAACGTAGACGCTAAAAAAAGTAATTTAAAATAAAGAGCGAATGGATCGACCGCCAGCATATTATTGAAGATGGAATGGCCTCCCAAGAAGATGGATCGACCTCCCAACTTATATTGCCAAAGTACAGCGATGAATACAATAATCAAACCACCTGAGGCAAAAAATGAAGTCCAAGGAGAGTTTTTTTTCTTTAGAACCATATCAACTATAACCAGAATTAAAATTACAGCAGTTAATAGTAATTCTGGTATAAAATAGCTCAGGCTTTCGATATTATTTTGTAAAGTGGATGTATATTCCATTTTCACATTTAATTATTGCAAACCGAATAATGTTGCTGTTTCGGCAGATTTAACGATTTCAACTAAATTATTTAAAGACGATTTCATCAAATCAAGCACTGGTGCTGGATAAACACCTAACAAAATAACAATGATACCAAGGGGAACCAAGGTAAACAGTTCTCTGCCATTAATTTCAGGTAACTTAGCATATTTCGGATTCAGTTCACCTAAAAACATTCTTTGAAAAGTCCACAAGAAATAACCCGCGGTTAAAACAATTCCTAATGTGGAAATAATAGTAATCGCCTTCAGATTAAACATTTTTGACCCAAAAGCACCGAGGAATGAAAAAGCTTCACTGATAAAACTGGAAAGACCCGGAAGGCCGAGCCCTGCAAAAAAGGCCACACTGACAACCCCTGCATAAATTGGCATACGAACAGCCAAGCCACCAAAGCCATCGATATCTCGGTGATGCGCCCGATCATAAATTACGCCGACCAAAAGAAAAAGCATGGCCGTAACGGTACCGTGATTAAACATTTGCATCACAGCTCCGTTCATTCCTAAGGAGGTTAACCCGGCCATTCCCAACATGACAATACCCATGTGGCTGATGCTCGAGTACGCCACCAATTTTTTCAAATCTTTTTGGGCCATGGCACAGAAGGCACCATAAATTATATTTATTAAACCCAGAATTGCTAAGCCATAAGCAAAATACGGATATATCATTGCGTCCGGCAGCATGGGGAAACTAATCCGCAGCATACCATAGGTCCCCATTTTTAATAAAATACCCGCCAGGATTACACTGATAGCTGTTGGTGCTTCCACATGGGCATCCGGAAGCCAGGTGTGAAACGGAAATACAGGTACCTTAATGGCAAATCCGATGAAAAGGACCAAATAAATTATTAAGCGAATGTTGAAATTATTAAGCACACCGCCATGATTGGCCTGATTCATGATATGCAACATATTAAAGGTATGTTCGTTGGTTACTGGATCTGAAACGTTAAAATAAAAGACCAACATGGCTAACAATATTAAAACGCTTCCAAACAGTGTGTAGAGGAAAAATTTTATGGCCGCATAAGGCCCTCCCCTGACCATACCATCCGGATCCACTCGAGCGGGACTTCCCCAGATGCCGATGAGAAAATACATGGGTAGAAGCATCAATTCCCAGAAAATGTAAAAGAGAAAAAAATCCAGGGTGCAGAATACACCCATCATTCCTGTATCGAGCAGTAAAAACATGGAGAAATAGCCTTTGACCCCTCTATCAATGCCCCAGGAGGCAAAAATGCAAATAAATGACAACAAAGCCGTCAAAAGCACCATAGGTACACTGAGGCCATCAATACCCATAAAATATTCAATATTAAAAGACGGAATCCATTTATATTTCTCTATAAATTGAAACTCCGTAATACTGCGGTCAAAATTCATATAAATCCAAACCGCCACAATCACCTGAAGCCCAGTGAATACAGCAGCAATTATTCTTATTAAATTTTTATTGGTTCTTGGAGCCAGTAGAATCAGTAAAACACCAACAATAGGTAAAAATGTAATCAGCGTTAATGCTTTTTCCATTTGTTTTAATTCCTTTTCTTCTTCTATTTTAGATAATTAGTCATGTGAAGAGATTTTACAAATTTAGACAAGATTTACAGGATTTGTTCCAATGGTTAAGGAGTTACCTCTGAATTAAAATAGCTGAATAATAAAAAGAACCACGACCGCAAGCAAAGCCATAAGAATGTAGCTTTGTACTTTTCCAGTTTGGATTTCACGCAATTGCGCACCGAAGAATTGAATAATCCTTGCTATCCAATTAACGATTCCATCGATTATTTTAAGGTCAAAACGGCCTTCCGCAAAAGAGAACAGAGTTGTAACTCTTGCGGCTCCATTTACTATGCCATCAATGACTTTCAAATCAAAGGTACCTGAACCACGACTGGTAACAAGCGTCGCTTTGATTACCGTAGCACTGTAAAGCTCATCAAAATAATATTTATTCCATAAAAGCGTGTAAACCTGCTTAAATTTACGCCCCCAAGCTTCCGCAGATATTTTTTTCCAATAATAAGTTGCAGTGGCAACTAAAATTCCTATGCCCGCCACTACGATTGATAGTACCATAGCGATATTATGGGCTGAGGGCGCCGCAGCCTGGGCTTCTATATGAGCTTCAGACGCAAGTCGGGTGACACTGGCAAAAGCAGAAAGATCCGGCTTAGCAATCATGTGTTCAAACCATCCCCACCAGACAGGACCGATTGAGAACACGGCAAGAATGATTAGCGGAACTGTCATCACCCAAGGAGATTCATGGGCATGGTTAAATTTTTCTTGGTCTCGAGGCGCACCAGTAAAAGTTAAATACACCAAGCGAAACATGTAAAATGCAGTGATGCCTGCAGAGATTAGCATTATAATAAAAATAATCATATGATTTGGGTTTTCCAGACCAAATTCCAAAGAAGCCGCCAAGATAGCATCTTTGCTCCAAAATCCGGATAAAGGAGGCACGCCAGAAATCGCGAGGGTAGCCATAAGAAAAGTAATAAATGTAATTGGCATTTTCTTTCTCAGTCCACCCATTTCATTCATGTCCTGCGTATGCAAGGCATGAATCACGCTGCCCGAGCCTAAAAACAAAAGGGCTTTAAAAAAAGCATGGGTGGTTAAATGAAAGAGTCCCGAGGTATATCCCCCGGTTCCTAAGCCTACCATCATATAACCCAATTGACTGATGGTTGAATAGGCCAGAACTCTTTTGATATCAGTTTGCACGATGGCAATAGTAGCGGCCATAAACGCAGTAATCGTACCAATATAGGCAATCACTAAAAGAACATCAGCGGTGTAAAACACAAATGTCCGGCCTATCATGTAAACCCCGGCCGCCACCATAGTAGCAGCGTGAATCAAGGCGCTAACGGGGGTAGGACCTTCCATCGCATCTGGCAGCCAAACATGCAGGGGGAATTGTGCTGATTTACCAATGGCGCCACAAAACAGTAAAATACCAGCAGCGGTTAACAAACCACCAGAGAGTTTGCCGTTTGCAACGCCCTTAAAAACCTCTTCAAAATTAAACACACCCAACGTTGTAAAAATTATTAAAATACCGGCGAACATCCCCACATCGCCTATCCGATTGACAATAAAAGCCTTTTTACCAGCGTTAGCGGCCGAATCCTTTTCAAACCAAAACCCAATAAGCAAATATGAACAAAGTCCCACCAATTCCCAAAAAATATAAATCCCAAAAAAGTTATCTGCAGACACCAACCCGAGCATGGAAAAAGAAAATAGGGACAAATAGGCAAAGTAGCGGCTGTATCGAGGGTCGCCATGCATATATCCTATGGAATACAAATGAATCACGGCACTGATTAAAGTGACCAAAAAAAGCATGATCGCGGTTAAATTGTCGATATGTATTCCAAAGGAAACGGTGAGTGGCCCAAAATCAATCCAATCCCAGCTTTGAGCAATTTTGAAATTTGGATCAAAATTGGATAAGGCTTTAATAAAAATTGGCAAAGCAAGAAAGAAGGCAATAAACATAGCCAAAGTTGGCAACCAGCCTCCTTGTTTTGGCAGACGCTTGCCTAAGAATATTTGTATGATAAAAGCTATTAAAGGTAAAAGTAAAATGATAATGGTGCTGGTAATTTCGTCTGGAATCATAAAGGCTTGCCTACTTCAAAATTAAACATTAATTTTTTTATCCTCATCGAGCCAATAAATCCGCTTTATCAAGGTCAATGGATCGGAGACGCTCATATAGATTTAAAACAATGGCTAAGGCAACCGCAGCAGCCGCGGCCGCGGTCACAATTACAAATACAGCAAAGAGCTGACCATCTAAATCCGTATCCACATATCTGGCAAATGCAATAAAATTGATATTAGCGGCATTTAAAATTAGTTCGACGCCCATAAGAACTGTAACGGCATT
>JBHIAC010000042.1:0-21919 GCA_046758365.1 bacterium
AAAGTCCGAGCCCTTTGTCGGCTCAAGCTGTTGGTAGGGTTATCCTATTACCTGTAGTCAATAGACCTCTTTTTTTGAGGTGACATTTTTCTCATGGTGCTTATCAACTGTAAAAATAACATTACCAAGCGACTCCGCTGTATTTGTTAGGTAATCACCTGGATCTGATTCATTCCATTTGAGGAAGTCAATCAAAGCGTTCAGGCACAGTAGACTTGTAGGACAGAGGTACCTGGGATCGACAGAATCATGTTCTAGTTGAGGATGATAGAACTCACCTTCCTTTGTGATGTGGTTAAGTCTTAGGTCCTTCCAATCACCATGTATGACTGAGCTTTGGGCTTGAAACATATATGGGTAGCGGTGTTCCCAATCTAGTGTCGTGTCAAGCTAATAACGTAGGATATAATCGTTTTAACTTAATCCTGGCATCATCAGATGAAAAGCGCCAGTCGACTTTGGCTTTGAGAAAATTGCGCTGATTTTGCCATTGAGTCACTTCGCGCTCTAATGTATGTTTGTCAGGGATTCTGCGATTTAGACATTGAGTTGACAGAATCCTCAATTCGATTTCAGCAATATTGAGCCAGCTGCCATGCTTGGGAGTATAGTGTATTTCCAATCGCTCCAACAGTCGCCTGGCTTGCTGTGGCGGAAAAGCTTCGTATAATGAGGCTCCAGTATGAGTGTTGAGATTATCCATAACCAAAACAATTTTCTTTGTATTGGGATAATGAGTATCCAGCAGTTCTTTTACCTGAAAAGCCCAATCAATTTTGGCTCTGTGAGCCGTTACCGAAACATACCGTTTGCCACCGAAAGGTTCGTAGAACATGAACAGATTACTGACGCCATTGCGTTCATATTCATAATCAACACGAGCAGGTCTACCGCGTTCCGCGGCTACTGTCCGGCGTGTTTCTTTGGTCAATTGTTTGGTTATTTCATCCATACATACAAGTGGTTCGTCCGGATTATAAGGTCGCCTGTAAACTTCAAGGATGTCCTCCATAGCACAAACAAAGGCAGCATTGTTTGCCGGTGGAATGCACCACATCTGTTTCAACCACGGTTTAAGTTCGTTTTTTTTAATGTTTGTCGGATGGCTTCATGGGAAATGTTTTCCACATATCCAAGTTCTACGATCTTGTCTGCTAACAGACGTAGTGTCCATCTGGCTCGCCCCTCTGGCGGTTCACTGCACGAAAGAGCAATCAACCGCGCTTCTACATCACCATCAATTTTTTTGCGAGAAACTTTCTGCTTATATTCTCGCCGAGATAAAACGGCCTCGAATCCTTCTTCTACAAGTTGTCTACGAACTCTTTCGACCGTCTGCACAGTTACATCGAATGCTTCGCTAATTTTTTCATCGGGCCATCCAGGACCGTCATCGCTCTGGTCTGCTTTAAGCAATATCCGCGCCCGGGTAAACATTCGTGCAGGGCCTCGACCTGATGTTGTCAATTTCTTTAATTTCTCACGCTCATCTCTGGATAATCGAACATTGTGTTTTTTCATTGCTCACCGCAAAGCTTTTGTCAATATTATGGCTTTGAGGGAATATACTATGAAATATGTTAAAAGTCAACAGAAATACCCAATATTATTTACTTGACATGACACTAGAAGCTATCACAATCCCGACGCGTCGGGATTGCTTTAAATCTCGGAAACGATTCCTTTGTATTTATGTCATTGCGAACGACCAACGGAAGTGAAGCAATCTCCTGCGAATGTCACAATGGGATTGCTTCGTCCGCTGTCGCGGACTCACAATGACAGCACCTCATAGCGTTTCCTAAAAGCGTGACTGAAAACTGCTAAATCTGCTCAGTTGGGCGTCCAAGCTTAACGTATTAACAGCAACTTAGAGCGCAGACGAGGACGTTTGCTTGAGAAATTTCGGACTTTTTGGTCACGCTTCGATCCATCCGATAATTTCTGTGATCCGATGTTCTTACTGCACTGTAAATCATGAGATGACTCCGAGTCATCGGATGATTTCTAAGATTGATAAAATATTGCTTGAAAATGCTTTTTAAAAACCATATATTGTTTGATTCTTAAATGAAGAAGCAATTTTTAAAAGCCTCATTGCAGCCAGTAGGAGATTTATTGATTCAAGCGGTGCTTTTCGATTATGACGGAGTTTTGGTTAACAGCATGGTATTTCACGTGAAAGCCTGGCAAGCCGTTTTTAGTGATTATGATATACCCGTTAAGCCCGAAGATATACTGTTAACAGAAGGCAGCCGTTCTTTTGAGTTAGCGCTTAAAATTTTTGAAGACTGGAGGTATGACATTTCCCAAGATGAATTAATTGATTTTATCAAAAAAAAGCAGCAGTACTATCAAAAGATAACGGAAGCAAAATTACAACCCGGCGCAGAAGTATTAATTCAACGCTTAAAACAAAAAGGCATAAAAATTGGACTCGTAACTGGTTCCAACCGAAAAAATGTAGAAGTAGTCCTGAATCCTGAAATCATTTCAAAATTTGATGTAACGGTTACGGGAGATGAGGTTCATGAAGGCAAACCCAATCCAGAAGCCTACTTGAAAGCCGCCCGTGTAATAAATGTTGAGCCCCGTCACTGCTTGGTCATTGAAAACGCCCCTTTGGGCATTGAAGCCGCAAAAAGTACCGGAATGAAAGTCGTAGCTTTAACCACGACCTTAGATCGCCGCTATTTAAAGGACGCAGATTTCATCGCAAACGATTTAATGGAGGTGTCAAATCATTGGGAGGAGTATCTTAACAAGAATGCTTCGTTGGTTCGTTAAAAACTACAAGAAAACTACGTATCTTCTGAGTATTTTGATCTTAGCCAGCTTTTGGAGCTGTTCCCAGGATCAACCATTTCAGGCTCCACAGAATCCCGAACCCGTAATTTCGAATTTAGTGGCTCCTTCTCTTGTGTATAACCGTTCTCCGAGGAAACATCTAATATCTGTTAACGTGGAAGATGCGCAAGGAATCGGAGACATTCAAGAGGTGCGGTATGAAATTTCTAAAGTAGGTTCTGGCTCATCGGTTAAGCAAGGTGAATTGGTTGATGACGGTACCTCAGGAGACATTATTCCAAAGGACGGTGTGTATTCAAACCAAATAGATGGAAGCTTCGCTCAGAACGATACCGGGGATTTTAGTTTAAAGGTGTTTGCAAAGGATGCGAGTGGTAACCTGAGCAATACTCTACTGGCCACATTTAAAGTATTAAGTGGTACAGAGAATTTACCGCCCGAGATCATGGATGTTGTGGCGCCTGAGACTGTACCCATTGATTCTTCTTTCGATTTTGTTGTTACCGCGGGTGTGAAAGATCCGGAAGGTCTTTCTGACATTCAAAAAGTCGTGCTGCAATTTTTTCCCCCGGCTCATCCTACCCCGATTTTGGAACGACAACTTTTTGACAACGGAAACTCAGGGGATGAAATTGCTGGTGACGGTATATTTTCAGTTACATTAGCCTCGAATTTAATAAAAGAAACAAACGATCATTTTATTCGTTTGCAAGCAAAAGACAAGGCCGGGAATGTGAGTCAAGCTGTCATTGTTTCAATTCGAGGGAGATTTAAGATTGTGGGGGCACCGGTAATCTCTAAAATAAGCGCTCCGGACATCGTTAACGCTAAAGAAACGAATCAAGTTCTAATTACAGCAGAGGTTTCGGACCCCCAGGGACTCTCAGATATTGATACCGTGCAATTTCGAATCATCCTGCCGGATGGGCAGGAGGCTGAAAACAGCCCACAAGTTATGGCTGATGATGGCAACTCAACGGTTTCCGGAGATTTGGTAGTTGGAGATGGTGTCTTTAGTAGTATATTACAATTACCAACTGATGGAGTATCGCCGATTGACTTTAAACTTGTTTTTCAAGCTAAGGATAAATCAAATTCTTTTAGTACCCCTGTTGAGCATATTTTAACCATCGCATTTGATAATGCCCCGGTTATTTCAAATCTTGTTGCTCCAGACCGGGTAAAAATTAATCCTACTCAAGCTACAAAAATTTTAATAACTATTAGAGTTAAAGATCCACAAGGACTGGCAGACATTGATACAGTAAAATTTAGAAGTTTTCTACCCAGCGGTCAAGAAGCGACCAATAGTCCCATCCAATTGTTTGACGATGGTAAAGTTGACGAATCGGGTGATGTTCGGGCAGGGGACGGAATTTACAGCAGAAACATATTTTTACCTTCGCAAGGGGTGACTCCAGGAGATTTTATATTTGTTTTTCAGGCTAAGGATAAGTCCGGCCTCGTTAGCAATACTATCGAACACATTCTAACGGTAGTAGAATAAGAAGAAAGAACTATTAATCTACCACGGATCAACACGGAGTATCACTGAAGACTAAGAATTGTAGAAATAAATAATGCTTATCGATTTCATTGTAATTCCGTGAAATTTCCGTGAGTGTCCGTGGTGAACAGATTACAAAAGGAAATTATTTCTCCATGAATCCAAAGCTCAAATCATTTGTTATCTTAATATTATCTTCATTGACTTGGCTCAATATTTCTTCTGCTCAAGTTTTACATAAAGACTCTTTCCGAATGGATGTTCAGTCAATCGCGGGTCTTGCAAGTAATACTGTTTTAGATATTCTTGTGAACGGCAATATCATTTGGTTTGGCACCGGTGCCGGTCTAAGCAGAACTTCTGACGGGGGAAGATCCTTTATTTCTTATGGCGTTGAGCAGGGTATCGGCAAAGGCAGTGTTTCAGCCCTGGCTGTTTCCGACGATGTTATTTGGGTGGCCACGGGTTTTGATACCACTACCGAAGTTGGCGAATTTCAAGCTGGTGGTGGTTTAGCTTTTTCTTTGGATGACGGAGAGAATTGGACTCTGGTTCCACAGCCGGGCCCTACAAATGTTCAAAACATTACCTTTGACATTGCACTGCGTGGCTCAGAGGTCTGGATTACGAGCTTTGGCGGTGGGTTAAGAAAGGCCGACACCTTTGGTCAATCTTTGGAATTAATAACTCCTGATTCCTTTATTGTAGTGACTCCTGATTCCTTTCTTTTTGATCCACTGGCTAATTTAAACCATCGAGCCTTTTCCGTTATTGTCGCAGACAGCATACTCTGGGTTGGGACGGCCGGAGGTGTTAACCGTTCTACGGACGGGGGGCGTACTTGGACCAATTTCAGCCACGCCAATCAAGCTGAGCCTATTTCAGGGAATTTTGTGGTAGCGATTGCCAGTCAAAAATATGGCGGCAAGAATATTATTTGGGCGGCTACTATTGAAACCACCAGCGCCACCGAGGATACTTCCGAATTTCGGGGCATTTCCTGGAGTGAGGACCAGGGCTTTAGCTGGCGCACAGCCCTGCGAGGAGAATTTGCCCACAATTTTGCTTTCGATGACTCTGTGGTCTACGTGGCCACGAATAATGGACTCTTTAAATCCATCGATGGGGGAGAAACCTGGGCGCTATTTCCAAGTATTGTAAACCAAACAGGTTCTAGACAAATTTTGTCAAATGAATTTTTTACGGTCGGGGTAAGTGAAGAGCACACCCTCTGGGTCGGTTCTCCAGATGGTTTAGCGAAAACCTCCGATAACGGTTTTACCTGGGAAATTTTTCAAACCTTTGAACCTACTGGTAAGGAAGGCAGCCCCAGAACTTATGCCTACCCTAATCCATTTTCTCCTAATGTACATAACAAATTAGACGGCATCGGGCACGTGCGCTTTCAATACAATACGACAAAAGCCACCCAGGTAACCATAAAAATTTACAACTTTGCGATGGAGTTTGTAGCCACGGTTGTTGAAAATAAACCGCGTCCGGCTAATGGCGATTTTTATGAAATCTGGGACGGTAGAGATGCCAGAGGTTTTCAAGTGGATAATGGGATTTTTTTTTACCGCATTGATTTAAAAGGTGAAGGAACATTTTGGGGCAAGCTCATCGTGTTAAATTAGATGGAGAGAAACATTTTGGTGAAGTCAAAGAATTAGAACGTCGAATTTACAGAAACTATCGGATAGATAGAATGTACAAATCCGATACTTTCCGGTAATCGGTTGTTCTTTTGGTTTCCGTTATGATAATATAACAACCTTTACTGAGCTAACTGGACAATCATATGGTCAAAGTCTTATCATTTTTTACAGCCATCATAATAACAATTTTTTCTCCCGCATCTTCTTTTACTCAAGGTGGAACCGTCG
Source organism: bacterium (assembly GCA_046758365.1). GTDB lineage: Bacteria > Zhuqueibacterota > Zhuqueibacteria > Oceanimicrobiales > Oceanimicrobiaceae > JBHIAC01. The sequence goes on from JBHIAC010000042.1 coordinate 6,202, forward strand.
GCGCTTTTCTTCGATTAGGGATTGGTGCCCGGGCCAAAGCCATGGGAGATGCTTATACCGCCTTAGCTCGCGGGATAGAGGCCAGTTATTACAATCCTGCCGGATTGCCCTTTCTTGAAAAGAAAGAATTAATGACCTCTTTTCGAATATTATCTCTGGACCGGGAATTCACCTATTTGGGATTTGGTGTTCCGATTCATCCGAAAGTAGAGGAGGGCGAAGAACGGGCCATCGATGGCGGATTTGCCCTTTCCTGGATTCGAGCCGGCGTGGATAACATTGATGGCCGTGATAGCGATGGCCGTCATTTTGATGATTTGTCAAATTCTGAAAATGCATTTATCTTCTCGTTTGCTTTAAATCCAGTAAAGGCTCTCTCTTTTGGATTATCTGTCAAAGTGTTATGGAACCGTTTTCCGGATGTGGGTTTAAACGGTGAGACGGTTTCTGCTACTGGCGTTGGTTTTGATTTTGGCGCTCTTTTAGTCCCTTATCCCTGGATAAGCTTGGGAATTTCTATTAAAGATATCAATTCTAAATATACTTGGAACACTGATAAAATCTATGGGGAAGACGGCTCGGAGGACATAAACAAATTCCCCAAAATAGTACATACTGGAATAGCCGTCAAGGTGCCTCGGGTGCCTGGCATGACATTCGCCTTTGATTTCGAGGACAGTAAAGAGTTAGATAGCAGGATTCACGCAGGCGTTGAGACTATTTTTGAACAAGGATTCATGCTCCGTGGCGGTTATGATAATGAATCGATAACAGCCGGAGCTGGTTACATTTTTGAATTATTTGGGAAAAGATCTCAATTAAATTATGCCTTTTCATCGGCGGGAAATCGCCCGGAAGAAGAACATGTATTTACCTGGGCCTTTCAGTTTTAGTATCTACCATTAAAAAATCAAAGTAGCATGGCTCATTTAGTCATTGGAATTTATTTGTGATTTGCAATTTTGGATTTGTAACATAGGAGTTTCAATTGAAGAATAAAACATTAAGCCTAATCATTTTATTAGTTTTATTTTCTGTAAATCAAAGTCTAAGTCAAGGTGGAACCACAGGATTAGCCTTTCTTAAATTAGGCGTCGGAGGTCGTGCAGGGGGTTTAGGAGAAGCCTACACAGCCGTTGCCGATGAGGCGTCAGCAACCTTTTGGAATCCAGCCGGCTTGAGCTTGGTGAACCGTTCTCAATTAGCTTTTACCCATACTGAATGGATTCAGGACATTTCAAGCGAATTTTTAGCCTTTGCATTTCCAGCCTTCAAAGGAGCCATTGGTTTAAGTTTTTATTCTAACAATGTGGGTGGAATTCAGCGCAGGGAGATCCCCTCCGAGGAGCCTTTGGGAACCGTCGAGGCCCATGACATCGCCTTTGGAGTGTCGTATGGCCATAATTTCAGTTCTACGTTGAAGGGCGGAATAACTGTTAAATATCTGTATGAAAAAATATTCATCGAAAGTGCATCGGGTTTTGCTGTTGACTTAGGTGTGAATTTTCAGCCATTTGACAATAGAATTAGATTGGCTTTTGTGGCCAAAAATTTTGGTTCCATGGGTACGCTGATGGATGAATCCATCAAATTACCTAAGACCATTCGAATCGGTGTGGCGTATCCTATTGAAGTGGAATCTCTCGGTGGAGTCATTCTTTTAGCAGCAGACGCAGTAAAGGTGTTTGAAACGGATTTTAGAGCTAATTTTGGAACGGAAATTCTGGTAAAACAAAAGATTGCTTTCAGATTTGGCTACCAAACAGGTTTTGACAATAAGGTTTTTGGGGGAGGTTTTGGTCTGAATTTTAAGCGCTACCATTTAGACTACGGGTTCATCCCTTTTGATTCAAATTTGGGAGATACGCACAGGATTTCGTTCGGTCTGGAATTGTAGTCGGCACGTCCTTATTCTTGAACTAATTTCTATCTTCAGATTTTAGTTCTATCAATCCCACAAATTTCTTGACAGGGGTTCAAAAAAAAGTTATCTTTTAAAGGTTTGCATGCTAAGGAAAGAATTTGAAAAAGATCAACATAGCTTTTGGTATCCACAATCATCAACCAGTTGGTAATTTTGATTTTGTACTTGAGGAAGCCTATCAAAAGGCTTATTTGCCATTTCTTGAACTTTTAGAAAAGCATCCCAAGATTCGTGTAGCACAACACTACACCGGGATTCTATTGCAATGGATTCAAAAACACAAATCCGAATTCATCCCCCGTCTAAAAAAACTTGTTGAATCCGGTCAAATTGAGATGATGACGGGCGGATTTTATGAGCCCATTATCGCGGTCATTCCATATAGAGATAAGATTGGACAGATAAATAAGCTTACTAAATTTGTTAAAGAAAAGATAGGTTACGAACCAAAAGGCATGTGGTTAGCAGAACGAATTTGGGAACCGCATTTACCGAAACCATGTTATGAGGCTGGAGTCAAATACCTTGTGCTTGATGACTCTCATTTTAAAAACGCCGGACTTCAAGAACATGAATTATTTGGTTATTACATCACCGAAGAAGAAGGAGCTACAGTTTATCTTTTTCCCATCAGTGAAACCCTTAGATACACCATCCCTTTTCAACCTCCTGAAAAGACTATTGAATATTTGCGCTCTTTGGCTACGGAAGATGAACAAACTCTGATTGTATTTGCGGATGATGGCGAAAAATTTGGTATCTGGCCGGGTACTCATGAGCACTGCTATCAGAACGGATGGATAGAAAGCTTTTATCAGGCATTAGAAGCTAACTCAGATTGGATTAGGATCTTGCATTTTTCCGAAGCTCTGGAAAAAATTAAACCCTTAGGCCGCATATATCTACCAGCCTCGTCCTACCGAGAAATGATGGAATGGGCAATGCCTACAAAAGCCATTCATGATTATGAGAAATTTGAAGAAAAACTAAAGCAGTGTGGTCTACATGAAAAATATAAAGTGTTTGTAAGGGGCGGTTTTTGGCGCAATTTTATGGCTAAGTACCCGGAGTCCAATAATATGCATAAAAAAATGCTTCACATAAGTCACCGGTTAGCTCAACTTGAAAAAAGTAAAGGATCGGACGATAATTATAAACGAGCTCAAAACCATCTCTGGGCGGGCCAGTGTAATTGTCCTTATTGGCATGGTGTTTTTGGAGGCATATATTTAAATCATTTACGTTATGCCACCTATCATGAATTTATTCAAGCCGAAAGAATTTTAGATAAATTGGAAAGAAATCCGGCGCAATATGAAAATGGTTGGACCAATTATAAAGTATTTGATTATGATGGCGATGGATTGGAAGAAGTGGTTTTATCTAACAAAGCCTTGAATCTCTATTTCGCTCCTGAAAAGGGGGGAAGTTTATTTGAACTGGATTTCAAGCCTATGGCCATAAATTTACTCGATACCATGACACGGAGGGAGGAGAGTTACCACCAAAAGCTTAAAAAAATTAAAAATCACAGTAATAATCCGGATGAGTATTTACTAAGTATTCATGATTTAGCTGTATCAAAAGAGAAGGGACTTGAAAAATTACTTTTTTACGATTGGTATCGGAGAATGTCCCTGTTGGACCACTTTTTGAAGGAGGGTACTTCATTAATAGAGTTTGCGGAAAGTAAATATACTGAAGAAGGGTATTTTATTAAAAAGCCTTATGAATATGAGATTGAAAAGTGTAAAAACGGTTTGATCTTACGTTTATGGAGAAATGGCCAGGTTTGGAGAGAGGGGGAATTCCTGCCAGTGAGACTGGAGAAAATAATATCGCTGGTAAATTCAAAAGCGGAACTAAAAATTACTTACAAAATAAAAAATTTAGGTAAAAATACTCATACTTTCTGGTTTGGGAGTGAATTGGATTTTGCTCTGTTGGCCGGGGATGCTGACAATAGATATTACATTTTTCCAGGACATCATCTTGAAGATTCTCGACTAAGAAGTGTGGGTGAAGTTGTAAATTCAAATGAGGCACAATTAAAAGATGAATGGTTGAGATTATGCATTTCAATCCAGTTAGAAACAGCCGGAAGTTTCTGGAGATTCCCTATTGAGACGATCTCTCAATCAGAAAGTGGATTTGAGCGTGTTTATCAAAGTTCGGTGGTTTTTCCAAATTGGAAATTTAAATTGGAACCTGAAAATGTGTGGGAAAACACTGTGTCAATATTAATTGAAGAATTATAGGATTTAGTCATGAAAAAATTCAAAACGAGATACTTAATAATTTTTGCGCTCTTGCTTGGCATAAGTTTTAAATTGGAGCTCTGGGCGACTGGCGGGAATATCTATGACCAAATCCAGCGCTTTATGCAAGTAATCCAGGTCATAAAACAGTATTATGTTGAGGATGTAGAACCTGAAAAGTTAGTGACGGGTGCTATCAAGGGTATGCTGGAAGAATTGGATCCCCACACGGTTTATATACCGGCCGATCGCATGAAGGAGATCAATGAACAGTTTGAAGGAGAGTTTGAAGGAATTGGGATTGAGTTTGTGGTTAATAATAAAATTCCTACCGTGATTGCACCTATCATTGATTCACCGTCTGAACGCTTGGGTTTAAGACCGGGAGACCGAATAATCAAAATTGAAGGCGTTTCAACCTACGGAATTACTGAACAGGAAGTTATGAACAAACTTCGAGGCCCAAAGGGTACTCAGGTTACAATCACTGTACAACGCCCTGGCCTTGAAGAATCATTCGATTTGACCATTACCAGGGATAAGATTCCAATTTACAGCATAACAGCCTCTTTTATGATTGATAAAAAGACTGGTTACATTAAAGTTGGTAGGTTTGCCAAGACCACAGACGATGAATTTGAGAGAGCGCTAAAAGAATTAGAGTTGCTTGGAATGAAATGTCTGATTTTAGATTTAAGAGGTAATTCTGGTGGATTTTTAGAGCAAGCTGTGGCAATGGCTGATAAATTCATCGATGGCGGAAAACGGATCGTTTACACTCGTGGACGCATCCAGGGTTCAAATGAAGACTATTATTCTACCACCGAGAATACCCACCGTAAATTCCCTTTAATTATATTAATTGATCATGGTTCGGCTAGCGCTTCTGAGATTGTTGCTGGTGCAATCCAGGATTGGGATCGTGGTATAATCGTGGGTGAAACAAGTTTTGGAAAAGGCTTAGTTCAGAGTCAAATCAATCTTAAAGACCATTCAGCTCTCCGTGTCACGACCGCGCGGTATTACACGCCAAGTGGCCGACTTATTCAGCGTTCTTATGATAATGGATTGCCTGATTATATTTCTGAAGCTTATGATGATTTTGATCCGAATGCAAATTCCGATAGTACCACAAATAGGCCAATTTTTACTACAAGTACAGGCCGAAAGGTTTTTGGGGGTGGAGGTATCACGCCGGACATACATATTAAGAGTGATCGGATAACAAAGACCACCGGCCATCTAATCCGAGGACGAATATTTCTCGATTATGGCTCGAGTTATACGACTACACACCCGGAGTTAAAGCGTAACTTTATTACATTCAGAGACGAATTCAGTGTTAGTAATTATATGCTAAGCGAGTTTAAAAAATTGGCATTATCTAAAGAAATCCCATTAAACGAAGAAGATTTTAAAAAAGACCTTACATTTATTAAACATCGAATTAAAAGTCAAATCGCGAGGCATCTTTGGAGTTCTAAAGAATATTATCAAGTTGAAGTTGCAGAGGATAGACAAATTCAGGAGGCTTTGAAATATTTTTCTGAAGCCGCGATTATGGTAGGGCTCAATATAGAAGGTTAAGAAGTGTTCTCTATCGGATTGATAATTGTAAAATAAAAAAAATGTTGACTTTTAAACAAAAATTATTTATACTTTTGTAAATTTTAAGAATAGAAAAAAAATAATTCGGGTTCTTTTTATTTACAAATTCAAAGGGAGGAAAAAAAGTAATGGATCTATTGCAACTTTTCAACAAGGGTGGATTTATGATGTGGCCAATTCTCGTTTTGTTGATTTTTGGCATTGCTATCAGTTTAGAACGATTGTGGACTCTTTCACGTGCATCAATTAATACTCGAAAGTTTTTAGGAACAATTAAAAATGCATTAAGCGAGGGGGGAGTGGAGGCGGCTACTGAGGTCTGTGCAAATACGCGCGGCCCTGTCGCGTCTATCTTTCACGCCGGTTTATTACGAGTCGACCGAGGTATCGAGCATGTTGAAAAAGCCATCATGAATGCTGGTACTATTGAAATGGCATTTTTAGAAAAAGGACTGGTCTGGCTTGCTACAATAGTGAGTATCGCGCCTATGCTTGGGTTTCTTGGAACCGTTTGGGGCATGATTGAAGCCTTCAATGCCATTGAAAAAGCGAATGATATTTCTCCTTCCATTGTTGCAGGCGGAATTTCTGTAGCCTTGTTGACGACTTTATTTGGCTTAATCGTGGCAATCATTACTCAATTCTTTAACAACTTTTTCGTTTCAAGAGTCGATAAGCTTATCGTGGATATGGAAGAAAGTTCTGTCGATTTCGTGGATACTCTCATTGAAATGGAAAGAAAGAAAAAGGGTGCTTTAGCTGCTTAAGAAACATTCAGATGATCCTGAATAACGAAGGGGGTATTTCAAACAAATTCGTACATATTTGAATTTATTGATTACGGAGATTCATTTTATGTTAGTCGAAAAGAAAAAATCTCGGTCAGCCGAGATACCTTTGGCTTCCCTGGCTGATATAGCATTTCTTTTGTTGATCTTTTTTCTTGTTACCACAACAATAGATGTAGACAAAGGAATTGGTCTTACCCTGCCGGCTAAAGGTCAGGAAACCAAAGTACGGAGCAAAAACATTACCAACCTGCTGATAAATGCTCAAGGAGAAGTCCTTTTGGACAACGAAATTATTCAAATTGAAGAAATCAATCAAATTGTAAGAAGAAAAATTGATCAGAATCCCAATCTCATAATTTCTGTAAAAGCCGATAGAGAAACAGAGTATGATGTTTATGTCAAGGTTTTGGATGAATTAAAAGTTGCCGAAGCTACCCGTATCTCTATCGCAGAACCGGAAAAGTAATTACATTAATAATAAAAATATTTTTTTGAAAGTAGGAGAGAGAAAAGGTGAAATTTGAAGGTAAACAAAAAGCTCAATCCGGCATACCTTTAGCATCTCTGCCAGATATTGTATTCTTACTTCTGATTTTTTTCATGGTGTCTTCCGTATTCAAAGAATTTTCAGGTTTACCAATTAGGCTTCCGGATGCCAGAAAAATTGAAAAATTACAAGGAAAGAGAGATGTAGCCTATTTATGGGTTGGTAAGGATGGACAAATCTCCATTGATGATAAATTAATCGACTTAAAAGATATTTCGACAATTATGTATCAAAAACGTATTGATCCCATGCATCCGTTAAAAGTAGTCTCTTTAAAGATCGATAAAAACACCAAAATGGGCTTGGTGACGGATATCCATGAAGAATTAAGAGAAGCAGATGCTTTAAATATTAATTATTCAGCTAAACCAGCATTATGAGGTAGTATTATGAAAAAAAATCCCGAAGCAAATTTAAAATTAAAATACCGCGAGGTATTTGAGCTTAGTTTAGTCCTTGCTCTAATTCTCATGGTGGTTTTGTTTCAGTTGTTCCGCGCAATCAAATTGGAGGCGACGGAAACAGAAACCGTTGATGTCACTATTGAGGTTGAAGACATTCCTCAAACCGAACAGATAAAGTTACCTCCACCACCACCAAAACCATCAATTCCAATTCCGACAGAAAGTGAGGATGTACCCGAAGACGTGACTATTGAAACTACGAATTTTATCGATTTGACTGAAATTCCTCCACCTCCGGAACCCTTAGAAGATGAAGGCGCTGCAATTTTTGTGGCTTACGATGAACCTCCGCAGCCTATTGGTGGCTTTGCTGCGATTCAAAGGGCTTTGAAATATCCAGAAATTGCTCGTAAGGTTGGAATTGAGGGGCGCGTCATTGTACACGTTTTGGTATCAGAAAAAGGGGAAGTCATTCAAACAAAAATACTTAAATCTCTTGGACATAGCGGGTGTGATGAAGCTGCGGTCACAGCGATCAGAAGCGTGAAATGGAAACCAGCGCTACAAAGAGATAAACCTGTAAAAGTTTGGGTCAGCATTCCTGTTATTTTTAAGCTAAGATAGACCTGTGTCATAAAAATGATAAATTTAGTTTCTAAGCGGTGCTTTTTGTAGGAGCACCGCTTTTTTATTTCAATTCATGGTCTTAATTGCCTTAGCATTTCATGACCAAATTTTCAAAAAAAAGAAAGCTATTGTACCTCTCGCGCCTCTATTCCTGTACACCTCTAATTTATTTCTTAGTTAATGTCGGGTGTTTTAATCCCTTTGCGCCTGAATTGGATAAATCCCTGGACACTTCTAATGTAATAACTGAACAACTAACACCGGATGAAGTACTTCAAAATTTTAGATATGCCTACACATTTAAAGATTCGTTACTTTACAGTGATGTTTTGGATGAATCTTTTGTGTTTGAGTATTTCGATCCAAATTTAGGACCTTCTGGTGGATTTGTTACTTGGGGAAGAGATGTTGATCTCAAGACGACTGGCAGACTTTTTAGAACTTTTGATGTGATTGAATTGGTTTGGTTGAATAAGATTTTTTCTACAAGGGACGGTAACTTCGAAAAAATTTTTATTCGGTTTAGTTTAAATCTTTTTAGCTCGGAGTTCAATTTTATATTGACAGGTACGGCGATTTTTACTTTTGCACAAAGTGAAATTGATGAAAAATGGCGTATTGTGCATTGGAAAGATGAGTCAGATTTATGAGGTTTGGAATAAATATTTAAAACTTTGTGTTGACATCTTTTGGACATAATTGGAGCTCTAAATTTTTAGGAATAATGCCATACATTTCTAATAAAAAAACTGATTCCGCTAATCAAAAAAGGCAGGAGTTTGAGGAATTAGCTTTTGAGTATATGAATTCTTTATATAGCACAGCTTTGAGAATGACAAGAAATGAACTTGATGCAGAAGATTTGGTGCAAGATGTTTATGTTCGTGCATTTCGATTTTTTCATAAATTTGAAAAAGGAACCAATTTTAAAGCATGGATTTTTAAAATACTAACCAATACCTACATTAATCAATACCGGAAAAAGTCTCGAGAACCCCTTCAAGTCTCATTTGAAAAAGTTGATTATACTATAGCAGGAATAGAAGAAACTAATTTACATAAACAGAATCTTGATGAAATAAATTATAATGGTATTTTTGATGATGAAATTCAATCTGCTTTGGCTCAATTGTCTAGTGAATTTAGAATGGTGGTCTTATTAGCTGATGTTGAAGAATTTACCTATAAAGAAATCGCTGAAATTATTGAATGCCCTATTGGTACTGTGATGTCAAGATTGTCCAGAGCGCGACGACAGCTTCAAACTCATTTAAAAGAATATGCCACTAAACATGGTTTCATCAAAAATTCAAAGTAAGAGTATTCGATTACGTGAATTATTTAATAGATTAAATGGAGGTATTGTAAAAAGATGAAAAAAGATTGTTATTATTTTGCCCCTTTGATTACAGGTTATATCGATAATGAGCTGGCGACTTCGATTAGAAAGGAGGTAAAAGTTCACTTAGATGGTTGTCCAAACTGCTATCAAAGTTATTTAAACGAAAAGAAATTAAAGGAGACAGTACAAGAGAAATTACCCACATTGAAAGCTCCTATGTATTTGCGTAGGCGTATTCGCCGTCAATTAGTCCGAAATGGCGAACGGCCTAGTTTTTTGGAGTTGATGCAAACCGTATTTATTTATCGTCCGGTCGCCGCCTCATTTGCTTTGGCTGTAATGGCTTTTCTCGTTCTATTCCCGACATATCGAATGATGGTAGAAGGCTCTACTCATGTATCATCGAATCTGACCAAAGTCGAAAATAGTGCCAAATCTGGTGAACTAAAAGGTGAAATTATTTGTTTAGACTGCGAAATCTTATCCCACAGTGAAGGAGTTAGTAAAGGACAGTACAAACACGACCCAGCAACACATCGATCTGGATTGAAATCTGAAGATGGTACTATTTGGAGTTTTGTTCATACGAACGCAACCCACGAATTATTGCACAATCCAAAATATTTAAAAAAGAAAGCTCAGATAACGGGAACATTGTTCAAGAATTCCAGATTTATTTTCGTTAAGGGCTTTGATTTGCTTTAAATCTTAATCAATAATGTGCAAAACTCTCTTTTCATTGCTGCTTGATTCTTTCTTATCTTGTAGTTCATCTCAACTTTTTACTGGGGCGTGGACTCTTGCTAAAGGACGTCTCTGGGTTTACACTTCACTCTTCATTCATTGGAGTCCGCTATCGTATTTTATCCAAACCTTTGGTATCTACGGTAAGAATCGGGGCCAAAACCCCCACAGGCTTTTTTACAAAAGATTCAGAAGTTATTCCTATTGGCGATGGTCACCGGGTCTTTGCAGGCAGAACCATTTGTAAAATTCAGCCTTTCAGGAAAAAATTATCCTACCGGTGAAATTTTTGGGTAAATATTTCACAAAAAATAAATTAACCCTGAAGGTTATACTTTCAGGGTTTTTTTGTACAAAAAAGATTGACAAAATGTAAAAATATCAATATCTTTAACCTGTTAAATTAAGGCTTTTTCTACAGAGAATTTCACAACGGCACATTAATGAAAAAAAAGACAACTATAATTTTAAATCCCATTGCGGGTGGGATAAGAAATAAAGAAAAGGTCATACATTTCGTGGTAGATTACTTTACTCCAAAAGGCCATGAGATTACTTTAAAACAAACCTCGAGACGTGGTGAAGCAACAAAATTTGCACAACAAGCTGTAAAAGACAAAACCGACTTCGTAATAGCCATTGGGGGTGATGGTACTATAAATGAGGTTGGTTCTGGACTCGTGAACACTGCAGTCCCAATGGGAATCATCCCTTTCGGTTCTGGCAATGGTTTGGCCCGAAGTTTAAATATCCCACAAAAAATGGAACCCGCCTGCCAATTAATTTTAGAAGAAAATATTTTTTCAATAGATGTCGGTAAGGCCAATGACCGTTATTTTTTCGGCGTGGCTGGCGTTGGATTTGATGCGGTGGTTGGTAAAAGATTTAATGAATTTTCCAGACGGGGACCTATTCCCTATTTTTATCTTAGCGCTAAAGAATTTTTTGTGTATAAACCGGAATGGTTAAAAATTTGTTTTGATGGTAACATTTTGGAAATAAATCCATTTGTAATTGCAGTTGCTAATGGGCAGCAATATGGAAATGGCGCAATCATTGCCCCTGAGGCAAAAATAAATGATGGTCTATTCGATATTTGCATTGTTCATCAACTTACATTTTTACAATTATTCAGCGCCATTCCTAAATTGTTTAAAGGTCAAGTTCAAAAATATCGCTATGCAGAATTTCACAAATGCCCGGCTGTCACGATTGAACGCAAAGAACCTGCATTAATCCATTTAGATGGGGAACCAGTATTAGATAAACCAATGGTGAAAATTTTATTATTGACTAATGCTTTAAATGTCATTGCCTCTAAAAATAGCCCTTGCCTGTCTCAGTGAATTCTATAATCATATTTGTAAAGTACCCAACCCCTGGTAAAGTCAAAACGCGTCTTGGTGCCGAGATCGGCTATCAAGCGGCGGCAGAATTGTATCATCTGTTTATGGCTCTAACGTTCCAATTAGTCCAAAAAGCTTTTAGTGGAAACATTTTTGTTGCTTGTGAACCGCAGGAACGACTCGAGGATATCAAATTCCTTCTACCTGAGAAATTTCACTGTTTTCCGCAAGAAGGTCGAGATTTGGGACAACGGATCCTTCATTCGATTCAATATGTGGTGAACTGCGGAGCTAATAAAATTGTCATTATTGGAAGCGATAGTCCCACATTTCCTTCCCACTTTATTGGCGACGCTTTTAATCGTTTAGATACCCGCGATTTGGTTCTGGGACCTGCTCAAGACGGTGGCTATTATTTAATCGGACTAAAAAGGGCACACCGAGAGTTGTTTGAAACTATACCCTGGAGTTCATCTGAGGTTTTGCAAACCACTACCAATCGTGCTCTTGAAGCCGGGCTAACTTTCAGCCTTTTGCCTGAATGGTATGATGTGGATGGTCTTAATAACCTCAAGCGTGCCGCAAACGATGATATTAGTGGAAAAATTAAAGCTTATTTGCAAAAATACACCAAAACTCTCACGCCTTAATTAATGATCTTAGCTGCTGAATATCCGAATTACCTGCCTTTAGTAAGCTTCTTTTATAAAATGGCTCAAGCAGAGATATTTGTTTTGGTAGATGATTTTCAATTTACCAAGCATAATTACATTAACCGTACTAAAATAAAAACAGCCCGGGGAGTTCAGTGGTTAACGGTGCCGGTACTTACAAAAGGACGAAAGGGACAATTGATTCAGCAGGTTCAAATCAATGTCTTTCAGGACTGGAGAAGAAAACATTGGAAAACCCTGATGGTAAATTACACTTATGCCGCTTATTTTGATAAATATTCTGATTTTTTTGAAAGCGTATTTAATAAATCTTGGAGCTATTTGTTGGATTTAAATTTAAAAATTATAGAGTATATAAAGAACGAACTTCATGTACCAGCAAAAATTTATTTAGGTTCGGAATTAAACATAAAGGGGAAGGGGAACCAGAGGTTAATAAACCTGTTAGAGAAATTGAACTGCAGAACGTATCTTTCCTTTTTGGATGGCAAAAGGTATCTCGATACACAAATTTTCGAGAAAAATGGATTTGAAGTAGAATTTATTTCATCAAAACCAATACTATACCATCAGCAATTCGGTAATTTTATCTCCAACCTTTCAATCGTTGATTTATTGTTTAATGAAGGTGAAAATAGTACTAATTTAATTTTAGGTAAATGATTTAAGATGAAAAGCGTGGTCATAATCCCGGCCCTGAACGAAGAAAAATCCATTGAATTCGTGTTGCGAGATATTCCCAGAGAATTTGATTCTGAAGTGATTGTGGTCGACAACAATTCTTCGGACAATACATCAGTTTGTGCAAAAAGGGGTGGGGCTATGGTTTTGCGAGAAACTAAGCGAGGCTATGGTAATGCCTGCCTGAAAGGAATTGATTATGCCAAAAGTTTGAATCCCGAAGTCATTGTCTTTTTAGATGCGGACTACAGCGATCACCCGGATGAATTGCCAAAGCTTTTACAGAAAATGGATGAGGGCTACGACCTGGTTATTGGTTCCCGCACTCTGGGTAATGCAGAACCCGGCGCATTGCGTCCACAAGCAAGATGGGGAAATCGTTTGGCTGTATTTTTAATTAAGCTATTTTGGGGATATAAATATACGGACTTGGGCCCCTTCCGGGCGATCAAATGGGACAAACTTTTAGAACTGAATATGAAGGATAAAAATTTTGGTTGGACCGTGGAAATGCAGATGAAAGCCGCTAAATTAGGTTTTAACGTGGCTGAAGTGCCAGTAAGCTACCGAAAAAGAATTGGTATTTCAAAAGTCACTGGCACGTTTACTGGAACAATTAAAGCGGGTTACAAAATATTGTTTACAATATTTAAGTACGCCTTCGTTGAGAGTTTGTTATCTGATGCTTCGAATTAGGCGAACATCACCGTTACCGTCTCTATTCTCTATAAGTAAAAGGGTCCCCGTAGGATGCCCGGGGAAGAAAAATCATGGCAGTAGAGTGTACCTACATGCCCCATAGATTACTGGTATTGACCGATTTCCCTTGAAGTTTCAGGTAATAAAACAGTTGACCTTTGTGCTGGTTGAGGTGGCCTATCATTTGGAGTAGGCGATGTCCAAGGACCATTTGGGTTGAATCCCAGGGGGCTGTAGCGATCTCATTGGCAAGTTTGTCCTCATCACATTTTTCCAGAATATCGAGTGCCACTTTCCTGTCCTCAGCCAAAAGCTTCTTCGCCTCTGCGATGCTTCCGATGGTTGGTAGCTTTTCTGCTGGTGGCAACATTTCCTCTGGCGACATATTACTGGGATCGAAATCTTCCGGCATCCCCCAATCACCAGTGACGAATCCCCTAATGGCAGTACCACAAGCGTTGGTTAAATGCATGAGAAGTTGGCCGGTTGTCATCCAATTGTTTCCCATAGAAGGTTTCCAATCGAGCTTTTCCTCATCAACAAGGTTCATCAATCCCTCTGTCACTTTATAAGTATATTCTATCTCATTTTTTAGTAGTTCCATCCAATTCATCTTGACTCCTTTTCTTGGGAATTATTCATTAGTTTAAATAAACTACGCCTATTATACCGCGAAGTTACCCGCACCCGTATTAAACATCTCTTTTTTTCCATAGCGTATGTTAGTTGTTCAGCATCTGACTTACCTTTTCGGCCAAACTCTTCCACATCAAATCCCCTTTTGCCAAAAATCGAATCTTAGGGCCGCTTCTTCGGATCTTGCCTATTTTCAAACACAGAATGTATTACTATTTCCTTATCTTCAATTGTATAGAATATAGAAAAAGGGAATCTCCAGATAACACATCTGCGGAAATTCGAATAACATAACTGGTACATTTTAGGAAAAGTGAGTATGCCTCTTACCACTATCTCGATACAGTCTAAGAATTCAAATCCAAGACCTCACCTCTGCTTTTCGTACCACTCGAATGCAAACTCTACGTCATTCCTAGCCCTCTGTGTCTAACGAAGCCTCACTTATGTTTTTTCCTTAGTTCTTCATGAACGTCTTTCCATTCATGAAGTGTTAGCTTCCCGCTTTTGTATTCTTTATATCTTTTGTCCAGCTCAACTTTTTGCCATTCAGGTAAGGGTAATTCTGAATTGCTGCGAGCTATTGAATCCCAAATATCTTCAACGAGTATCAATTTTTCAGACAAATCCAATTTATCTATCTCTTTGATGAGTTCATTTGGCCTCATATCAGCACCTCATAACAAACAGTTCAAGTTTTCATAAATATAACAAAATTCAAACACAAAATTCAACCAGAATGAGCGGTCCGTCACTACGCTTTTCTCTATTTATAACGGCAGAATGAGCTGCGAAAGGGAAGGTTTGCACATAACTTTGGTCTTCAAAATTAACTATGAAAGAGCAAAATCTCAGCCAATAAGCAGTCGCCCTTTCGTCAGCTCAATTCAATGTTAGCAATTTTTATCTACCACGAAGATCACGAAGTCCACGAAGACTTTATAGTACAAATCGTTTAATGTCACCGTTTTTGAGGCGCTCGACATTTTATTAAACATATTTGAAGTTACATCGAAATGGGCCTATTAAAATTTGTTTCCAGACAGCTCCAATTTTTGACTTACATTAAATCATCGAGTCCTCTACTGATATTCATCGGCACCCAACCTATCTCTCACTTTGAACGCTGATCAAATTTCACTTCGTGCCCTTCGTGTACTTCGTGGTTTAATTTTCCCTTCAGCCCATCCACTTATTCTTGATTATGAGCACTTTGCTTTATCCTGCTAACACGATCATCACCCGCAAAAGAGTTTAGAGGCACTTAGCTGGGAATTTGAAATGAACTTTGAGAGAGCACTGATCGTACTTAGGAATCCACAGCTCTTTTGTCGGGTGAATGAATTGTTATACTGTATATTAGTCAATTCTACTCATTTCATCCGCGCTAACAACGCGTGGAAGCGTGGATGGCTCCGCAGTGGGTCCAGGTCAGGA
>JBHIAC010000043.1:0-21433 GCA_046758365.1 bacterium
TACCTGGTGAAGGCGGCAGATTAGCCATTGAAGCCACGTTAAATGATTTGGTAAAGGCCGGCAAAATTTCCGAGCACGATAGACTCATTGGCAGCAAATTGGCTTATGTTTTGACTGGAGGAGAAGAGGCTTCACCGACACGTCCAGTGGACGAGCAGTACATTTTGGATCTGGAACGAGAGGCCTTTGTAAGTCTCTGCGGCGAGAAGCTTTCACAGGATCGGATGAAGTATATGTTGAAGAAAGGTAAACCGCTGCGGAATTAAACTCTTGTAGAACATATTACACCGAAATCAGTAAAAGAACTAGTGGAGAAGATTCACTTGACTTTGTGATTTTCGGTTTTTCGACAGTCTCAACGCTAAAGTTAACCTACCAAACCGCTTACACCATAGGCAATATTAAGGAGTTCTTCGTCTTCTTTTCCAAACCAACCCTGTTCTTTTGTATCGAGAATATCGCTTCCATATTCTCTAAGAAATGCTACTACTTTAGGAGAGATATTTTCATCTGAGAGGATCTTTATTTTTTGAATTATCATTGAATGGGCTCTAAATCAAGATAAATTTCATTTTTTAAAAAGCGAGCGGCATATTTTAAACAGGCTTGAATATCTTCATGTGTTATATGTGGATAGTCTTCAAGAATTTCTTGTTCGGTAACATTTGAAGCAAGCAAATTAATAATATGCTCAACTGATATTCTAGTACCTTTAATTATTGGTTTCCCTCCAAGTATTTTAGGATTTACTGTAATTTTTTCCATATTATTCCTTTTAATTTTATATTCTTGATACTGTTAAATTAAAGGTAATATAACGCACATTACATAAAACATCAAGTAAAATATTATGAGCAAAGTTGTTTATAAGGACTCTCCTCTATGATTAATTCCACTGTCTTTATTTTTCTCTTTTTTATACATCACAAAGGAAGTCGCAAAGTACGAAGTTGGATGGCTGTTCACAGAAGAAAAAGCAGGAAATGGCAGTCTTGATTCGTCGTCATGACCAATACTTCCTTTGAATCAGTTCTTTATGGGAAGACTTCTTTTATAATATGTTAAATTGTTACAAATTAGTCAAGTAAGAAATATTTTTTAGACTAAAAATTCTAAGCATCGTTAGTTTCAGGAGTGACATCAACGCATTCACAGAAGCCTTCATGAAGTACTACGGATCTTTCGGCTTGACTTATAATATTAGAGTCTTTCAACTATCTCATTCGTTAATTCTTTTCTGGCTTCTTGTTCAAGATTCTTGACTATGCCTTCGTAACGGTGTTCAATTTTAAAACCAAATTTATAGATGCATTCGGGTGGGAGAAGACCAACAGTTACGGTTTTTATTTATTTGCTTTTCAATCGACTAAAAAATATTTTATTAGGCCGTCGCTTACTCGTATGATTTCTACCGAATAATCCCTATTTTAAATCGCTCAAAAATAGTTCATCCTTCATCGCCGCTTTAAGGTCATTAATTTTCTTATTAAAATCTTCAGACTTTTTTTTAAAAAATAATATTATTTCTACAAGCTCATTTTCCGGAATATGCTCTGGAATTTTAATTCGGATTTCGTGATTTTTAGGTGTCCTTACTATTTGCTTAATTGCTTCCATTTATTTTTTCCTTATTTTGAAGTAAAATCATGAAGAACTTTTATTGAAAGTACAATTTTTAGAACGAAAACTCAAGCGTTTTTTCTGTTAAACTCGGACATTTAACATAATGACCCGTTTTACTTTTCTGAAAGTTATTCTATTTATTAAGAGAATGACTTAATCAGTTAATTTTAAATTCTTTCAACTATCTCATCCATTAATTCTGTTCGAGGTTCTTGTTCAAGATTTTTGACCATGCCTCCATAATGGTGGTCAATTTTAAAGCCAAATTTATAGAAGTATTCAGGTCGTAAGAATCCCACGGTCACGATTTTTATTCGTTGACTTCTCAGTCGATTAAAAAATTCCCTCATGAGGCCATCGCTCACTCCCTTTTTACGGTGCCGTTCGGCTACAACAATTTTTTCCATGTGAACGGTTTGCACATCGACTTGACGATAAAATAGGCCGCCAATTACTTGTAATCGTTCGTCCAAAACGACTAAAAATTGATGCTCTGGGTGAAATTCCACAGGCATATTGGCAAGGGTAAATAGGCGATGAAGTCGGGCTATTTCCTTAGGGGCTGCTGGGTGACGAATGCTTAATAGATTTCCATCATCGTCTTCAATAAATACAACTAAATCTGTTTTTTGGGTTCCTTCCGCTGTTAAGGATATGAGTTCGGCTGAATCGCTGGGTCCTAAGTGGGGATAAGACATTCTCGCAAGGAAAAATTCTTCATCTTGATTAAATTTTAGTTGTCCCCTTAATGCAGATATTTTATCAAGTAATTTATCCTCTTTTAATTTTTTTTCTTTAATACCGAGTATTATTTGATCTAAAGCTTTAACGAGTTTTTCATCTGACTGAGCAAAAACAGTATCACGAAATAGCTGGATTCGCGTACCAGGATATTCATTTTCAAGAATATCTAATGTATACGTGGTATAGAATTCTTGAAGAGTTTGCATACGAGCTTGAAGCGTAGCCTCTGGATTCAATTCCAACCAGCGACGAAATCTTTGAATGGCGAAATGAAGACGTTTTGGTAGAAAACCTTTCTTATGGACGGTATTTACAAATTTGGTTAATAATTCTTTGTCTAATTCACTGTTTTTAAGTGAAATTAGAGCATCTTCTAAAAGTCGTAAGCCCTCTCTTTCACCTAAAATTTCAAGAAATGATGAAAAGATTACGTGCCAACTGCAATGCCCTTTAAGTTTTTCGTATTTATATTCTGCTGGTAAGATGAAATTTTGACGAAAAGAAAGAATCATTTTTGATATACTTTCAAATGGCTTCCTTTCAGAAATTGACACGATTCGGGAGCCAATATGATAATCATGGGAAGGGACTATAACATTGGCAGGGGTAGGATCGGCAATTTCTAAATGGCGGCCGGTTCTGTTCCAAAAATCAATGTAAGCACTTAATCCACTCCAAACTAAATAGGGCCACAGTAGTTGCATTCTTTCAGTCCACTCTTGTTCTGGATGGCGATCCAATCTTTTGAGAAATTTTTCAACCGTTTCACCTGGAATAAATTCTTCTGTCCACAGGTTGTACTCTGGCCAGTAACCGCCAAAATCTTCCACTAAGGGTTCTCGATCTTGCGAAGCGCCAGCGCAAATAAGCCAGGTAATTTCTGAGGCTACTTCTTCTTCTGACAATGTATTATTGACATTAATCGCTAAATCAAAAGAGCCTAAATGACGGGTTTGTACCGACACACGATATACAGATTTACCATGCAAGGAACCTAAAAAACTGACCCAGATGCCTTTGGGAGAAATATCCTGGAGACGAACCAGAGTTCCTGCAGAAAAAAGGAAAATAGCTTCACGGATTAGTGGGGTTTTATGGATAGCGTTGAATATATTTTCCTTATCTTCGGGAAGGATGTCTTCTTCAAATATGATTACATCAGCCCAGCGGTATTCATTGGCGGTTTCACGGTCCACAGCAATGCGTTGATTAGGTCCTAACCAATTTCTGATACCTGATAGTAATTTATCAATGCAGGTATTCGCATGCTTTCTTACTGCTTTATCCAGTTCAAATATCGACCATTTAAATAATTCAGAACGGATTGATTTATACCAAATAGGATGTATGATTCCGTATGATGTAATAAGATCAAGAAGTGATAAAACTGCTTTATTCACAGATTTATGCTCATGCAAACTTTCATGGTTATAATAATCCATTAAAATAGAAAAAATATCATTTATTTGATTTTTATTTAAGTCCTTTTCGCAGATCATTGTGATAGTATCTTTATCCAGAACATCTGCATTTGAATTTAAAAACAGTTCAAAAATTGATTTAAATGTATCTTCTGCTTCGCATAATATCAAGGTTTGGAAGGCATGTCTCATTACAAAAGTGTTGCCAATTTCAGAAGTGCGCTTTAATACCGACTTTGCAATGGTTGCAAGTCCTTCGATCTCATCTTTTATTATGGTCTCAAGATATCGAATGGCATTAAGTGCTGATTTTTCTTCCACGGTCTGAAGGATGAATGCAGATAAATGAATCCCTATTAAACTTTTCTCTTGTCGTTCAATGATTTGATTAAATGTAGTTATAATATCCTTTAAGGGCTTTTTGGGGATTTTTGTAGAAGCTAAATTTATTTTTATTTTTTGATATTCACCCATTCGAGACCAGCGAAAAATATCATCACCCACAAAACTCTGCAATTCTATATTACCTATCCATAAATCTGGATTATCAATTAAATGACTGATATCAAGGTAATTCTCATGAATTGAATACCAGAAGGTGCCTATACGAACTTTTCCAGACTCTTTCTGAGAAGCTTCTACTTGCAACACCGCCTTAGTAGGTTTCAGAACAAGGGAAGAATTTTCCACCATTATATCATCAGCCATAAGGCCCTTTTCTCTCAATAACCAGTTGGGGATTCGAACCTCCAATCCACTCACCGTAAAGGTCGCGTAATCTTTTTGATACATTTTTTCTATAACTTCATGAAAATTTTCTTCTACTACCTTTCGCTTAAAAGTACCTTTTGGGGTAAGTTCACCTTTCGCAGCATCAAAATCTCTTTCAATGATTGTGAAATCAACGATTCTTTCGTAAGGAGCTAAAAAGCGATTTACCGAAACTATCAAGGAATTGAAGAATTCGCGAAGTTTTTCAATACTAAGTTTAGTCAAATCTATTTGGTCGTAATCGTAATTGGGGTATAAAAGAAGGGTATTATATTCTCGGTGATCTCCGACAAGAAATATATTTTTAACTGATTCAAAATCACGAAATAAATTTTCAATTTTTTGCGGAGCAATGGTTTCGCCTTTTACATTTTTATAAATTTCTTTTTTTCGATCTAAAATTTGATAGTAACCTTCTTCATCCTTTGAAAATATATCGCCAGTAAAAAACCAACTGTCTTTGAAGCTCGTGGTTTCACTGTAAAGGTAGCCTTCCATTACATAAGGTCCTTTAATCATCATTTCACCGTCTTTGGCAAGTCGGATTTCGATACCGGGTAGTGCTTTACCAACCGAATTATCCCGATAGTGATGAGGTGGAGTCATAGTAATGCCGCCGGTGGCTTCTGTCATACCAAAGCCGGACATGAGTTCAATTCCATGAATTTGAAAAAAGCGGAAGATATCGGGATCTAAATACCCTGCTGCTGAAAGTCCCCATTTCAACTGACCCCCTGTAAGACTGTCGACTTGTTTTTGAGTTTCTGACTGAGGTGCAGCCTCGATATCAACTTTTTCTATGATTTTCTCATACAATTGAATCCATTTTTTTGGAATACTAATAAATACAGTCGGTTTAACTCGTTGCATGTTGTTAATTATGGTTTCAACGCTAGGATTTTGCATAAATGTATAAGTACTGCCCCAAAATATACTGCCCATCATTTCAAACCAACGGCCAAATGTATGGAACAAGGGGAGATAACATAGAAAGGTGTCATGTTCGCCAATTTCAGGTAATGCAATAGCACGAGCAAAGCGTTTACTGACGATATTTAAATGAGAAAACGTAATACCCTTAGGGGCTTCGGTAGTCCCTGAAGTGTACATAATAGAAGCTAAATCTTCTATTTTAACATTTTCAACCGCCTGTTGAACTCTTCGCAATGGGACATTTTCACCCCGGTGAATGAACTCATTAAAAGACATTATGACATCATTTATAATAGATTCTGAAGTTTCAATAATAACGATATGGTGTAAGTTAGTTAATTGATTTCGGAATTTTAATGCTTTGCTTAATTGATTCTCCTTAGACACAAACAATGTATTAGCCCCAGAATGTCGTAAAATGTATTCCACATGCGTAGGAACAGAGTTGGCGGGAATAAGAACATTCACAATACCAGTGCTCAAACAAGCTAAGTCTATCAAGGCCATATCAAGGCTGTTTTCTGATAAAATAGCTATTGGTCCGGGGAGCATTTTGGGAGGAGCTAAAGTAAATAGACTGCGAGCTATTGCATCTACTTTTTCTTGGACCTCGTTCCAAGAATATTCTTCAATAATTTGATCTTTGATTAATTTAAATAGAGTTTTTTGACCATATCTTTTAACTCGTTGATGGAATAGTTGTCCAGTTGTGAAATTTGCTCTTTTAATCATTGAAAGAATTAATTCAAACCAAGCGGTTCCTTTATCTTCTTGGTAAATTTTTTGAAGTAAATGGTTTGTGCGGGCAAAATCGAGAAATAGAAAAAGTAAATTTCGAAAGTGATGCTTTAGACTATCTTTGGATTTCTCAAATTCTCGGAGTAAAAAATTTCCTAGCTGAAAATATTCTTCAATACTTTCTGATGCGATCATATTATTCAGTTTTGAATTATCAAATAATGCGGGGGCGAATATTGATTCGAATTTTTCCTTGCTTAGGACTTCATTGTTTGACTTTACAATTTCGATAAGCTCATTAATTTCTTGTTTATAATCAAAATTCATCTTACCAACCCTTTTGTTTAGCGAACAATCAAAAATATGAATTTTGGTAGGATTAATTTATTCTATATTTAATTTAATAGCATTTAATTTTAAATACAAATCTTTTTTAAATGAAGTTTATAAATTAATTTTTCATTAATACTTAAAATTCTTGAATTAAGTAAATTATTTTTGTATATTTTTCTGAAAAATGAATAATTAAAAATAAATCAATGAACTGCACCAAGCACTATTAAATAATTTAAGGAGGTATACATGGCTAGAAGTAATCGAGTTACATTAAAAGAAATGGATTATCTTAGTCCAGGGAAAAAAGCCCGGTTATATCGCATGCTTTATCAATATGGACCTGCGAATGGAACCCTTCTTTTTCTTCCTTATGACCATGGTATGGAGCATGGCCCAATGGATTTTTATGAAAATCCAACGTCAGTTTTTGAATCTTTGGATCCAGAATTTATTTTTCGGTTGGCAGTAGAAGGAGGATATTCTGGTGTAGCTACCCATTTTGGTTTGGCTTCAAAATATTATCCTAAATATGCCGGCAAAGTACCTCTAATATTAAAACTTAATGGGAAGACCAATATTCCCTCAGATGTGCAGGCTTTTTCACCTTTGACTTCTCACGTTGAAGATGCCGTTCGATTGGGGGCTGATGCCGTAGGGTATACCCTTTATGTTGGTACTCCCCGTCAGGATGAGGATATGCTTCAATTAAATCAAGTCAGAAGAGATTGCGATAAGTACGGAATGCCTTTGATAATTTGGTCCTACCCCCGAGGTGAGGCCATAGAAAAGAAAGGGGGACGCGACAGTTTTTACGCTGTGGATTATGCAGCTCGAATGGCCAGTGAGATGGGCGCAGATTTGATAAAACTGAATTTGCCAAAATTTGATCGCATTCATGAATCTCCTAAACCGTACAATGAAATCAAACTGGAGACTAAGGCGGCGTTGCAAAAAGTAATTCAATCCGCCGGAAAATCTATGGTTCTTTTATCTGGCGGCAGCAAGTTAAGTGACACGGACGCTATCGCAAAAGCACGCATTGCTTTTGAGGCCGGTGCCACGGGTCTTCTTTTTGGAAGAAACATGTGGCAAAGAGCGTATGAAGATGCCCTCGATATTACAAGAAAAATGAAAGAAATGGTAAAGGAGTTTTCAGTTTAAGGAAAAGTAAAAAATTCCAATCAATTACTGAACTATGATTCCCCCGTTGGCCTTTATTGGGTGCGGGGGAAATTTGTATTTAAAGTTATTATTTGCAATGAAATGAAAGGAGACCAAACATTTACGATGCCAAATTCTGATGTTCGGGAAGTGATAATCATTGGTTCGGGACCAGCCGGTTATACTGCCGCCATTTATAACGCTCGGGCGATGTTAGAACCCTTGGTCTTTGCAGGTCCAGAGCCCGGAGGCCAATTGACATTAACTACCGACGTGGGAAATTATCCTGGATTTCCTGAAGGTGTCATGGGGCCAGACTTAATGGAAGCCATGAAAAAGCAAGCGGAACGGTTTGGAGCTGAAGTAACTTGGGACGCAGTAACAAAAGTTGACTTTTCTCATCAACCTTTTTCAATTTTTGTAGGAGATCAAGAATACAAGGCCAAAGCTGTAATAATTGCTTCAGGGGCTTCGGCGAAACTTCTTGGGCTTGAGTCGGAAAAGAAGCTTTTAGGACACGGGGTTTCTACTTGTGCTGTTTGCGATGGCGCCTTTTTCAGAGATAATGATTTAATAGTCGTCGGCGGTGGAGATACGGCGATGGAAGACGCTATTTTTCTTACAAAATTTGCCAAAAAGGTAGAAGTTGTTCATAGAAGAGATCAACTTAGAGCTTCAAAAATTATGCAAGAACGGGCCTTTAAGAACGAGAAATTGAGTTTTATTTGGGATTCAGTGATCGAGGAAATCCATAACCCCGAGAAACATGATGTCACGGGTGTTACTTTAAAAAATATCAAGACAGGAGAATTGACTGAAAAAGTAGTGCAAGGCGTATTTATTGCCATTGGTCATAAACCAAACACGGAAATATTTCAAGGACAAATAGAGATGGATGAGGTTGGCTACATAAAACCAAATGAAAGAACTATGACCAATGTGGAAGGAGTGTTTGCGGCTGGCGATGTGGTGGATTTTTATTACCGCCAGGCTGTGACGGCTGCTGGCATGGGCTGTATGGCTGCCATTGATGCCGAAAGATGGTTAGAAACCCAGGAATGAAAATTAATATCCGCTGGTTGATGCAGGCTTGCGCATTTATTGGCTGTACTTTTTTCTTTATAAAAATTTGGGATAAATCTAAGCAGTTGTTTCATAGTCATGCTGGCCGTGACTTTTTAATGCTTGGAGTTTATGGAATTCTATTTTTCGTTTGCTTTTTTGTCATGGCCGTGACCAGTTACTTAAAGCAAAAATATAATGGCACCTTAAAGAATCCAATTCCGATCTTTGAGAAAATACTGTCAAAAATTGGTCTGGTGTGACGGTATCCTAGAGACATGGACGAAAAACCCAAATTTGCAGAATTAACAACATCTAAGTTATTAATTTCTTTGATCGAATTTTTTCTAAAAATATACTTTCCGTCCACGTCTCTAGCGGCGTAGCCGAAAAGTCGATATTTAAGACGTTGGACGTCCGTCCTAGGTCCTTTAGAAAAAAATTGAACAAAAAACAATAACTTGGAATTTGTTAATTTCAAAAAACCGGAGTTTTCGGCCACGCCTCTAGCGGGTTGAAAAGTTTAATAAGACTGCTAAATGAAATTCGGAGCGCACGTTTCCATTGCTGGCGGAGTAATTAATGCGCCTCAAAATGGCAAAAATGCAACCTGTGATGTGGTACAGATTTTTACCAAAAATCAAATACAGTGGCGAGTGCCAGAGCTTACAGATGAGGATATTGAAAAATTCAAAGGTGAAGAAGAGAGAACGGATGTAAAAGTTGTTTGTGTGCATGCCTCTTATTTAATTAATTTAGGGAGCTTTGATGTCCAAAAATTGCAGCAGTCTAGAGAAAATTTTTTAATAGAAATGCAGCGGGCCGAAGCTTTGGGAATTCCTTATTTGATTGTTCATCCAGGTTCTCATACAGGGCGAGGGGAAAAGAAAGGACTTCAAAGAATCGCTGAAAGTCTTAGTTTTGTCTTGGATAAATGTTCAGATTCTAAGTTAAAAATCCTTTTAGAAACCACGGCTGGACAAGGCGACAATGTAGGATACACTTTTGAGCAGTTGGCTGAAATTAAATTTCAAGTAGAAGCAAAAGAAAGAGTAGGTGTTTGTTTAGATACCTGTCATCTTTTTGCTGCAGGATATGAGTTAAGAACGGAAGAGGGTTACAGAGTGACCATTCGAGAGTTGGAGGAAATCATTGGTATTGACCAGGTTGGAGTCATTCACACCAATGACTCCAAACGCGAGTTGGGCAGTAGGGTAGACCGTCATCAACATATTGGGGAAGGAGAACTTGGGCTCGTTGCTTTCGAACATCTTGTGAATGATGGTAGATTTAACCACGTACCAATGATAATCGAAACACCCGGAGGAGCGAACAAGGACGCGGAGAATTTGAAGAAGTTGAGGTCCCTTTTAAAGCAAGAGATAATTAAGTAAGGTGGAACATCAATTAATTCACTATTTTAATTGCACAGGATGAAGATGTATGTTTTTTCGCAATCTATCCGATGTTACAAGTAGATAGTATAATTATAGGAGATGCAAAAGCTCGAAATGTAGAAGTAATCTGCCACGATATACCTGAATTAGCTGGCATTCGAGGCCTTTTAGGTTTGAGTTTTTTGAAACATTTTAGAACCGTAATTGATTATAAACAGGATTATCTTGAAATCTCCTGAGTTTAGTACTGTAAATTCAAATTTTTATAAATTTATAAATAAATAGTATTAATAATCAAAAAACAAGAGGAGGGAGTCATGAGATTTTCAAATTCTGTTCTATGGTTTGTTTTAATCCTTTGCATTGCGCTATTTTCCTGCGTTAGACCTGAAAGTGAGGAGTTAGACTTAGTTCAATTACGCAAGGCCATTGAGGAAACTAATGCCAAATTTGTAGAAGCGTTTAATCAGGGTGACGCGGCTGCTGTCGTTGCGTTATACACAGAGGATGCGAGCATCTTGCCACCCAACAACGAGATGATTCAAGGCAGAGAGGGCGTACAACAGTTTTGGAACGGTGCCATGCAAATGGGGATTAAGAATGTTGCTTTAACCACGGTTGATTTAAATGGTAGCGGCAACTTGGTGTACGAAATTGGCAGATATTCCCTCACGATTCAACCTGAGGGCCAAGAGGTCATGAAAGATTCAGGTAAATATATAGTTGTCTGGAAACACCAGGAAGATGGTACCTGGAAATTGCACACAGATATCTGGAATACCAGTATGCCGATTCCAGGTCAATAAGCTCTCAGTAACCTTAGATCGCGCTGGATATGTGTACTGTGCGGACAATGAATAAAGGATATTCATCCTATTAGAAGGATACGGTTTAGCTAATTGGTTAAAGATTATAGGTCAAATGTCCATATTACCATTCTCGCTCAGGCTGACATATCCAGAGCGGTCTATTTACTCAATACTCCTTTATTGGGGAGATTAGACTTCTGCAAAATAGGGTGTACAACCTTTAGGTTGAGATTGTCATAGGCAGGCTGAAGCCTGTACACCCATTTTGAGCTTGCTTTAAATTAATTTTGCAGAAGTCTGGGGGAGATAAGTTAAGTTCATTAAATTTGAAATGATTCATTTAGGAGGGAAAGAAAATGAAAGGTGGTCTATTTTGGATTGCAACAGGATTGCTAATGATATTCATATTCATGAGTTGCCAGAAAAAAGACGAAAAGAAGGAGCTAAGTAATTCGCATGTAAAAGAGGTAATTGTTAATTACATCAAGAATGAAACGGGACCGGAGGGTACATTTGCTATTGAAGATACTATAGAAGTGAAGACCTGGCAATTAACTTATGATTATGTGCACGAGTCTGTACATAAAGCAGAAGATGGCCGTTATTATGCCTGCGTAGACTTTACGGAAGGGGATAATCGATTGGATTTGGACCTATACGTGGCCAAAGAAGACGATGAACTTAAGATTTCTGAAGTGGTCATTCACAAAGTCAATGGAGAAAGTCGGTGGTAAATGGCTACACTTCAAACAATAGACAAACGGACTAAAATCCACGGGAAGTAATCCAAGAGGTCGTTGACCAAATTAAAACCAAATTCAAGTCTAATAAAATTATTTTATTTGGGTCGTATGCATATGGCACATACATATAAAGACATTCTAAATTCCGTTCAAAAACCTGTAAGATATCTTGGTAACGAGTGGAATGTCATCCGTAAGTCTAAAGATGAAGCACGAAAGCGGGTGGCTCTTTGTTTTCCCGATACCTATGAAATTGGTATGTCCCATTTAGGTCTGCGGATTCTGTATTCCATTTTAAATAAAAGAGAGAGTACCGCAGCGGAACGGGTGTACACGCCTTGGTTTGATTTGGAAACCAAACTTCGAGAGAAAGGACTACCTCTGGTATCTCTGGAGACCCAGATACCTCTATCGGAATTTGATGTGGTTGGCTTTTCACTTCAATATGAATTGGAATATACCAATATTTTAACCATGTTAGAATTGGGGGGCATTCCCTTGTATTCGAAAGATCGGGGCGAAAAACATCCTTTGATTGTAGGGGGTGGCCCTTGTGCTTTTAGTCCTGAGCCTTTAGTGGAATTTTTTGATTGCTTTTTGATTGGCGATGGTGAAGAATCTTTCCCCCAACTCATAGACCAATTTGTGGAATTACGGGATTCGGATTTGTCTAAAATAGAAATTTTAAAAGGCCTGTCTGAATTAGAAGGGATTTATGTCCCATCTCTATATGAAACCAAAGTAGATCCGGAAACCGGATTTGAAGTTGTAACTGGAAGCCAAGAGGCTCCCTATCCAGTGATTCGAACTTATATTGAGGACATTAATAAATATCCATTTCCAGATGATATTTTGGTACCCCATGGGGAAATTGTTCATGATCGGGTGGCTGTAGAAATTGCCAGAGGCTGCACCGAAGGGTGTCGTTTTTGTCAGGCAGGCACTATTTACCGTCCGGTTCGGGAACGCAAGCCTGAGGACATTATTATTTCCATCATGAGGAGTTTGGATAAAACCGGCTTTGATCAGGCTTCACTAACCTCCCTCTCTACAGCGGATTTCAGTTGTATTTCACCTTTAGTTAAAAAACTTAGTGAGGCATTGGTCAAAAGGCAAACAGCCATGAGTGTTTCTTCCATGAGAGTTTATGGATTGACCGATACTCTTACTGAAAGCCTCTCCAAAATTCGACGCACAGGTTTCACCATTGCACCTGAAGCCGGGAGCCAGCACATGCGGGATGTCATCAATAAAGGCATCACCGAAGAGGTTATTTTAGATGGAGCACGCACTGCTTTTAAAAATGGCTGGAATCACATTAAACTTTATTTCATGATTGGATTACCCACAGAGACCGAAGAAGATTTAAAAGCTATCGTGGATTTGGGATTGGAAATTTTGAAGCTGGCCGGAAAAGAACATGACAGGCAGGCGCAGGTGACTATAAGCGTTTCATCACATATTCCTAAACCCCATGCTCCGTTCCAATGGCTAGGTTTTGAAAACCGAGATTCTCTGCGGCAAAAACAAAAATATTTATTAAGTCTCATTAAACCTCACAAACGAATACGATTCAAATATCACGATGTGGACCATTCGTGGCTGGAGGCTATTTTTTCTCGCGGGGATAGGCGTTTAAACAAAGCATTGGAGTTAGCTTATCGGCGGGGCTGCCGATTTGATGCCTGGACCGATCATCTTAAGTTAGACGTATGGTGTCAAGTATTTGACGATTTGAACATAGATACGGATATTTGGCTCAAAGATATTACTCTCTTTGCGCCTTTGCCGTGGGATCATCTGGACTCCCGTGTTAAAAAAGAATTTCTTATCCAAGAACTGAAACGTGCATTAAATGGACGATTTTCACCAGCTTGTGAAAAGCCGTACAAAAAGAAAAGCGAATTGAATCGTACGGATTTGGGCAAGCCCGAAGAAAGCGACAAATTGGTTTGTTATCACTGCGGCTTGGAGTGTGATTTGGACGCTATTCGGCAGGAGCGCATTGAAAGTTGGAACAGTTTAGAAAGAGGAATTCCTGTTGAAATGCAGGCTGTGGCTGAAAACTTTAAAAATTTAACCCAAAAGGATACACGTTACAGGGCTTCTTACTGCAAGCTTGATGAATTTCGGTTTCTTTCAGCCTTGGATTTAACGCGAACCTTCACTCGATCGTTTATTCGTGCAGGTGTGCCTTTGAAGTACAGCAAAGGATTTCATCCAACGCCTCTCATCTCTTTTGGGCCAGCTTTGGGCGTAGGAATGGAAAGCATCGAAGAATTTCTGGACTTCGAAACGATTGTGGAAATCCCACCAGATGAGCTCTTGGATATACTCAATACACAATTACCTGAGGGACTGAACTTTATTTCTTTGAAAATAATTGATAAAAGTACAGAATCTCTTTTTAAGATAATTCAGGCAGCGGAGTATTCTGTTTCTTTGGATTCGGAAGAGTTGAATCAACAAATTAGAAAACGAATCTCCGGTAATTCCAATGGAAATTTAGCTAAGCTGCATGAATCTTTAGTTTCAGAGTTTTTAAATCGCGATACTATTGAAATGACTAAAATGTGTAAAGGGGAAAGCAAGAAGAAAGATATAAGACCCCTGATTAAAAAGATAGAAGTGATGAATTCCCGCAAACCTCTATACCTCCGAATGGTTTTATCTACGGGTCAAAAAGGCGGTGTTCGTCCAGAGGCAATTTTAGAAAAAATGTATGGTGTTGCATCAGATTTGTTCAGAATTCGAAGAGAAAAGTTATTTGTTGAAAGCGAGGATCATCTTTATTCACCATTAGAACTTAGCTGAATTAGGTTTACGTTTGGGAAATACAGATTACCTTTAATTATGAAAATTAAACTTAACGGCTTTTTCATTTTTACACTCCTTTTTACAACTAGTTTGTTGGGACAAACAAATCAAGAAATTGCTGCGACACCTCAAAGGCCCAGTTTTAGTACCAGTACAGCCACAACCTATTCAGGGTGGCTGGAGCTTGAAGCCGGGGTATCGGTAGATAAACATCTATTAGATTCGCCACTTGTACTTAAATTAGGAGCGATGCGAAATTTTGAATTGTTTGTTGGATTATCACCTATGATGAGTGTTTCAAATGGTAGTTCAAAAACGGGTTTTGGGGATATGGCTTTTGGAGGTCGTGTACGGTTTAAAGAGAGTACTATTAACAGTCCATCTTTGGCTGGACAGTTTTCAATTAAGTTACCAACTGCAGATGAAAGCAAAGGATTGGGTACGGGCGAAGTAGATTTCAATTTTCTTTTTATATTATCTCAATCATTTGGAAACGTTGGAATGGATTTCAATATGGGATTTAGCATTCTAGGAAACCCCGAGGGTGGGAACAATGCACAGATTTTGGGAATTTTAACCTTTAGTAGATTAATTACTGCAAAGTTTAGCGGTTACGGTGAAATTTATGTAAATCATGGTATTGAACTTGATGATACAGAGTCTAATAGTTTTGAAAATGATGAAGCCGTGTTCATTGGAGCAGTAGGGGTAAGCTACTCTCCTTCTGCTCTTTTAGTTTTTGATGCAGCTTTTAATTTCAACCTTTCAAATGCTCCATTTGATTTTCAAGTTTTGGCTGGCGTTACGGCAACACTGACGAGATTTTGGTAGTTACTTTAAGGCAAAAATTAAACAGCTTAAAGAAGAGACACTTGAGAAGTTGGTTGAGAAAGCAAAATATCATATTTATCAATAAAATGGCAAAATCAAATTACAAAGCTTCTTTTTACACCCTCGGATGCCGTTTAAATCAGGCAGAGACAGCGCTTATTTGTAACAGCTTCAAAGATAAAGGTTATCAAATTGTCGAATTTGGTCAGCCCACGGATGTATGTGTGATTAATACCTGTACCGTAACCGAACAGGCCGATGCCAAATGCCGACAATTAGTGCGGCAGGTGTTGCGGCGTTCGCCAGAAGCTTTTGTAGCGGTGGTGGGTTGCTACGCTCAGTTAGGAACAGAAGCACTCAAGAAAATCAAAGGCGTCGATTTGATTGTAGGCACGGAAGAGAAGATGCAGGTTACGGATTTTATCGATATCCCTCAGAAATTACCAGAACCACGGGTTCAAAGAAGTAGAATTAAGAAGACGCCTTTTTCTATCCGTTCAATAGGTAATTATGAGATTGCCACTCGGGCGAATTTAAAAGTGCAGGATGGCTGTGATTTCATGTGCACCTTTTGTGTTATTCCTTTTGCGCGAGGTCGAGGCCGGAGTCGAGCTTTTTGGGACATTCAGCGAGAAGCCATAGAATTGGTGGAACGCGGACATAAAGAGTTAATGCTCAGTGGAGTTAATATCGGGACTTATGAGTATGAAGGTAAAAGGCTACTGGATATCATTAAAATGCTTGAGACTATCGAAGGGCTGGAGCGTATCCGCATTAGCTCTATCGAGCCAACCACCATCCCGGAAACGCTCATACAATATATGGCCGAATCCGAAAAACTCTGCAACCATTTACACATTCCTATTCAAAGCGGTGATGATTCGTTATTGAAAAAGATGCGAAGACTTTATAATGTATCTGATTATGTGGATTTTTTAGAGATGGTGGTTAAGCGTATTCCAGAGGTTTGTTTAGGTACTGATGTTATGGTAGGATTTCCGGGTGAGGGTGAGGCTGAATTTAAAAATACTCAGAGTCTTTTACAAGAACTGCCTTTTGCCTATTTTCATGTGTTTCCATTTTCGGAACGTGCTGGTACGCCTGCCGTTAAAATGAAAGATAAAGTTGATTTTAATGCGAAAAGAGAACGCAGTCAAATTTTGAGAAAGCTGTCCAGTCAAAAGCGAAGATCCTTTTATGAGCAGCAAGTAGGCAAAACTGTTCGGGTGTTAATGGAGGAAAGGAACGAATCCGGATTATTTCAAGGATTCACGGATAACTATGTAAAGGTTGGTATTTCAACAGAATCAAATATTTCAAACCAGTTTGTTAATGTAGCCATTCGGAAGGTGATTAATGAAAATTTAACGGTAGGAACAATTGGGATAAATTAAATTTATTTGCTTTTTATCGTTTTGCTGTTTAAATTGGAATATAGTGTTACACTTCAAAATTTATTACTATTATCGAACAGATAATAAAAGATGAGCTATTAATTGGAAGCGGAAGTTTATTTAACCAAAGCAGAAAATTCCTTGAAAGCTGCACAGCTTTGTTATGAAAATGGCTTGTTCGATGATGCCGTGAGTCGGGCGTATTATTCAATATTACGCGCTTCTATCGCTTTGTTAGTTAATTTAGGATTCGTTCCTGAGACAAAACGCATTCATCATTGGGTTCAGGCAGTGTTCCCAAGAGAATGCGTTAGACGTAGAAAAATTGTTCCGAAGGAATTAGTTGCTTATTTTACAGAATTACACAATGAACGAGATATAGCTGATTACCAAACGAAGTTTTTAAGTAAAAAATCAGCAGAAAAATCAATAAAAAAATCACATATTTTTATTTCAGTGATTCAAAAGGAAGTTAAAAAATGAAGAAATCCGAAAAAATAAATCAAGCAACAAATGATATAATTATTAAAGTAAAAAACAGGTTTCCAAAAGTTCAAGTTAAAGGTGTAATTGATTGGATAAATGCAGATGTAGCAATTGAATTTGTTACCCCAGAAGACAATGGGTTTGAAATTTCGGAATTTACAGCACCCCTTCAAATGAAATACTTTGAGGAAGAAGGGATTGATATTCGAGTTTTACCTTTAGAAGAGATTGATGGTGATTTTGAAAAGTAATTAATGACGTAGGTGCAAGGCACCAACATCATAAATACAACCGAAAAAAACTATGAAAAAAGTCTACATCGAAACCTACGGCTGTCAAATGAACGAATACGATACCGAACTCATCCGTTCTATTCTAAAAGCCAATAATTATGAATTCACCGAGTCTGAAAGAGATGCTGAGGTGATATTTTTTAACACGTGTGCGATTCGGGAAAATGCTCATTCGAAAGTTTACGGCCGTTTAGGTGAAATTAAACATTTAAAGGATGAGAACCATAGTTTGGTTGTGGGACTTCTGGGTTGCATGGCCCAAAACCTGCGTGGTCATTTAAAAACCCATGAGAATTTGGTGGATATCTTTGCTGGGCCCGACAGTTACAAGCGCCTTCCTAAAATGATTCAATCGGTTTTAGAAAAAGGTCAAAAAGAGTATGATTTTTCTCTCTCAGAATTTGAGGATTACAGCGATGTTTTCCCTGATCACCTATCAGGCGTCAACGCTTGGATTGCGGTCATGCGAGGTTGCGACAATTTCTGTACTTTTTGTGTAGTGCCTTACACGAGAGGTCGTGAAAGAAGTCGCAGTCCAGAAAGTGTAGTCGTGGAAGCTGAAATATTAGCTGTAGAAGGATTTAAGCAGATCACCCTTTTAGGCCAGAATGTAAATTCTTATCGTTCAGAAGGCAAAGATTTTGCTGATTTGATGATTCAGGTTGCTGAATTGGACGGGATAAAACGCATTCGATTTACTTCACCCCATCCCAAAGACTTCCCTGATAAATTTTTACAAGTCATGGCAGAAAATTCAAAAATTTGCAATCATATCCATCTTCCGCTACAAGCCGGTAATGATCGTATTTTACAGAGGATGGCAAGAACCTATACAAAAAGAGAGTTTCTTGATCTAGTGAATAAAATACGGAATTCTATTCCCGATGTGACCTTGAGCACAGATGTCATTGTGGGCTTTTCAGCCGAAACCGATGAAGAATTTGAAGATACCTGTGAGGTCATGAAAGAAGTAGAATTTGACTCGGCATTCATCTTTAAATATTCAGAACGAAAAAATACCATCGCCTATCGAAAATATCCTGATGATGTGTCGCCCCACAAAAAAACCGAACGAATTGTAAAGCTTAATGAATTGCAAAAGCAGATTTCCTTGAAAAGAAATAGAGAAGCCATTGGCAAAACTTTTGAAATTATGGTGGAAGGGCCGAGTAAGAAAAACGAAAATGATTGGATGGGGCGAACCGAAGGCAATAAAATTGTGATTTTTCCTAAAGGAGAATTTAAACCAGGGGATTTAATTCAGGTGGAGATACAGGATGCCACAGCTAATACATTATTTGGCAGGCCAAACTGCAATGGGTTTTTTACCAATAGTTAAAAATGTTACATTACGGGGAATTAAAATAAACTATGGCGAAATTTCAAGGCACAGACTTTTATCAAATTAATGAGCTTCTCTCGGACGAAGAGCGTTTAGTACGAAAAACCGTACGCGAGTTTGTGGATGAAGAGTTCATGCCCATTATCCGCGATCATTTTCGTAAAGCGGAGTTTCCAACAAAGTTAATTCCCAAAATTGGTAAGCTGGGCCTTCTGGGGGCCAATCTAACCGGCTACGGATGTGCTGGTTTAAACAATGTAGCTTACGGTCTTATCAATCAGGAATTGGAACGAGGAGATAGTGGTCTCAGGAGTTTTGTATCGGTGCAGGGTGGTCTGGTTATGTACCCCATTTGCACTTTTGGTTCAGAAGAGCAAAAACAAACTTGGCTGCCAAAATTAGCCAGTGGAGAAGCGGTAGGTTGTTTTGGACTCACGGAATCGGACTTTGGCTCCAATCCTGCGGCAATGCGAACCCGTGCTGAAAAAACCAGAGATGGATGGATTTTAAACGGCAACAAAATGTGGATTACCAATGGAACGTTAGCGGATCTGGCGGTCGTGTGGGCAAAAACCGATGAGGGAATTCGTGGATTTTTAGTAGGAAAAGGCATACCCGGCTATACAGCCAAACCTATTCACGGTAAACTATCGCTACGGGCCTCCGACACTGCAGAATTAATTTTTGAAAACTGCTTCATTCCTGAAGAAAATATTTTACCCCAAACTGAAGGATTAAAAAATGCTCTAAAGTGCCTGTCTCAGGCTCGATACAGTATAGCTTGGGGAGTAATCGGGGCAGCTATGGCGTGTTATGAAGAAGCGTTAAATTATGCTAAAGGTAGAATCCAGTTTGATAATAAGCCGATTGCTTCTCATCAACTGGTGCAGCAAAAGCTGGTTTATATGCTTGCAGAAATAACTAAAGGTCAGCTTTTAAATCTGCAGTTGGGCAGACTAAAAGACGACAACAAAGCAACCCATGTACAAATATCAATGGCCAAACGCAACAATGTTTACCATGCCCTTGAAATCGCACGACATGCTAGACAGATTTTAGGAGCAAATGGAATTTTGGATGATTACCATGCTATGCGGCACATGTGCAATTTAGAAACGGTAATAACTTATGAAGGGACACACGATATCCATACATTAATTATAGGTGAACATATCACTGGATGTTCTGCATTTTCATGATTGGGATATAAACCATGAACTTATATGATAAAGACGACGGTTTTAAATGCTTTACTCTTGGGGAGGTAAATGCAATTCTACCAAAAATTATTGTAATAACAGAAAACACTGTTCACCTTTTAAAGGAAGTGCAAAGAATTTATGAGTCTGAAAAAATAATTGATGAGAATTCCGCACAATCTCAGTTTGAAACAGAATCGGCGATTATCTTACAAAAATGGACGCAAGACATTGTAGCATTGGGTGTTTATCCGAAAGGCTATTTTACCGTGGATTTCAAATCACCTATTCCTGATACACTATTTTGTTGGACTTACGGTGAGGAAGTAATTTCTCACATTCACAAAGTCTATGAAAGCTTTAAAGATCGTGTCCCAATTCAAAATAAAACCACGCTTGGATTCGAGCAGTCATTGAATTAGTTCCATGTTAAAAAGCATTTTTTTCTCCCTATTTACTCATATCTCAATTGGGTTAATATTTACTATATTGTTCATTTCGAAAGAAGAAATTGGGAAACTTTATTTTCGAGTCACGACACTCGTGGCTTTTACTTTACTTCTTACAGCGATAGTGGCTCAGACTTTTGGGAAAATTAATTTTTTACAATTATTGGCTTTTAATGAAACAAATCAATATACTTTAGAAAGAATAACCTTTCTGCTGTTAATTCTAAGTATCATTTTTATTCTATTGTATAATTTGTTTTTACACCGGGTAATTTTATTTATTGTACTCTTGTTGGGAATAATTGCGATAGCAATTAATGCATTATTATATATTGAGACTAAAGGGTATAATCCTTTTGAGAAAGCCTTGTTTATTACTAACGCAATTAGTTCAACTCTCATATTAGGTTCGGTATTGGGTGCAATGATTACAGGGCACTGGTATTTGGTTAAGCATAAGTTAAGTCTGAATCCGTTAAAAAATACTACGTTGATTTACATATTCTCGGTTCTTTTTCGAATCTTTGTAATTGTATTAACTATTTCAATTTTTTGGAAAATGGAGAAAACTCATATTTTATTAAATATGATTTTTAGTTTAACGACAGATAGTCTATTCTTAATTGGTCGAGTCGTTATTGGATTGATAATCCCACTGATATTTGGTATTATGATTTGGGGAACCGTCAAAATACGTTCGACTCAGTCAGCCACTGGAATTTTGTATGCCACAATTATTTTGGTTTTAATTGGTGAGGCCTTTGCAAAATTTATTTCTAATTCAATTGGCATTCCACTATAAATTCGATGTAGAGATATTACGATGTTAATTTAATTTGTCTTGATTTTGAGCTGTAATGTAATTATATTATTTCATTAAGTTA
>JBHIAC010000044.1:0-21185 GCA_046758365.1 bacterium
ATATTCGGGCTTTTGGTAAAGGGTTCGACCGTTATTACGAAAGAGCAAAGACTGAATATGGGGTGAATTATATCCCCTGCCGTTCTCCTCAGGTAGAAAGAGCAAATGGCAGTGATGATCTTTTGATCAAGTTTGTTACGGATAATGGAAAATTTGGGAAAGAAATATACGACTTAGTTGTCCTATCTACAGGTCTAGTCCCCCCACCCCAGATAAAAAAATTGAAGGAAATATTGGGTCTGAGATTAAACAAATATAATTTTATAGAAACTTACGAATTTTTTAAAGAAAATACCATCCAAGAAAGTGATGGTATCGCCCGCCAGGGAATTTATGTTTGCGGAGCGATTGCCGAACCAAAAGATATACCTGAAACAATTATCCAGGGCTCAGCAACTGCCGGGAAAGTATCTGCCCTTTTATCTGAAGCGCGGGGAAGTTTAGTGGAAGAAAAAACCTATCCTGAACAGATAGACGTAAGCGAGAAGGAGCCACGAATTGGTGTATTTGTCTGCCATTGTGGAATCAATATTGGTGGTGTAGTGGATGTGAAAGAAGTGGTGAAGTTTACCAAAGCCTTACCTAATGTTGCCTATTGCGAAGACAATCTCTATACCTGTTCACAAGATACACAAGGGATAATTAAGGAACGGATTAAAGAACATCAGTTGAATAGAATTGTTATTGCCGCCTGTACTCCCCGCACTCACGAACCTTTATTTCAAGATACCATTAGAGAAGCGGGTCTTAATCCATACCTGTTAGAATTTGTCAGTACCAGGGAACACTGTTCCTGGGTGCATATGTATGAGAAACAGGAAGCGACAAGAAAAGCTAAAGAATTGGTTGCTATGGCAGTAGCCAAAGCTTGCTTGTTAAAACCATTAACTCGGTCAGCATTTCCTGTAAATAAAAAAGGATTAGTGATTGGAGGGGGGATTGCTGGCATGACAGCCAGTTTGTCTTTAGCCGAACAGGGTTTTGAAGTTTATTTAGTGGAAAAGGAGAAAGAACTTGGTGGTAATCTCCGTCATCTTTATTTTTCTCTGAACGGAGCCAATCCTCAGGCATTGCTCAAAGAGATGATTGAAAAGGTGGAAAGCAATAAAAATATTCATATATATAAGAATGCAAAAATTATTGAATTTGGTGGTTATGTAGGTAATTATAAAACAACCATAGAAACCGAATCCATAATCACAAATACGAACAACGAACAACGAACAGCGAACTACGAACTTGAACATGGTATTGTGATTGTAGCTACCGGAGCAGAAGAAAGAAAAACTTCAGAATATTTTTATGGTCAAGATGAACGAATCATCACCCAACGAGAATTAGAACAAAAAATTGTAAATGAGGAATTGCGAACTACGACCAACGAGCTGCGAAACATTGTGATGATTCAATGTGTTGGTTCTCGTGAAGGCGACGACCTTTATTGTAGTCGGGTTTGTTGTTCACAGGCGATTAAAAATGCTTTAAAAATTAAAGAGATTAATCCAAATATAAATATTTTTGTTCTTTACCGGGATATTCGAACCTATGGATTTAAAGAAGAATATTATCAAAAAGCAAGAGAAGAAGGTGTAACTTTTATTCGTTATGAGCTAGAGAGCAAACCAGAAGTAAAAATACAGCCACCAGACAACGCAAAACGCACAACACAAAACACACTACAAGTTACTGTGTTTGACCCAATTTTGAATGAGAGAATTGAGATCAATCCTGACATTTTAGTGTTGAGCACAGGAATTGTACAGGGCAATGAAAATGGGGAATTAACTAAACTGCTAAAAGTTCCTCTCAACGAAGATAAATTCTTTTTGGAGGCACATATAAAACTTCGTCCTGTAGATTTTTCTACCGATGGGACCTTTCTTGCTGGGTTGGCTCATTCACCTAAATTTGTTGATGAAACAATATCTCAAGCCTGGGCAGCTGCGGGAAGAGCTGCTACACTTCTTTCTAAGGATAAAATTCAGGCTACAGGAAGAACAGTGCGTGTGATTGAGAGGTTATGTGCTGGATGTGGGATTTGTGTAG
The DNA here is from genome assembly GCA_046758365.1 of bacterium. Taxonomy (GTDB): domain Bacteria; phylum Zhuqueibacterota; class Zhuqueibacteria; order Oceanimicrobiales; family Oceanimicrobiaceae; genus JBHIAC01. The sequence goes on from JBHIAC010000044.1 coordinate 2,047, forward strand.
ATGTATGTCCTTATGAAGCACGGGAAATAGATGAAGAAACGACTAAAGCCAAAGTGATAGAACTCTTATGCCAGGGTTGTGGTGTTTGTGTTGCCAGTTGCCCTAATGGTGCGAGTCAACAATATGGATTCGAGAAAAAGCAACTACTGCAAGCAGTAGATGCTTTACTGTAGTGATAGTGGGAAAAATCTAAAACCTTAATTCACAGGAGGTAAAAAATGGAGAAAATAACCATAATAATTAACGAAGGAAATTCAAGCATGAAAACATGGAATGCCTTAAGAATAGCCGGGGGTATGTTGGGAGTAGACATAGAGGTGGAAATATTTTTACTTGATGATGGAGTGCTAATAGGGAAAAAAGGACAACAGCAAGTGGAAGGATTAAAAGAATTAAACTTGGCCGCTAAAATTAAAGACTTGATCACTATGGATGTCAAAGTAAATGCTTGTGGAACATGTCTTAATGCTAAAGGTATAACGCAAGAAGATTTAGTAGAAGGTATTAAGATTTCGACTATGATGGACTTAGCTAAATCAATTAAAGATAGTAAGCGGGTTATTAGTTTTTAGAAAGGATAATTTTTATGACAGAAGAAATTAAAATTGACAAGACTATCAATCTAAAAGGAGAAGTATGTCCTTTCCCGTGGGTAAAAGCAAAAAAGACTTTGGCAAAAATGGAAAGTGGCCAAATTCTTAGAGTGATTGTGGATCATGCTCCTGCTGCCAAGAATATTCCTCATAACTTTAAGGATGAAGGTCAGAGAATATTAGGTGTTGATAAATTAAATGAGCTCGACTGGCAGATAATAATAAAAAGAGAAAAATAATTTAAAGGACAAAATAAAATGTCTAAAGGTATTGACGACGCTATGAAGCCTTTAATCGAGGCTATGAACAAAATCCCATACATAGAAACTTTTAGCTGTTGTGAAGGTCATCCCGAGGAATCGGCTGTTAGACAATACGGTTATTCAGTTGCAAACGTTATTTTTGAAATAAAAGACGAACCTCAAAATCTTATAGCATGGCTATCATTTGCTCAAGAAATTCTGAGACAAAGGAAAAGGGCAACTGTAAATAAAGAGTTTGCTTTCATTATTGAGAAGAAATATAACTTAAATGAAGATAACAACATTGGTTGGGAATGGGAAATCAAAATTCAGGCCACTGGTAAGAGCTCGGAAGAATGCCGATTAGGGCTTGACGAGGGAATAGCCTTTCTATCTCGTATCTTTGAAAAGGAGACAGAAAAATGGCGATGAAGATTACTGAAGAATGTAGTTCCTGTGGGGCTTGTGTTGATGAGTGTGAGAACGAAGCTATTTCAGAAGGTGACCCTATTTATGTGATTGACCCAGAGAAGTGTACTGAATGTAAGGGCATTGCTGATTCACCCAAATGTCTAGCAGCCTGCCCGCTGGAATGTATAGTCAAAGCTGAATAAAAAAGAATAGAGGAGCTTATTATGGCAGAATTTGAACCCAAAATTATTGCTTTTTTATGTAACTGGTGTTCCTATGCTGGTGCAGATTTAGCAGGAACTTCACGGATTCAGTATCCCACTAATGTACGAGTGATACGCTTGATGTGTAGTGGTGCTCTTGACTCTTTATATGTATTCAGATCTTTATTAGAAGGAGCTGATGGTGTACTGATTGGTGGTTGTCATCCAGGAGATTGTCACTACACCAACGGTAATTATAAGGTACGTCGTAGAGTAGCGGTACTGAAGAAAATCTTATCTGAATTAGGCCTGGAGGAAGATCGTGTTTGGCTTCGCTGGATTAGTGCCAGTGAAGGACAACGATTTGCTGAGACAATAAAAGAGATGGTGGAGAAGATAAAAAGTAAAGGACCAAATCCAGTTAGAAGTTAGGTTATGGGTGATAGGTGGTAGCAGATAAGAAAAAATACCTAACACTTAAAAGAGGAGGTTACTCTGTGGCTGAGATAGAAATAAAAAATAGCAAGTTTTATAATGTTTTTACTGAAGTTTTCAAAAAACTCCTTAGTAACAATATTGTAGAAGCAGTACTGGTTCCTCAAGAAATGAGTGGAAATGTTGTTCAGACATTAGTTTCTGAATCAGACAGTTTAAAGAAAATCAATTCTTTGGCTCCGGTTCTTCCCGTAAATTCAGCACGAATTGTCTCTAAACTGACAATAAAAGATTTTTATCCCGTTAAAAATAATATTTCTAACGAACGCGGTGAGAAAATTGCTGTAATGCTGCGACCGTGTGAAATAAGAGCTCTAATTGAATTGGTTAAATTGAAACAAGCGAAAATAGATAATGTGCTTGTTATAGGAATTGATTGTTTTGGAACTTATTCAGTAAATGATTATGTTGCTAAGAATAAAGAACTTAATGGTGATGGGGCGGTTACTGCCGATTTTATCAAAAAAGTTCAGACAAATCAGGAAATAAAGGAATTAAGAACAGCTTGCCAATTATGTCGGCATTTTGTTCCTGAGAATTCAGACATAGCGGTTAATTTAATAGGTACTGATTGGAATCAAAAAATAGTAATCCAGGCAAGAAATGAAAAAGGAAAGAAAGTACTGGAGGAACTTAAATTAGAAGATGCCCCTGAAAATAAAGAACGCAAACTCGCTGTAGAACAGGAAAAAGAAAAAAGGAAAAAACAGAAAGGGAAAATAGAAAAAGAAGATATAGATTTTTTACAAGTAATTTCTTCGCTTTGCATCAATTGTCAGAACTGTCGCAGTGTCTGTCCTATATGTTATTGTAAAGAATGTGTATTTGAAGGGGAAATTTTTGAATATAGTAAACAGAAATATTTAACCTGGGCTAAGAGAAAAGGATTGCTAAAAATGCCTACGGATATGCTCTTGTTCCATCTGACCAGAATGAGTCATGTGCTTACATCCTGTGTTGCCTGTGGACAGTGTGAAGCTGCCTGTCCGAACAAAATACCTTTGGGCAGGATATATCACCATCTTAGTAATGAAGTCCAGAAAATGCTTGATTATGAAGCAGGAAGGAAATTAGATGAAGAACTACCACTTTCTGCATTTAAGGAAGATGAATTACAAACAATTGAATCATAATTGAGGAGAACAAAAAATGGTTGATAAAAATGATAGGTCTATTCTCGTTAGCAAATTAGATTTAGGTTTTCGAGAGGAAATCGCTTCTCAACCGGGAGGAGAAAATATAAAGAGATGTTTTGCCTGTGGGACCTGTGCCGCGAGTTGTCCGATTACTGATATTGATGAAAAATATAACTGTCGCCGAATTATCAGGCAAATACTCTTTGGAATGCGTCAGGAGGTGCTTTCTTCACCAAGAATCTGGCTCTGTCTTGTCTGTTATCGTTGTTATGCTCGTTGTCCCCAGAAAGTTAACTTTACAGATATCATGCGAATTTTACGATATTTAGCAATTAAAGCTCATCATATTTCGGGGGAGATATTAACCCAAGTGAATGACCTTGATCGATTCAGTCAAGAAGTTCGCCACGATTTTATTGACCATATTTTTAAGCCGGATAAGGAAATAGCAGAGAAAATAAAATCAAAAATCAAGGAAAAATTCAATGTCTAATGAAGAGATAAAAAGTTTTAGAGACTTGATTACTGAAGTTCAAGAAAAAGGTATCTGTGGTAAGTGCGGTGGTTGTGTCTCGTTTTGTTCAGCAGGAGAACTGAATGCTTTGGAAATAACAGAAGATGGCAGTCCCAAGTTTATTGATGAAGATAAATGTCTAAAATGTGGTATCTGTTATCTTATCTGCCCGCAGATTAAAGTGTTGAATAGGGAATTGAAAGAAAAATACGGCTGGGAAGCCCCGATTGGTCCTTATCGAAAACTTACTTCAGCGAGGACGACAAATAAAAAGGTCAGGAATGTTTGTACAGATGGTGGAGTTGTAACTTCGCTTTTAATTTGCGCTTTGAAGAAACATCTTATCCAAGGGGCAATCGTCTCCAAAAAAATAGGCCCTTTTGCCCGTCAGCCAGTATTGGTTACTCAAGCTGATGAATTGATCGCGGCGGCTGGCTCACATTTTGATAAAACCTTACATCTGGAAGAAATTGGGGAAAGATATACTACCTATTCACGAGTTATTACGGAAATAAGAAGTTTAGGAAAAGAAAAGTTAGAAAGTATTGCCATGGTGGGAACACCGTGTCAGATTTATACTGCAAGAAAGATGCAACTTTTGAATGTTATCCCGGCAGATATAGTCACTGTGACTATTGGACTTTTCTGTATGGAAAATTTTTCTTTTGATGAGGAGGCTCGGAAAAAATTAGAAAAAAATTTAAAGATAAAATTAAAAAATGTAAAAAAACTAAATATCAAAGACGATGTAATTGTTACCTTAGAGAAAGGGAAAATTGTACACCTGCCTTTTGAGGCAGTTGATAAGATTGCCCGTCCTGCCTGTTTTGCTTGTCCGGATTTTGCTAGTGATTATGCGGATATCTCAGTCGGGGGACTTGGTTCGCCAGATGGATACACTACTACGATTATCCGCAATAGGAGAGGTGAAAAAATTTATAACGGTGCGAAGCAAGAAAAGTTTATTGACGAACTTTCGTTCAAAAGTGGAGAGGATTTAAGAATTCATAAAACAGAGATGATGGCTAAAATCGTCTCTTTTGCAAAACGGAAGAAAGAAAGAGCCAAAAGGCGGTTAACTGGTGAGTAGTGAGTGGTTAAGTGAGGTAGATTCAAATGCTGATCTTGAAACATGTCGAATATAAAATTAGGAATTCAAGGGAATTAAAAAAATTGTTGAGTCAGTTGAGAGAAACTATTTCCAAAGTTAATGGTGTAGAATTCAAAGATATTTATTTTCCAAAAGGTATGGATGAATTCATCTTGGTAATGGACTGTGTTAGTGAGGATAAATATTTAGAGTGGCGAGATATATGCCCTCGTCCACCTGGCGCCAAAGACTGGTATGAAATTCTACTGACAAAGGATGAACAATTTCATAATAAAGATAAATAGTTATATCTCTTATCTCAAACAAAGGAAAAAAAGTGAGTAATATACCAATTAACCAATTAACCAGTTATAAAAAAGTTTTAGTCCTGGGTGGTGGAATTGCTGGCATTCAGGCTTCTTTAGATTTAGCTGAAATGTGTATTGAAGTATATTTATTAGAAAAAGGTCCGAGTATCGGCGGTAGAATGGCTCAATTGGATAAAACCTTTCCCACAAATGATTGTGCGATGTGTATTCTTTCCCCTAAATTAGTAGAAGCCGGTGCACATCCTTATATTAAGATTATTACTAATGCTGAGCTAAAGAGTTTAAATGGCGAAGCACCTAACTTTCGAGCGAAAATCTTGAAAAAACCGCGTTATATTAATGAAGAAAAATGTACCGGTTGTGGTATTTGTATGGACAAATGTCCGGTGAAAATACCAGATGAATATAATAAGGGTCTAAGCAAAACAAAGTGTATTAGAATTCCTTTTCCGCAAGCTGTTCCTGCTCTACCAATAATGGATAAAGACAACTGTATTTATCATCAAAGAGGTAAATGTAAAATCTGCGAGAAATTCTGTGAAGCAAATGCTATAGATTTTAACCAGAAAGAAGAAGATATTGATATTGAAGTGGGGAGTGTGATTGTCACCTCAGGGTCAGAAGAATTTGATGCGGCATTAAAGGATGAATATGGTTATAAAACTTTCCCTAATGTTTTGACCAGTATTGAATTTGAAAGAATTTTAAGTGCTTCTGGACCCACCCAGGGTCATATCAAACGTCCTTCAGATGGAAAAGAGCCCAAGAAAATAGCATTTATTCAATGTGTCGGTTCGCGGGATATGCAAATGGGCAATGAATATTGTTCAAGCATCTGTTGTATGCAGGCGGCTAAAGATTCAGTAATTATACGGGAGCATCTTCCCGGTGTTGAGACAACAATATTTTACATGGATATTCGTGCTTTTGGTAAAGATTTTGATAAATTTATTGACCGGGCAAAAAATGATTACCATACCCGTTTTGTTCATGCTCGTATCTCATCAGTAGAAATTGAGCAAATTAAGGAAAATTTAATTATTCAATATAATACTGATGAAGGAAGTCTAAACAAAGAAGAATTCGACCTTGTGGTTCTTTCAGTGGGATTAGTATCTACAGCTAAAATTAAAGAAATGGCAGATAAGCTTAATATAGAACTAAATGAATCTGGATTCGCTAAATCATCTTCTTTCACGCCAGTAGCGATTTCTCGACCAGGTATATTTGTTGCTGGGACTTTTTCTGGTCCCAAGGATATTCCTGAAACAGTAATGCAAGCGAGCGGTGCCGCATCTGCAGCTTCTTCCTTATTGACTGAACTGCCAATAAAAGAGATAAAGGAAGAATTACCTCAGGAATTTGACCTGCGGGGAGAGCCAATACGAATAGGTGTTTTTGTTTGCCGTTGTGGAATTAATATTGCGGCTACGGTTGATGTGCCTAAAGTAGTTGAATATGCTTCTACCTTACCACGGGTTATCCATTCCCAAGAACTTCTTTTTGCCTGTGCTCAGGATTCTCAGAAATTGATTAGTGAGAAGATAAAAGAGTTGAAATTAAATAGAGTGATAGTTTCCGCCTGTACTCCCAGAACACATGAACCTCTCTTTCAGAAAACATTGGGAATAGCAGGTTTAAATCCATATCTATTTGAATTTACTAATATTCGCGAACAGTGTTCTTGGGTACATCAAAAAGAACCAGAGAAAGCAACAGAGAAGGCAAAAAATTTAGTGTGTATGGCAGTCGCCAAGGCCAGGTTACTTGAGCCTCTTTCCAAAATGAGCCTTAAAATAAACAACAGGGCTTTAGTTATTGGTGGTGGCGTAGCCGGGATGGTGTCAGCGATTGATCTTGCCACTCAAGGATACGAAGTTTATTTAGTAGAAAAGGAGACTGAATTAGGTGGTAATCTTCGCCATATTCATTATACTCTGGAAGGAGAAAAGACTGATCAATTTCTTACTTCTTTAATCGAAAAAGTAAAAATGAACAAAAAAATCACCCTTTATACTGATTCTGAGATTAAAGAAATAACAGGATATGTAGGAAACTTTAAAACCACATTAAACGTGAAACGTGAAACGTTAAACGAGGAAGAGATTGAACATGGAATAATCATTGTTGCTACTGGTGGAGAGGAATACAAACTTACCGAGTATCTTTATGGTCAAGATGAACGTATTATCACCCAACGCGAATTAGAAGAGCGGTTAGTAAATCAGCAATCAGCAATTAGCAATCAGCAATCTATAGTGATGATACAATGCGTTGGCTCTCGTAATGAGGAACATCCGTATTGCAGTCGGGTTTGTTGTAGCCAGGCAATAAAAAATGCTTTGAAACTGAAAGAAATTAATCCTGGGATAAATATTTATATCCTTTATCGCGATATCCGTACCTATGGTATAAAAGAGCTTTATTATAAGAGAGCACGGGAAAAAGGGATTATCTTTATCCGCTACGAAGAGGAAAACGAACCAGAAGTAAAATTACAGGCCACAAACTCCGAATCCCAAACCTCAAATTCTGAACTTTTAGTTAATGTATATGAACCAATATTACAGAAAAATCTTTCTATCAATGTTGGTCTTGTAGTGCTCAGTTGTGGTATTGTAGCCAGGGAAGAGAATAAGATTTTATCGCAAATGCTTAAAGTACCATTAAATGCCGATGGTTACTTCTTGGAGGCACATGTAAAACTACGTCCGGTGGATTTTGCTACAGATGGTATTTTTGTGTGTGGATTAGCACATTATCCTAAAGATGTTTCTGAAACTATCGCTCAGGCTAAAGCAGCAGCAGCTAGGGCAGTAACTATTTTAAGAAAAGAAGTAATAGAAGCTGAAGGAAAAGTCTCCCAAGTAAGAAAAGAAAGATGTACAGGATGTGGTCTCTGTGTAGAAATCTGCCCTTATCAAGCAATTAAACTCGATGAAGAAGAAAGGGTTGCAGTAGTTAATGAGGCATTATGTAAAGGCTGTGGAGTTTGTTCTGCTTCCTGTCGTACAGCAGCAATTGATTTAAGAGGATTTAATGATGAACAAATTTTAGCTGCACTTACTACTGTTTAAAAGATGATGGATAAAAATTTTGAACCAAAAATAGTTGCTTTTCTTTGTAATTGGTGTTCTTATGCAGGAGCTGATTTAGCTGGCGTTTCGCGAATTCAGTATCCTTCAAATATCCGGGTTATCCGCGTCCCGTGTTCAGGCAGAATGAATCCTCTTTATGTAATTAAAGCATTACAGAATGGTATTGATGGAGTCTTGGTTTCTGGTTGTCATCCGGGAGATTGTCATTATATCAGCGGAAATCTGGTTGCTCGCAGAAAATTTGCACTATTGAAAAACTTTTTAGAATATATTGGTATTGAACCAGAAAGAGTACAATTTTCTTGGGTTTCGGCAGCTGAAGGACCCCGCTTTGCTCAGATAGTGGAGAAAGTTATTAATGAAGTAAAAAAATTGGGTCCCATTAAAAAATTCGTCAAAGGATAGTGACTTATTTGAGTTAAAAATGATGCGAGAAATAGAACAACAGATAAAAGAAACAGTAAAGAAATTATTCAGTGAGAATAAGATAGATGTTTTCATCGGTTATAGTAAAGGAACTCTGCCACTAATATCCCCTCCTTGTTTTATTACTAAACCGGGTACAAACACCACTGAGAGCGTGGTTGAGTCCTCATCAGTTGAAAAATTGTGCTGGAATTCTTTTTGTTTTAATAATTTAGCTGTATATTTACCACGATTTTTTATACCCCAGCCGAAGAGAAAAGAGAAAATAAAGATACATAGGATAGGAATACTTGCTAAAGGCTGTGATGGTGGTTCAATAATAGGACTGATAAAAGAGCATCAACTACCTCGAGATAATATTTTTATTATTGGTGTTGTTTGTGAAGGTATGGTAGATAGAAAGAAAATGCAAAATTCAAAATTAAAAATTAAAAAGGATATCGAGATTGTTGAAACGCGGCAGGAGGATGGCAAGATCATAATCATTGATGAAAATAAAAAGAAGAGGGAAATCGAAAAAGAGGATCTATTAGCTGATGTATGTTTAAGTTGTCAATATGCTAAGCCGCCTGTTTATGATATTTTAATTGGTTCCGAGACCAGAAACCGGAAACCAGAATCCAGAAATGCAATTATTGAAGATTTTGAAAAAAAATCTGTTGAGGAAAGGTGGAAGTATTTCCAAGAACAGCTCTCCAAATGTATTAGATGTTATGCTTGTCGACAGGCATGTCCTAATTGTTATTGTAAAGAGTGTTTTGCTGAGCAGACTAAACCAAAGTGGACAGGTGTCACTAACAATATTTCTGAGATTATGTTTTACCAGATTGGTCGAATATTTCATCAAGCAGGCCGGTGTGTTGATTGCGGTGCTTGTGTGCGCGCCTGCCCAATGGGGATTGATCTGAGAGTGTTTACCCGTAAATTAATAAAAGATGTAGAAGAACTTTTCGGTTATCAGGCAGGTGTTTCTTTAGATGAAGTTCCTCCTCTGGCAACCTTCAAGCCAGAGGATAAACAGGAGTTTATTACTGAACCATAGAGATAGGTGGCATTGCTAATGAGTATAGTGGAATTTGAATCAAGTGATAAGGAGATTAAAGATGGCTGAGAAAGAAAGGCTGGATATGTTCTGCTACCAATGCTCCCAGACTGCAAGGGGAACAGGCTGCACGGTAAAAGGAGTATGCGGAAAGGAGGCTACGGTCGCTCGTTTACAGGATAACCTGATGCTGGCCACGCAAGGGATGGCAGCCTATCTATACCACGCGAGGGAACTGGGATATACTGATACAGAGATAGATGCCTTCTTGGAGAGGGCCTTTTACTCCACATTCACCAATGTCAACTTTGACGCAGAAGATTTTATCCGGCTGACTGTTGAGGCTGGCAAGATGAATGTGAACACAATGAGGCTTCTCAAAAAAGCCCATATCGAAACTTATGGAGAGCCAGAACCCACTGAGGTACAAACAGGGACGGTCAAAGGGCGGGGAATAATTGTTACTGGCCACAGTCTCAAAGTGCTTGAGGAGTTACTCAAACAAACTGAGGGGACGGGCATAAATGTCTACACGCACTCGGAGCTTCTCCCTGCCCATGGGTATCCTGGCCTGAAAAAGTATAGGCACCTGGTTGGCAATCTGGGAAAAGCATGGTTTGACCAGAAACAACTCTTCTCAAAATACCCTGTGGCGGTCCTGGGAACCTCAAACTGTGTTCTGATCCCTCGGGAAGAGTATAGAGACAGAATGTTTACCACTGGACCTGCACGACTGCCTGGTGTGCAACACATTGCTGGATACGACTATACAGCGGTGATAGAAAAAGCGAAATCGTTGCCGGAACTTGATGAGAAACCAGGAGAGGTTATATTAACTACAGGATTTTCCAAGTCTGTAGTTCTGTCCTTAAAAGATAAGATTAAACAACTGGTGGAAACAGACAAAATCCGCCATTTCTTCCTTGTAGGAGGATGTGATTCGCCACTCAAAAAGGCGGAGTACTATCGGGAGTTTGTCCAACGGTTACCACAAGATACAGTTATCTTAACTCTTGCTTGTGGGAAGTTCAGAATCAACGATCTAAATCTTGGTGATATAGAAGGTATCCCGAGACTGATTGACCTGGGACAGTGCAATGACTCGATTGTTGCCATAGAAATTGCTGAGGCTCTTGCTGAACTATTTGGTGTAAGCATAAATGAACTCCCCCTTACTTTAGCTCTTAGTTGGATGGAGCAAAAATCTGTCACTATCCTTTGGAGTCTTCTCTCACTTGGTTTAAAGGCTATTTATCTGGGGCCCATTTTGCCTGCCTGGGTAAATAACGATATTCTGAAAGTATTGAGAGAGAATTATGATTTGCGACTCATAGGCAACCCCGAAGAAGATATTAAGCAGGTCTTGAGCGGGTAATTATGAAGTTGGCAAAACGATAGGTAATAGAACATGGAAGAAAAAATTATAAAGAAAAATAAGATAAATAAATTTTTACAAGAACTGAAGAAGGAATACAAAATTTTTGCTCCAGTAGAAAAAGATGGTGACTTTCGTTTCTCCGAGATACTAGCACCTAATACCTATCACTTGCCTTTTGAGGATTACCGAAACACGAAAATCTCACCCAAGGAAATATTCTTTCCGCAAACCGCGATACTTTACGAATTTGATGCTCAGGGAACCAAACAATCAAATAGTTCTCATCTAACATCTAAAACCTTAATCTTTGGCATTCGGCCTTGTGACACTCATTCTTTTTCCTTATTAGATAAGGTATTTGGAGGAAATGATTTCCAGGACCCTTATTATGTAAAAAAGCGAGAGCAAGCGATCATCATTTCCCTGTCCTGTATTAAGCCACAAATTACCTGTTTTTGCACTTCATTAGATGGTAAACCGGATAGAGAAGAAGGAGCAGATATTATTTTCTTTGACTTGGAAGAGGATATCCTTGTTAAACCTATAACTGAGAAAGGTAAAGAATTTATTAAAAAATCAGGAAGATGGTTTGAAAACGCAAAAAAATCCGATATTGATAGAAAAAATAAAATAGTCCAAGAAAGCATGGAAAAAATAAGCTCTCAAGTAAATATAGAAAAAATAAAAGAAAAACTGGATAAATCTTTTGATGCTTCTTTCTGGAACGAAATCCATCAGAAATGCCTTGGTTGTGGTGTGTGCACATATTTATGTCCCACATGCCATTGTTTTGATATTAGTGATGATATAGATACTGGAATAGAGGCTTTAGTCTTGTCCAGGGGAAAAAGGATGAGATCTTGGGATTCCTGTATGTTTCCTTTATTTACTCTACACGCATCTGGGCATAATCCTCGGCCAACTTACAAAGAAAGGATGCGCCAGCGTATCATGCATAAGTTTAACTACTGTCCAGAAAATTTTAAAGAAATGTTTTGTGTAGGCTGTGGTCGTTGTATTAGAAATTGTCCAGTAAACCTTGACATTCGTGAGGTGATAAAAATAGCTAATGGATAATCCTTATTTGCCTTTACCAGTTAGAATTAAAAAGATTACTATTGAGAATGAAGCTAAAGACCTGAAAACATTCGACTTAGAATTTGATGATAAGAATGGCGCTGAAAGGTTTAAATATACCTGTGGACAATTTGCTGAACTGTCTGTGCTGGGAGCAGGTGAAGTACCTATTGGAATTGCGTCTTCACCTGTGGATGAAGGAGTCGTACAGTTTACTGTAAAAAAATATTCAATGGGTGTAGTTACATCTGCCCTGCATAATCTATCCGAAGGTGATAAGATTGGAATAAGAGGTCCTTTTGGGAATGGATTCCTGATGAAGGAGTTTGAAGGAAGCAACTTAGTAATTGTAGGAGGCGGATTCGCTCTTACAACTTTAAGATCGCTCACTAAATACATACTCCATGAGAAGAATAGATCTGGATTTGGAGAAATTACTGTTATGGTAGCTGCCAGAGACCCAGGTGAGATGCTTTACAAATACGACCTTGAACAATGGTCTAAAAGAGATGATATAAAATTAATTCGGACTATCGACAGAGATGTTAAAGGTTGGACAGGAAAGGTAGGTTTTGCTGCTCCAGTATTGAAAGAGATAAACCCTTCCTCAGAAAATGCTTATGCCATAGTCTGTGGTCCGGCAATTATGATAAAAACCTGTATCGCTGTTTTGCTTAAATTGAGATTCAAAGCTAACCAGATATTTAATTCGTTAGAGATGCGTATGAAATGTGGTATTGGTAAATGCGGGAGGTGTAACATCGGACCTAAATATGTGTGTAAAGACGGTCCGGTATTCAGTTATGCTCAACTTGAAAAATTACCTCAAGAATATTGAGAAATGTTTGAACTCGAAAAAATACCAGGAATAGGTGCGATTTTCTATAACGCTGTAGCAGCTAAGGGCTTTATGGGTCTTTATCAAAGAATAGCGAAAGAAATTGTGACAGAAATTAAATCGGGTAAAGTTTTAGACATAGGGACTGGTCCCGGTTATCTACCGATTGAAATAGCTAAACTAAACAATCAATTAGAAATAATTGGAGTTGATTTAAGTCACAGGATGATAAATATCGCTCATAAAAATGCCCGGATAGCGAAGATAGACAGGGTCAAATTTGAGGTCGCTAACGCTCATGATTTACCTTATCAAAACAATTCATTCGATTTTGTTTTTAGCACCCTTTCCCTTCATCACTGGAGAGACAGAATAAAGGTTTTTAATGAATGTTCTCGGATAGTAAAGAATGGTGGATTGGTGTGGATTTATGATTTTAGAAAAGATGCGACAAGGAAAGAAATCAAAAAAACAATTGGAGTGAATGGAGCTAATTTTCGTCACTTCTATCTTTCCTTCAGTTTACGCTTTCATGGTTTGAAAACCGAGGAATATTTTTCTAAAGAGATGCAGGAAGCTATTGAGAAGAATGGATTTTCAGTTTTTAAGGTAGAGAAAAAGAATGCGATAGTATGTATTAAGCTAAGAAAGCCATCCAATGCCAACAGAAAATTTGAATAAAAAAGAAAAATATATTCAATTTCTTTTCAACCAGGTGGCAGAGAGATACGACCTTTTTAACAGGATTGCAAGTCTTTCTCTTGATAGTCGCTGGAGAAAGAAAGCCATTGTTCATCTTCAACCGGAAAATGGGGACCGCTTTTTAGATATTGGGACAGGGACAGGTGAATTGGCACTAAAACTAGCTAAAAGAATAAACGGAGGAGAGGTAGTAGGAATAGATTTTTGTGACAAGATGCTGGACATTGCTAGAAGAAAGAAAGAGGAAAAGAGCTGTAAAAAAAATATACGATTTATTTTGGCTAAAGCGGAGGATTTGCCTTTTCCTGACAATTACTTTGACGGAATCATTACTGGTTTTGTGATGAGGCATCTAAAGATGGAGGAAGCCTTAAAAGAGATAATCCGTGTTTTAAGACCGAATGGACATCTGGTTATTTTAGAAATAGGCAAACCCGAATCTATCTGGTTTAGAAAACTTTATTATTTCTATCTCCGTCGGATATTACCACTAATCGGGATGACTTTAGTGGGGACAAAAGAGCCATTCTGTGTCTTAGCAAGTTCAGTAATCGGTTTTCTTGAAGCCGAGGAACTAAAATCAGTTCTTCAGAAAATGGGATTACGAAAAATAAGAAATTTTGTTTTGAATAAAGGAATAGTTTCTCTTTATGTTGGGGTGAAATGAAAGATTTAAGAATTATTCTTGTTTCTGCCAGACCAATATTCTTTACTGCAACTTTGCTACCTCTTTTGTTAGGTAACATCATTGGTTGGTATCACTCAGGCGAATTTAACTGGTTCTATTTTATTCTTGCTGTTTTAGGTATTATTTTGCTTCATGCGGGAACGAATCTCGCTGATGATTATTATGACTATAAGAGTGGAGCAGATTTAGCTATGAAAGAAGCAACGCCTTTTAGTGGTGGGTCAAGAGTGCTCCCTGATAAGTTAATTGAGTCAAAGAAGATCCTGTACGCTGCATTGATTGTTTTCTTTTCAGGTAGTTTGGTTGGATTATATCTCAATTACTTACTGAAAGGAAATGTAATCCTAATTTTTGGATTACTTGGTGTTTTCAGTGGTTTCTTTTATACTGCCGACCCCGTAAAGTTAGGATATCGAGGATTAGGAGAATTAACAGTAGGCATCACTCATGGACCACTGGTTGTTTTAGGTGGTTACTATCTGCAAACTCAAGTATTATCTTGGTCTGCTTTTTGGGTATCTCTGCCTGTTGGTATTTTGGTGATATTAATTTTGATGGTTAATGAATTTCCTAGTGCCGAAGGATATAAAGAAGTTAACCGCAGGAATCTGGTAGTAATCTGGGGAAAAGAAAGATGTCTTAAGTTATATATCTTTCTTTTATTCCTTACTTATTTTTTTATCGTTTTTGGAATTGTTCTCAAGATTATGCCTTTGTATACTTTGATAGCTTTGTTTACTCTTCCTTTGGCTTTTATGCTGGGAAAGATGATAAAAATAAACTATGACAAAATTCACGAATTAGTTCCTGCTAAAAAGATGTGCATTGGTTTACATTTAATTTTTAATTTGTTATTGAGTGGTGGATACGTATTAAATAGATTAATTGTTGGATAAATTATGAATCAATTAAAATTATTGCCGATAGAAGCGGAACTTAGCCAGAGAATAAGTTGGTACATAAGATTGAGATGGTTAGCTGTAATAGGTGTAGTTGGAATTGTTACTGGAGCACACTATATTTTAAAGGTAAAATGTGCTCACTTGCCATTGTATTTAGCTGCAGGGGGAGTGTTTTTTTACAATTTCCTTTTTTATTTATACGACATTCGTCTCAGATCACAAATAGGGAGCGAAGGATGGTTAAGAAAAACAAGACGCTTTGCTAATTTACAAATTTCAGTAGATTTATTTATGCTTACTTTTTTAATTCATTTTGCTGGAGGAGTAGAAAATCCTTTTATCTTTTACTTTATCTTTCACATGGTTATTGCCAGTATTTTATTATCGAGTAAGGAAGCTTATCTTCAGGCATCATTAGCTGTACTCCTTTTAGGGGGCTTAATTATTATGGAATACTTTCAATTTTTGCCTCACTACCACTTAGAAGGATTTATTATAGGAATTCAAACTTGGAGGAGTCCTTACTATAATTTAGGTATATTCTCCGTTTTTATTACCACAATGTATTTAACTGTCTTCATGGTCACTCGTGTCGCTAATAGATTGAAAGATAAAGAAAAGGATTTAGCAATAGCTAACGAAGAATTGAAAGAACAAGACCGCTTAAAATCAAGGTATGTTTTAACTGTAGCCCATGATATTCAAACTACTCTTTCAACGATTCAAAGTTGCCTTAAGGTCGTTTTAGCTAATTTAACAGGCACTATTTCAGAGAAATCAAGAGAAATGATTGCCCGGGCTGAACACCGCTCTGTGGCTTTGTTACGTTTTGTTAAGGATCTTTTAAATCTGTCAAAAATTAGAGCCATGAAAGGAGTAGAGAGAACTGACTTATATCTTGAAGAAATAGTTAGGAAAACAATCGACCAAATAAAAGGAAATATAGAACAGAAACACATTTTCCTGGATGTACGGATTCCTAAGCATTTGTCTTTAATTTATGCAAATCAAGATGCCTTAGAACAGCTATTTAATAACTTGCTAACCAATGCTGTAAAATACACACCATGGCAGGGAAAAGTAGGTATCGAAATAGTCGAAATAGTAGGGAAAGAAGGATGTTTTCATACAACTATCTGGGACACTGGAATAGGTATCCCCCAGGAAGATTTATCTCGAATATTTGATGATTTCTATCGTGGGAAAAATGCCGAACAAATGGTAAAAGATGGGACAGGGTTAGGATTATCTATTGTAAAACAAATTATAGATGAACATAATGGAGATATTTGGGTAGAGAGTCAGCCGGGAAAAGGAACTAAATTTACTGTGGCTATCTCCAACAGTTGTGTATGCCCTGAATGTGCCGATAGGAAAATCTAAGAGAACTGAAAAGGAGAAGACAAATGATGAATAAGCAAGCAAAAATTCTCATCATTGAAGATGATGTTGATTTAGTGGAAGCGATGAAAGTAACTTTAGGGGCGAAAAATTATGAAGTTATTGCTGCCTATGACGGTAAAGAGGGACTTAAAAAAGCCAAAGGCGAGACACCTAATTTGATTATTCTTGATGTAATCATGAGATCAGAAACCGAAGGGTTTAATGTATCTTACGATTTACGAAAAGATCCCGAACTGTGTTATATCCCTATCTTGATGGTAACCGCGATAGCAGAAAAAACTGGTTTCTCTTTTTCTCCTGATACTGACGGAGAATTTCTTCCAGTAGATGATTATGTAGAAAAACCAGTTAGACACGATGATTTACTTAAACGGGTGGAGAAACTTTTAAAGTTAAAAAAGGAAGAGATAAATATTAGAGGAAGGAAAAGCATTCTATGAGGGTTTTGAAGAAGGAAGTAAGTTTGAAAAATATTTATAAACCTGTAGAAAAGGAACTAATTAAGGTAGAAGAGAAGATAGAAAAAGAATTATATTCTGATGAAGAGGCTGTCTCTATTATTAACGAGTATGTTTTGAATACATCGGGAAAACGTTTGCGTCCAGCTCTTGTTTTACTTTCGGGTAAGGCTGTTTCCAATCATCAATCGCCAATTACCAATTACCTGATTTCACTGGCTACAGCTATAGAGTTAATTCATACAGCTACTTTAATTCATGATGATGTAATTGATGAGGGAAATTTGCGTCGCGCTAAATCGACAGTAAATGCAAAATGGGGTGACGAACTTTCTGTACTCTTTGGTGATTATTTATATTCTAAAGCTTTCTCCCTCCTCGTACATATTAGAAATCAAGAAATTTTGACTCTTTTATCTTCAACTACTAACGGGATGTGTGAAGGAGAAATAGTTCAGATAGCGGTTGCTAATAATAATTTTACAGCTATAAGCGAAGGAGAATATTTAAAGATTATCGAGAAAAAGACTGGCCGGTTAATCTCTGCTTGCTGTCAAACAGGTTCTATTTTAGGCGGGGCTGATGAAACGGAAATTGTTGCTCTTCAAAAATATGGATTGAACTTCGGCATGGCTTTCCAGATCGTTGACGATTGTCTGGATCTTATAGGAAAAGAAAACGAATTAGGAAAATCTTTAGGCTCAGATGTTCGGAAGAGAAAATTAACTTTGCCATTGATTTATTTATTATCTCGTTCTACTAACAAGAGGAATGCGGTAGATTGGCTATATGAAGTATGCCAATCAAAACATGATCTATTGTACGAATCTATAAATTATGCTTTTGGAAAAGCAAACGTATATGTGGAAAAGGCTAAAGAAAGAATAGAAACTTTGGGAATTATTCCTCCTATTAAGGAGAGTTTGGTTAATTTGCTTGAGTACATTGTGATAAGACTTCAAAGTAAATTAGATAGAAAAAGGAAATAAATTAAATTAAGAGAGAATAAGTGAATGAATGATAAGATTTGAAGATGCATTAAAAATTGTATTGGAAAATGTAAAACCTTTAGATACGGGAAGAATCAGGACACTTTCTGCTTTAGGTTATGTTTTAGCCCAAGATATATATTCAACTCTGGACTTGCCCTCTTTTGACAATTCGGCAATAGATGGATATGCCCTAAAATCTTCGGATACACAGGACGTTTCCAAGAACAATTCGAAGATTTTAGAAGTAATCGATGACTTACCTGCTGGACATGTGTCTACCAAAAGACTGAAATCGGGTGAAGGGATAAGGATTATGACTGGTGCACCGATACCTGCAGGTGCTGATGCAGTGATAATGGTGGAAGACACAAAGATAGTTGATAGTCTACAGTTGACAGACCATAGAAAAAAATGTGGACAGCGGTCTATGGACTATGGAAAAATAGAGATTTTCCGGAAGGTTAAAGAAGGAGAAAATATTCGTCGAAAAGGTGAAGATGTTAAAAAAGGAGAATTGGTTATATCAAAAGGGAAAGTTATTTGTCCAGCAGAGATAGGGATGTTGGCTTCTTTGAATATTCAAGAAGTAAATGTAATAAAGCATCCCCGGGTAGCGATTTTAGCCACCGGAGATGAGCTAATTGATATAGGACAGGATTTAGAACCAGGAAAGGTAAGAAATAATAACAGTTACGTTCTCTTTACACAGGTTATTAAATACGGCGGAATTCCTGTTGATTTAGGAGTAGCACGAGATAAAAAGAATGAAATAGGAGAAAAAGTTGTTCAAGGTTTAAGTGCAGATATATTACTTATCTCTGGAGGAGTCTCGGTAGGAGACTATGATTTAGTGAAAGATGTTCTAATAGATTTAGGAATGAAAATGAAATTCTGGAAGGTAGCAATGAAACCCGGTAAACCGTTTGTCTTTGGGCTAATTGAAGGTAAACCAATTTTTGGCCTGCCGGGTAATCCCGTATCTTCAATGGTCACTTTTGAACAATTTGTCAGACCAGCGATTCTAAAGATGCGAGGAATAACTGACTTAAGCAGAACTTTAATTAAAGCAATTATTAAAGAAGAAATAAACAACCTTAAAGTTTTAATCGCTGGAGAAGGAC
>JBHIAC010000045.1:0-20777 GCA_046758365.1 bacterium
AAAATGTCCCTAAAACAGCAAACTGTATCAGGAGTCGCATGGAGTGTCGTTGCCCGTTTTGGACAGCAGTCGATGCAATTCATCATTTCAATATTGTTGGCCCGGTTGCTGATGCCGAAGGACTTTGGATTGGTTGCTATGATTATGGTCTTTGTCAATTTTCTACGACTCTTTTTACAGGAAGGATTTTCACCAGCGCTTGTACAGAAGCAAGATCTGCGTTTAATACACATTTATTCCATTTTCTGGCTTAATATTGCGGTTGGCATTAGCTTGACAAGCATCATTATTGCTGGAGCACCCATTATCAGTTCCTTTTACAAAGAGCCACAAATAGTTTTAATGACTCGAGTTCTTGCCTTTGACTTTTTCATAATGTCAACTGGCATCGTACCTCGGGCGCTTTTGCAGAAAAAATTTGCTTTTAAAAGGCTGGCACAGATTGAGATTGCAACAACATTCCTAAGCGGCGGTATTGCGATAGTGCTCGCAGCAACGGGTTACGGGGTTTGGAGTCTCGTTTTCCATTGCCTTTGCACTAGTCTCTTTTCAGCAGCATTAAGGTGGATCGCAGCAGGGTGGCGACCTAAGTTCACGTTTGAAATTCAGGCTGTCAGGGAACTGTTTAATTACAGCATCAATCATTGGGGCTTCAATATTGTGAATTTTTGGGCGCGTAACGCAGACAATATGCTCATAGGCCGAGTCATAGGATCTGCCGGTCTGGGTATTTACAACCGGGCCTATTCTCTAATGATGCTTCCTATATCGCAGATCAGCAATGTGTTAGGTCAGGTAATGTTTCCTGTGTTTTCTACTATTCAGAAGGAACCAAAACGGGTCAAACAGATCTACTTGCGTGCTATGGGATCAATAAGTTTGGTAGCATTTCCAATTATGGTTGGTTTATGGGTAGTTACAAAACCTTTCATCTTGGTCATTTATGGGGCCAAATGGGCTGGCGTGATACCAGTTCTGCAGGTTCTTTGTTGGGTCGGATTGCTACAATCATTAATGAATCCAACCGGTTGGATTTATACGTCGCAAGGTCGCACGGATTGGATGTTTAGATGGGGAGTGACAGCCTCTCTAACTTTGATTGCTGGTATTAGTGTTGGCGTTTGGCTTGGCACCGTTAAGGCTGTGGCTGTAGGTTATGCTGTTTCCAATGTCTTACTTTTTTATCCCTGTATTATGATTCCTGGCAAACTAATAAACATGACCTTTAGCGATGTGGTGAAGGCGGTAGCCGGGCCGTTCGTTAGTGCGGGGATTATGGCGATAGGTTTGGAGATGCTAAGAACCGTATTTCCTTCAAAATGGCCCGAATGGGCATTTCTTATTATACAAGTACCGCTCGGAGCTGTATTGTATGTCGCAATGTTACACCTGTTTAATTTTCGAGCTTACCGTGAAATGCTAAAACTTCTATCAGAGCAGTGGCAGCGACGTCTTACTAGGAAGCAAGCTTTGTTCGCAGGAGGAGTGTCTTTAAGGCAATATACCAAAACCTATGAATAAGTGTCCTATAAGTAAGAAGGATATTTTTTGTTCTATAAATTGCAATGAAGTTTTACGATCTTTTATTTTGTGCTTACTGTAAAGAATCAAAATCGTAGCTCGTTGTCATTAAGGGCAACGAAATTAGTGCCGTCGAGATTTAAATGACGACTATGGAAATTGGTTTACACGTGATTGAACATGCCGATGGGCGTTTGAAAGAGATGTGTCTAAGGGAAGGTATTCCCCTTCTGAAAAACTACAGTGATTCACCTGTCACTCTCGCAGAGGATGTGAATCATGACAAAGCCGATGAGCTCGCAAAATATGTTCGTGAAGGGGGTATCGTTCTGTGTAACCGTCGGGATGCAGCCTTTATTCTAAAAAAAAGAATCCCCTTTTTATCCGGGGCTACAATTTTCCATGCGGATTATTCTAATCAACATAAAAGAATTTGGCCATTTCGGGTGCAAACCAGTTTTCAACCCCAATATATAGAAACAACCCCCATTGGAGATGGCCAAGTCATTTCTTTTCCCTTTCATATCAGCAAAAACCTTTCAGATCTCTCTTACCGAAGAATGATTTACCCCTCTCCAGTGGGATATCCGATTGAGCTAGCTCCTGGGGTAGGAAAAGGTGAGATTCGTCGGCTGATTGTAAATTATATACAAGTTGCTTTCCTCCAAAAAGGACTGCCATTCATACGTCTTCGCCATGGCCCAGGCAGCGCTCCGAATTGGTATGCTTTCAGAGTAGACGTAGATGGGGGTCATCCTTATGAGTTGCGGAAAATATGGGAAATCGCCCAAGCTTCTAATCTATCTATATCTTTTTATATTCATGTGGAGCCAAACCTTCGAGAGATTTCTTTGTTACGCGAGATGGCAGACCAAGGACAGGACATCCAGCTTCATTGCTATGATCATCACACTTATCTTGATCCAGCGTTGGATTTCGAAAATATGAACCGGGGTGCTAATATCCTTCGCGAGGCAGGTTTCAACATTACTGGTGTGGTGGCTCCATACGGATTATGGAATTTTGAACTCTCAAAGATTTTTGAAAAAGTAGGACTGACCTACTCCTCGGAATTCTGTTTCTCTATTAACGATTTACCATCTTATCCTAAAAAAGAGCGGGAAACCAATGCTGTTCTTCAAATACCTATAGAGCCTCTCTGCCTGGGAATGTTACTCAAATCCGGCTTACCGGAAGAAGTGTTGGGTTTTATTTTTACTTGGTGTGCTAAGCAGCATCAAAAAATTGCAGAACCTATCTTTATGTATGGTCATCCTGGGCAGAACCGAATGGATGGACATCCCACGATTTTCTCTAATTTATTCAGGGAATTTGAAATAGCTGGATATAGAAAAATTAATTTAACTGAATATGCACATTGGTGGCGACAGCGTGAAAAGACGGAATTAAAAGTTCTATGGAATGGGTCCCACGTCCAAATCAAAGTAAAAAAACCGGCTCCTGAGCAATTTGTTGAATTTTTTCTTCCTGATGGGACAATACGTATTTCTGAGGCTCATGATAGTAAAGTAGATGTTGCAACACTACCTACTTTAGTAGATGAAACCGGTCATTTAGAACATGGTAATGTAGGAAAATGGCTGCCGATTTTCTATACAGACATCAAGACAAGGAAGAACCACATAATAAAGAAAATAAAAAGAACTATTAAGTTACATAATTTTTTAATTTAAAGTTACTTAAGAAAACTTAATTGTGATGGGAAAAGAGTCGTGAAAGAGATTTGGTGCGTTATTGGGACTCGGCCTGAGGTGATTAAGATGGCCCCAGTCATACATGCGTTGAAAGATAAGGCGAAGGTTAAATTGATCGCAACTGCTCAGCATCGTGAATTATTGGATCAGATGTTGGGTGTTTTTGATCTGGAGCTTAATGATGATTTGAATCTGATGACTAATGGACAAACTCTGACCCGGATTACTTGCAAAGTTTTGAAGGGAATGGGTTACCTGTTTAAGCAATATGGCAAGCCAAACTATGTATTAATTCAAGGAGATACCACTACGGTTATGGCTACCGCATTGGCCTGTTATTATGAGAATGTGAAAGTTGGCCATGTTGAGGCTGGGTTGCGTTCAGGTAATATGCGCGCTCCATTTCCGGAGGAAGGAAATCGGAAGATTGCTGGGATTTTTGCGTATTATCATTTTGCTCCAACTGAGTGGGCCGCGAACAATCTTCGAAAAGAAGGCATACTAGAAAGTAGGATTTTTGTGACTGGGAATACTGTAGTGGATGCATTGTATTATACTCTTAAAAATAATGCTCTGCATCTCAAAACCAAGAAACCTGACCGCCCTTATATCTTGATGACTTGTCATCGACGTGAAAATTTTGGACGGCCTGTTAGGAATATCTTTTCGGCTATTAGGCAGATCGCAGAAATGCATCCGGAAATTGACATTGTTTATCCTGTTCATCCAAATCCTAATATCGTTAAACCTGCTCAGGAGATATTGGGGAATTTGGCTAATGTCAAACTGTTAAAACCTCTTGACTATGTTAATTTTGTCAATGCAATGCAGGAATGTTTATTTCTTATTAGTGATAGTGGTGGAGTACAAGAAGAGGCTACGGCATTGGGTAAGAGAGTTCTGGTTTTGCGTACCACTACAGAGAGACCTGAAGCGGTTGATGCAGGTTTCTGCAAACTCGTCGGCTCTGATATTGAACTCATAATTAAGGTGGCCTTAACTTGCATAACAAATTCGACTATAAAGGTAAAATCTCTTTACGGAGATGGTCAGGCCGCCACCCGCATTGCGGATATTCTTATGGGTTCCTAAAAAGAAAAATAGAGCAGCAGTAAAAGACGCTTTAATTTAAAGGAGAACTAGATTCCTATGAGAATTTGTATGATGTCACAATACTATCCCCCTAAAGTGGGGGGTTTAGATAATCATGTTTACGAACTATCAAAAGCATTGGTGCAGTTAAAACATGAAGTCCATGTTGTTACCTGTTCGACTGAATGGGAAAACAGCCATGAATTGGTAGATGGGGTTCATATCCACCGATTAGGTTTTCGGCTTCGAATCCATAAACTGCGTTGGTGGTTATTTATTTGGGACTGCCATCGCTACTTACAAAGACTTATTAATGAATATGATATAGAATTGATCCATGTTCATGGCCATGAATTTGACGCTGATCGAGTTAGATTTTTTAAGGGCAAAATTCCAATCATCTTTACCAATCATTCTTCTGGCTATCTTATGGAATATGAGACGGAAGAAGGAAGAAAGAAACTGAAGAAAAGGCTCTCTTTCTTCGATTTTATAGTTGCTCCAAGTGAAGAGCTACGGCAGAAAAGTGAAATTCTAATCAATCCAATAAGGACAGCTTATATTCCAAACGGCGTAGATACCTCTAAGTTTGTTGCGCCGAAAGATAAAACAGCTATTCGCAAGGTATTGGGACTAGCTGTAGAGGAGTTGATTTTTCTTTGTCCCCGCCGTTTGGCTCCAAAGAATGGTGTTAAATATTTTGTTGAATCCGCAAGGTATCTGAATTCTGATCTAAAATTAACCTATGTTGTTGTAGGAGGTGGATTTCCAGATGAACGGAAAAAACTAGAAGAAATTGTTAAAGGTAATTGCAGTGATGATAAGATAACCTTTGTGGGTACTATCCCGAACGAACAAATGCAATTGTACATGCAAGCATCAGATGTAGTGGTTTTACCTTCATTGATGGAAGCAACGAGTGTAGCCGGTTTGGAGGCTATGTCAACAGGATTGCCTTTGATTGGAACCAACGTGGGAGGAATTCCCGCGATTATTGCTAATGGGTGTAATGGGATAATTGTGGAGCCAAAACAGCCAAAGGAGCTTGCTGAGGCGGTTATTAAACTGGCCACAAGCGAAGCATTACGTCGAAAAATGGGAGAATATGGAAGAGATAGGGCGGAAAAGGAATTTGACTGGAAGATAATCGCAGAGAAATTAGTGAATCTTGCATATAAAATTGCACTGCAAAAACAGTGAAATTGCTTCAAGAGTAATCAAAATGAAGTATATCTTTTGATTAATATGAATGTTCAACGAATCAATATTCTGGGAGTTTCGATAAGCGCAATCAATATGGAAATGGCTAAAAAGGTAATCGATCAGACAGTTGAGAAAGATGGCAAAGGATATATTTGCGTGACTGGAGTTCATGGGGTTATCGAAGCACAAAAAGATCCTGAATTTAGTGCCATTTTGAATAAGGCTACCTTGTGCACGCCGGATGGGATGCCCCTGGTTTGGATTGGAAGATATTATGGCTTTAAGCATATGGGGCGTGTATATGGACCTGACCTTATGTTGGAAGTATGTAAAATGTCTTTAAACAAGAACTACAAGCATTTTTTATATGGTGGGGCGAAAGGTGTTGCGGCTCAACTTAAACAGAGATTGATTCATAAATTTCCAGAAATTAATATCGTTGGTATCTATACCCCGCCTTTTAGACCAATTTCATGTAAAGAGGAGGAGGAGCTTTGTTGTCTCGTACGCAAAACGCAACCCGATATCTTTTGGGTTGGGTTGAGTACCCCAAAACAGGAGAAATTCATGGCTAACTATATTAATAAGTTGGACACCAAAATCATGATTGGTGTAGGCGCCGCCTTTGATTTCCACACTGGGAGAGTGAAACAGGCACCAAGATGGATACAGAGAAGAGGATTAGAGTGGCTCTTTCGACTAAGCCAAGAACCACATCGCCTATGGAGGAGATATATTTATAATAATCCTGTCTTTGTTTATAAAATAATTAGTCAGTTAATGGGTATTAAGAATTATGATGTTCATTAGTATTATTATATAAGATTCTCAGGAGGCAAAGCAATATGAAGACAAAAACAACCGTAGTTTGTGGGGCCGGTGGTTTCATCGGAGGACATTTGATAGCTGACTTGCTGCGTCAAGGAAATCATAATATTAGAGCCGTAGATATCAAACCTTTTGAAGAATGGTTTCAATTATTTCCCGAGATTGAAAATTTTAGATTGGATCTGCGTGAGAAAGAAGCTTGCGATAAAGTTTTAAAGGGTGCAGATATTGTTTATAATCTCGCCGCAGATATGGGGGGTATAGGGTTTATAGAAAACAACCGAGCCCTCTGTATGCTGAGTGTTTTGATAAATACGCATTTATTAATGTTGGCAAGGAAGCACGAAGTTGAACGCTATTTCTTTGCGTCCTCTGCATGTGTTTATGCGGCTGACAAGCAGGCGTCACCGGACGTTAAACCCTTGAAAGAGTCGGATGCCTACCCGGCTATGCCAGAGGATGGATACGGTTGGGAGAAGTTATTTAGCGAACGCTTGTGTCGCCACTATCTTGAAGATTTTGGAATTGAAACACGAGTGGCACGTTATCACAATGTCTACGGCCCTCATGGGACTTACAACGGAGGTCGAGAAAAAGCACCTGCAGCTATATGTCGCAAAGTTATTGAGGCCAAGCTGTCGGGCATTCATAAAATTGAAATCTGGGGGGATGGTAAACAAACCCGAAGTTTTATGTTTATTGATGACTGCATCAAGGGTACCCAAGATATTCTAACTAGTAATATTATCGACCCTATCAACTTAGGTAGTAGTGAGTTAGTGACGATAAATCAGCTCGTTGATATCGTGGAGGATATTGCTGAAATCAAACTTCAGCGTTCATATAATTTATCCGCTCCAAGAGGGGTAAAAGGAAGGAACAGCGAAAATACGCGTATAAAGTCTCTTCTAGGTTGGGAACCGGGTATACCGCTAAGAGTGGGAATGGAGAAGACCTATAGATGGATATATGATCAAATGGTCAAAGCTCATTAACTCTTAACATGTAATTGACAAAAAGATCATGTATGAGATAGAGAAACAAAAAGAGGCTTTTGAGAAGATCTTTGCAAACTCTGATTTAAAAAGATGGTCGTTTCATGATACCTCAGATCCTCTTATTAGATATCTTCGCGATAGAAGAATTCGAATTGGGGTAGAACGCCTTTTGAGAATTACCAAGTCTCATCCAGCCGAGTGGGATGTGTTAATAGTTTGTGGGGGTGTAGGTGGGGAAGGGACATTATTAGCAAATCTTGGATTTCGAAAAGTAACCGTGTCTGATTTTTCCAAAAACGCATTGGAGATATGTAAAGTGCGAGATGCAAGGCTTCAAACATGTATCTTGAATGTGGAACAATTAGACCTTCCAGATGATTCTTTCGATTTAGTTCTTGTTCAGGATGGACTTCATCATCTTCCAAGACCCGCCCTTGGTCTTACTGAAATGCTTCGAGTTGCAAGAAGGGCGGTAGTCGTTGTTGAGCCACACTCCGGTGTCGTAGCAAAGTTGTTAGGGACCGTGTGGGAATGCAAAGTTGACAAGGTTAATCATGTATTTCGCTGGAACCAACTCCTTTTGGAACAGGTCACACTCAGTTATCTCTTGCAAATACCAAGTTACATCAAAGCTATTCGTTTATGGGATCATAATGTCATGATGAGTAAACTGGCAAAGCTCTTAGGGAGTAAACGTGTTGGACTATTTTTCGTTAAATTTTGCTACTTTTTTCTAAACTCTTTATTTTGGTGGCTTGGGAATATGATGATTGGAATTGTAGTAAAACATAATGATAAATTATGAGCGCTTGTAGGACGACCTCCTTGAATCTGTGAAACTTAAAATAATGATTGCATATCTCAAAGATACGACACAAAAATATTAAAACAAAGCAAAGGAGCCTAACATAATGACAAAGAATTCTAAATTAATTCAAGCAATATTTAGTGCAATTGATGAAGTTAATCTCCAACTCCCGAAAGAACAGCATTTGGAAAAATCTATTGAAACCGGTTTAGTTGACACATCAGGGAAATTAGATTCGCTTGGACTCATAAATCTAATTGTGGCGATCGAGCAGAAAATTGAAGAAGAATTTGAGGTCGCCATTACTTTAGTCGATGGATCTCATAATAACAGTCCTTTTAGAACCGTCGGAACGCTGGCAGATTACATTTCATTGCTTTTGGAGGAGAAATCCAATGCCTAAGCGGAATTTCAGATCTTTTCTCATCTCTGATTTTACCATAAATAATTTTGCTGGCTATCTAAATAATGATAATGACTTTCCCCCGGTTAGCTCAACAATTGCACCATTTGGCCAAGTTATATCGGTTTTGATTGATAAAAACTTGGAGTGCTGGAACAGTGATCCTGATTTCGCTGTAATTTGGACCCAACCTGAAAGTGTAATTGAATCATTTAATCATATTCTTAATTATAAACGTGTATCGATCGATGAGATCATTAAGGAAGTAGACGAATATTCATCGATATTAATGAACATTCAGGATAAGGTAAATATTGCATTCGTTCCAACTTGGGTTTTACCATCCTATCATAGAGGCTTTGGTGTGCTTGATATGAAAAATAGGATTGGGATAGCGAATATATTGATGCGTATGAATTTAAGACTTTCTGACAATTTAGATAAAGCTTCAAATATTTATTTATTAAACACTCAAAAGTGGATTGAGATTGCAGGTAGTAAGGCATTTAATCCAAAATTGTGGTATTTGGGAAAGATTGCCTTTGGAAACGAAGTTTTTAAAGAAGCTGTAAAAGATATAAAATCAGCCTTAAGAGGGTTTACTGGGAGGTCGATTAAATTAATTATTCTCGACTTGGACGATACCTTATGGGGTGGCATTGTTGGAGATCTTGGTTGGCAAAATATTAAACTTGGTGGACATGACCCCATTGGCGAAGCGTATGTAGATTTTCAAAAAGCGTTAAAGTCCTTAACTAATCGTGGTATTCTATTAGGAATCGTCAGTAAAAATGAAGAATCTGTTGCACTGGATGCAATAAATAAACATCCTGAAATGGTACTTGGATTAGAAGATATTGCTGGTTGGAAAATTAACTGGCATGACAAAGCTCAAAATATCGTTGATTTAGTTTCAGATTTGAATCTTGGTCTTCAATCAGTGATTTTCATTGATGACAATCCTGTTGAACGAGCGCGGGTAAGGGAGACCTTGCCTGAAGTTTTTGTTCCTGAATGGCCAGAAGATAAAATGTTATATAAGCGTTCATTGATTAGTCTTCGCTGTTTTGATACCCCTTCAATTAGTAATGAAGATTTTAAACGAACTAAAATGTATGTATCAGAAAGACAAAGAAGGAGCTCGAGGAGTCAAGTTGGCTCTTTGGATGAATGGTTGAATACACTGAAAATGAAAGTAAAGATAGAGGAACTAAATGAGACTAATCTTCAAAGAACATGCCAGTTGTTAAATAAAACAAACCAAATGAATCTTAGTACAAGAAGAATGACAGAATCTGAACTAGTGGGCTGGGTGAAGCAGGCGGGTTGTAAATTATGGACGTTTCGTGTTTCGGATAAGTTTGGAGATTCAGGATTGACAGGTATAATAAGTCTTGAGGTAGAAAACAAAAAGGGAAAAATTGTAGATTTTGTTTTAAGTTGTAGAGTCATGGGTCGCAAAATAGAAGAAACTATGCTTTATCAAGTTATTCAATACGCACAATTTAAACAGTTGGACGAAATTTATGCAAAATATATCCCAACACCCAAAAACAAGCCTTGTTTAGAATTTTGGAATCGTTCAGGGTTTATTTATACTGAGAAGGACAGCAGTTTTATCTGGAAGGTCAAGAAGGATTATGCATTGCCCACCTGTATACAAATCGATAGAAAGGAATAGCTGTGATCAAACTAGATTTCTTTGGTGAAAATGCAAAATTCGACCATATTGGCCTGGCTGTAAAATCAATAAAAGATGTTAGCCCGTCCAGTGAAATAATTACAGATCCGATTCAAAGAGTTTCTGTGGCATTTGTTATCGTGAATGGAATAAAAATAGAACTGATCGAGCCCTATGGTGATAATTCACCAGTCACAGATAGCTTGAAGAAGGGGGTAAAATTTCTTCACATGTGTTATGCCGTCTCTGATATTGAATTAGTTTTAAAAGAGTGTAGAAAACATGGATTTCATCCCATCGCCCGTCCTGTACCTGCTATTGCATTTAATAACAAAAAAATAGCCTGGGTGTATAGCAATAAATATGGATTATTTGAGTTATTGGAAGATTCAATACCGAGTGTAAAATGATAGATTCATGCGTCGATTTAAGAAAGTGAGAATTATTTTAAATGGCTCAGGAACAAATTAGAATAGAAAAAATAAGAGTCAAAGAACTCCACGATTTCGCTTGTCGAATACTCGATAGAACTAAGGATAATGATATCATCCCAATATCAAAACATCGTGCCCTTGCATATTCAAAAAATCCTTATGCAGACGACAATGATATAGGGTTGTTAGTTGCCTATATGGGAAATAAGTGCATTGGATATCTTGGAATTATGCCAGGATTGCTTAGAACTGGAAATAAATTTTCAAAGGTATATTGGTTCTCTACTTGGTATGTTCCGCTTGAATTTAGGAAAACATCCGTGGGTTCACTCCTTATGATGAATGCGTTGTCAGTAAAGTATGATTTCCTGGCAAACGCGCCTGGCATGAGTAGGGAAGCACAACGAGTGTATAGAGCTTTACATTTCCATGAACTTGGACCTTTAGATTATTATATGATTACCGTAGAAAGACTGAATTGGTTTTATGTGGCCTTTCGTTTATTACAAAGAATTTTAAATAAAATAGGAATTGATTTTGAAATCCTTGATAATCTAACTCGAGCATCTGTGTTCATTTTTACCCCGATTCGAAGGATCATTTATGATTTGTTATTACACAATCAAGCAAATCAACAGATTAAGAATATTAGTTATAAAGAAGTAAGCGAAATTGATGATTACCTTATGCAAATAAAACATCGTGCAAATTCTACTGGGTTTTATCGTGATACAGATATAATAAATTGGATGTTAAAGTATAAATGGATATTAGAACCAGATAAAATAGAAACCCCAAAATTAAATTATCGTTTCGCCTATGTTCAGGATGTCTTCAGGTATATTGCTTTAAAGGTGTATTCTCCTGATGGTAAAGATTACAAAGGCTTTATGGTTTTATCTGTTTCTTCAGAAAATTTGAAGACCGTTCTTAAAGTATTAGACTTTTGTTTTCTTAATCGTGACGATTATAAATACATTGTTTCTCTTGCGTTAAAATATGCAAGAACTTATAAAGCTACCAATATTGTACTCCCAGGCAGTTTAGCTACATATATTAAAGACGGTGTATTAATGAAATTTCTACTTCATAAAGAATATATTTTCTACTTTTGTCACCCCAAAAGTAGAAACAGTCCATTAGCCACTTCATTAAACGATATTGAACTGCAATTTTGTGATGGCGATATACCGTTCTGGTAATAAAAGAAAATCATTTTGTGAATACATTAACAAAAAAAGTTGTCAGAGAAACTACTAAATCTCTGAAATCTTTTCCTCTGTTTCCGCTATCTGGCTATCAATTCTTGATTAAGAGAAAAGTGGTAGGACTATGTTACCATACCGTGTCTAATGAACCTTTATATCACATAAAGCACCTTTATGCCTATAAAACATTAGAGATTTTCGAAAATCACCTTAGGTTTTTAAAACAAAATTACAACTTGATATCCTATGAGCAACTTGTCAAGTACCATTCGTTGAAAACTAAAATTATACCCAACTCTATTATCTTAACTTTTGATGATGGATTTTCAGAATGCTATTCCACTGTGAGACCTCTTTTACTAAAATACGAAATCCCATGTATTTTCTTTATAACAACAGATTTTATTGATAATAGAAATATGTTTTATCGTAATAAGGTCTCACTTTGTATTGAAAAAATTAGAAGCCTTGATAAGCTTAGAATAATGGACGTAATATGTAAGATTAATAGTACGTTTGAACAATGCATAAGAAGCCCTGAGTCATTTATTCAGTGGATTAAATCTTTGAATTCCTCTGATGAAGATATTATAAATGAAACCTGCAATATATTAGAAATTGATTTCGAGCAATATCTTATAACTTATAAACCGTATCTAACATCTGAAAATATCAGACAATTAGTAACCGATGGATTTACAATTGGGGCTCATAGTAAAAAACATCTCAAACTTAATTTGTTGCGTAATGAAGACAAAATTGAAGAAGAAATTGTGGATTCTTGTAGAAAAATTATGGACTTAACGGGAATAAAAAATGTACCGTTTGCCTTTCCATTTTCTGGTGATGGCCTTGATAGGGCTTTCTTAAAAAATTTATTGTCTAAGTATAAATTCGTAGGATTACTTTTTGATTTACATGGGTTAAGAAAAGATAAAGACTTTATCATAAATAGAATATGGTGTGAATCTCCATCATTTAGTGTAAACAGTAAGTCAAAGATGCGACAAATTTTGCGTCGTGCCTATCAATATCATTTCGTTGGTAGTGTAGGTGGGATGTTAAAATGAAGTTGAAAAATACCATATATTCTCTGTTTGGAAAGATATTGGCTAATGAATTTAGCATTAATTTTCTTTCCAATTACTTAAAACAGGATCTTACAATTATCTATTATCACGGGATTGGGAATGATACAAAGCCATGCAACAAACTAATTCAAAGCAATACTCCAGTTGACTTA
The DNA here is from genome assembly GCA_046758365.1 of bacterium. Taxonomy (GTDB): domain Bacteria; phylum Zhuqueibacterota; class Zhuqueibacteria; order Oceanimicrobiales; family Oceanimicrobiaceae; genus JBHIAC01. The sequence goes on from JBHIAC010000045.1 coordinate 13,135, forward strand.
TTTGTTAAGCAATTAAGATTTTTCAAAAAACACTACAATATTGTTTCTATTGATGACGCACTAGAAGCCTTTTGTACTTCATCACCTATTGCTAATGCTCTTGTTGTCACCTTTGATGATGGACTTAGAGAATGCTATGAGGTGGCTGCTCCAATTTTATTAAATGAAAGAATTCCTGCTACTTTCTTTTTGATTAATGACTGCATCGACAACAAACACTTGATGTGGTTTAATTGTCTTTCGGCTATTGGTTATTTTTTCCCAAAACATAATTGGGAAGAATGTTTACAGTACATTTCAGATACTTATCAAATAGTTCCTATTAGAAATCTCCCTTTGCATATATGGGCACAATTATGGCCTATGCATGAGAAGGAAAACATTTTAACCATAATCTGCAATGAAGTATCTTTTAATGCAGAAGAGTATTTACAGAATTTTAGGCCTTATATGAGCACTCATCAGATACAATCCTTAATAAAGGATGGTTTTACAGTAGGCGCTCACTCCAAAACTCATCCTCTATTAAGCAAACTGAATCCAAATGATTTAATTAATGAATTAGTTGGGAGTTCTGCTGATATTTGTAGGAGATTCAAACTTGAGAATGTATGTTTTTCATTTCCTTGTGGAGATAGACCAAATTCTGAAGAAACTAAAAAATTATTCTTGTCTAATTCTTTTATTAAGGCTTTATTAGGAATTAATGGAATTTCTTATTGGGGGAATGATCTCTATAGTTTAGAGAGAGTAGCTTCAACAAAAAAATTACAGTTGTTAAAATTCGATTTATTTATCAAGCCATTTTTAAAAAAGTATCTTACTAAGCTATGACTCAACAAATCCCAATAAAGGGTAGGTTTCAATTTATAATTGAAAATTAAGAAAAAGGGGAATTTAGAATTCGATATAACGGCCTCACAATTTGGCATATACACTCGACTGTTTGAATCGACTTTACGGTAACGAAAATTCTATTATAGAATTACTCATTGCTTATAACGATTCTAGGGATCAACACACTCCTGTAGTAGCAAATATGCGGAAAAAGTGTAATGCCTACGTCTGCATTTGCTCATACGCCCACCTAATTTCAAACACTGAAAATCCTTCCGTAGATTATTCACAAATTAAAGTATTAGGAAATCGGTACCTACGGCTGCACCCGTACGTTTTTTGGTGGACTCGGAGGTTGATTATCTGTCGATGTAGCTATTTTTACTTCAATATCATCAAAATAGGCTGCATCATTGAAAGAACCTATGCCAACTCTTCCTTCACCAAATGTAGCATCGTTAGTAGTCAACACGATTACTTCATCCTGTTTAACTACAATAAGGCTGCCCTGGCGTGAGACTTCAATATTATGGTAGTCATTATCGGTAATCAACGCTACATTAGAGGATATTATTTCTGAACGAAAACCATTCTCTACCTTGTTCAAGGCACTCCAAGGAGCGTTGGAGTTAAACAACATATAATAATAATTGTTATCATCTTGATAACCAAAAACTATGGCAAAATCTGCGCCTGTGTTGTCTTGAAGATTCTCCGAAGACTTGACTATTAAAGTCATGATAAAATTTCCATATATTCTGTTTTTAATCAAACTGTAGGTCGCTAATTTTGAATTAATAGCACTGAGCTGCGAAGTTGTAATAACATAACGTTTATCCCCATCTTTTTCTTCAACTGCCCAATAGTAGGATTTATTGGGTTCCCAATTGTCAACATGACCAAAGTAGGGAACTGGAGAAAAAGTACCGGAAAAAACACTAAGGCTTAATTTCTGGGTGGCAATAGAGCCGTCGTCATCAGTTACTTGGAGCGTAAAGGTGTAATCTCCTTCCTGATCATTCGTCGTTCCGGAAAGGGTGTTATCTTTGAGATTAATTCCCTCGGGCAAGGTTCCACTTATTATTGCCCATTGATAGGGCTTTTGTCCTCCTCTAGCAGAGAGTACCGTGGTATAGGGACTGCCAATAATTGCACTGGGGAGACTGGTCGTGATAATGCGTAAAGGCAAACTCTCACCGCTAACCAACGGGTGGGGGTAGATGTACGGGGTATAATCTGGTTTTGAATAAAGAAAATAATCTCTATCTTTTTGGATGATTTCTGGAGCATGGTTGAAAATTTGAGCTGGTTGACCTTCATAAGTATTATTCCAAATATAAAGCTCCCTTATTTGATCTTTACAAGGATAATTACAGTTTGAGCCACCATCATTGCTTAAGGCAATCGGTTGCGTGATACCAGTGATCATTTTATTATTAAAGATAACTCCATCACCACCCCTGATACCTATACCTTGATAACGTTTAATAGAATTATTAATTGAATTTTCATAAATTTCGTAGCTGCGATTTCCACGGGGCCAAGAAGAAAGGCCATGGGCATCAATCGCGGAGGCATCCTCAACATTATCCACAATTTCATTGTAACGAAAAACATAACGCGCGCCGTTGTTGGAAGTTACCGTATGCCGAGTGCCTTTAAAGTAGTTGTCTTCGATAAACACGGCCTGTTCTGTTCCCAGTTGCAATGGAGGCCATGTTCCGCTACCTACAACCGCTACCCCGTAGCCAAGGTTATGTATTTTTGACCTGTAATTATCAATAAATGTATTATGGTCAACGACTCCTCGGCAGTCACCTTGAATAAAGATGGCTGCCCATCCAAAGTGCTTTAGAGTAACATGGTGTACGCGAAAATCTTTACTATTGAATATCTTAATGCCAAAATCTCCTTCTCTTGAGTCGGGACTTGTTATCCCTATTAACGTAAGATCTGAAATTTGAAAGGATTCACCATTACTCCCATCAATTTGAAATATAGGGTCATTATTGATACTAGTAGTACCAGTTGCACTGTTCTCAGTACGATAAAGAATGGTATTATCTTCTCTCACTCCTTTGATACTTACTCCACCAAGAACATACACGGTGCCGATAGCTTCAAAATTTCCAGAAGGGATAAGTACAGTATCTCCCGAACTGGCCTGGTCAACAGCTTTTTGTATGTCATCTATATAACCACTAACGGCTATAATTTTGTTATGTTGTGCAAGCAATTCATTGATAGTAAAAGTCATTCCGACTAAATAGAACAGAGGGAAAATCACATATTTATTCATGCTTGGTTCCTCTAGTATTAGATTTTCTATTCTACATAACAGATGCACTAGTTTGATTTGATTCGTATATTTTGTGGTGCATTAGGCGGGATAGTATCTCTCTCGGCTCCCTGAACCACAGGTACGCTATTATGTGGGTAAACAACTTCTATGATTTTACTCTTGTAATTGACGGCTATAACTTTGTCATTACCATTCTCTCTCAACAAAAAGACAGGCTTCTCAAGATTCGACTGAATTCCAGAGACAAATAGAGCAGTAATGATATTTCCATTGGCTTTAGTGGGCGTAGTTTCAATCTCTGTACGCCATTGGTTTTTAGAAAGTCCCATGCGAATAGGTAAATACGGGTGGTCAAGCAGCCAGCCTTGTGCATCCGTGGATGGGTCTGAATTTGAGCCATCCACCCAGGCTTCGTAGCCTTCCCCACCCACAAATCGGAGTGTTGCCTGACTGGGCCATAACAAATTCACCTCCAAACGGCTGTCTCCTTTTTCAACAGCAAATTTATTACCTGTAGCTTCTAAAATGCCTGCATTGGAACTACCTCGAATAACTGTGGAGGTGCCAGTGTATATAGGTTTCGTCCGGCTATGTAAAATCCAACGAATGTTGTCTACATCAGAGAGGGCAAAGCGATCCCGGATCAAGAAGATGTCTGGCTTGAGATAGATAAAGTCTCGGATGAAATACCTGGAACCGTCGGGAGTATAAACATGATTATGGTCATACGCTATGCTGGCATCCCCGGTCGTTATAGCGTAATCAGGCTGATTAATAAAATACGTGATCTCGCCCCGGTAGCTCGTTTCTCCCTGATACCAAACGAGCTCATCAGCAATAGGATATTTTTCGCTACTGATTGGCTGCAGCCACTTCCCGTTAACTTGTCCGCCGTCCTTATCAGGGGCACTGGACCCTTTGGGTGAAAAAATCAGGGTATTTCGGGCAATGGCATGTCCGAAGTAGTGGTCATCGTACTTACTGGGGCTGCCGAAGTAGTTGCCACCTGTAATGGCCAGGTCATCGTCACCCCGCCAGATAGTGAAGTGGTTTTGCGAGTTCTCGCTGTGGGTAGGTTTAGGACCGTTATAGAACCAGGCCATAATATCATCGGTGGCAGTAGGGTCAAAATTCCAGCCAGAGCGAAAATGCACCATGCCGTCTTTGTCAAAATACTTCACCAGAGGTTGATTTGTACTCCCTGGAGAGTTGCTAGGAATAGAGGGATCATAGTATATTAGAGACAACCAAATAGGTTCCCTTGAGGATGGCCAATGATATGGTTGGTCATGATCCCGCAAAGTGTTGCCCAACCATTGGGCTAGTGGGTCATTAAAATGACTGGCTATCATATAAAACGTGCCGGCCGCCAGATTAGTCTTCACAAAGTATCCACTTTCATCTCCATCATCGTCTCCCTCTCCTCGGGTAAAGCGGCTGCCCGATTGGGAAAGACGGCGAACAATAAAATCCGGAAGATGACGGGTAAATCCGCTCCTGCTGACCACGTCCAGATCAGTGGCCGTGGTCCAAAGAAAGAAGGACAAAGGCTGGTAACTGCCCTGATAAAAGTATGGACGATAGGCACCATCCCCGGAAACCTCATCGCCTAGTTCTTGCAAATTTTGTAATACATTTTGCGCTTCCCGAAGCTGAGAAGATACCCCTGGTTCCCCTTCGATAGCCAAAACTGCTGAAATATAGGCATGTACACCCCTTAGATGAATTTCATGCCAGCGAAAATAATCCAACGTGTTCTTTACTAGACTTGCCTGACGACCCTGGATTTTACTGATTAAGCTGCTTTTTTGACTGCTGCTCAATTGATCATAGCACCAGTCAAATACCAGTGAGGGAACATCTCCCCAGGCGGCTTCACGCTCCCCATGGTCTGCGCTATTTCCATAACTTAAGGCTTCGGAAATTGCTGCTTGGGCATCGCTGACATTACCAGTCGCAAGGTACCTCAGGGCAGAGGAAAGGGCATCATTAGAATTTTTATAATTATCGACAATGTTCTTATGGGCAGGATCGTTCCACCGGACTCTAAGCAGAGCCAGATTCTCTTGATTAAACCATAACCGAGGATGACTAGGCCTGACCGTGGCTAAAGGCCATGGATTGGGATGCTCAGTAGCTGGGCGTTTTGCCTCTGCTTTCAAATAAACTGGTAAAAGAAGTGAAGTGAAAATGAGAACTTTTTGGATGAGGATGTAAATTAGAAAGATTTTTTTTGAACACCATAGAATCATAGTCCATCTCCTTGGATATTTGTTTCCACGTGTCAAGGTTAAAATACACCGAAATTATCTACGCTGATATTTTACGGTGACGACGGTGGCACGGTATTGTTTTATTCTTCGTTGTCAGAGAATTCAATCGTCCATATTTTAATTAAATTGTTGGAGCTTCTGTTTGATGTTGTCAAAAAGCGAATATTATCTGTAGCGTAAAAATAGCTATAATCGGGCACCGGTATCTGTGGTCCATCTGATAAATCTATCTCATAAGTCCGCCATGTTCGGCCACCGTCTTTGCTTCTATGCACTCTAGTACCGCTTGATATTGCCGTCATTACTCCCTGGGAGTCTATTAATAATTTTGTTGCGGCCCAAGGCATCAGAGCTGGTTCTGTCCAACCGCTATCAGGAACATACTTTAACCACGCTCTATTTACCCCTGACGATGTTGTTCTGGGCCATATAAAAACATACGGGGTCCCATCAGGCATAGCTGCAACATTTGTATAACTATAAAAATATCCATCGTCATTAGGATTTATCCAATTTGGATCAATTATAACATCAGATTGTTCCAGATTAATTGGCAAATTAAGATGCGTACCATCAACTCTGTAAAAGTTTTCTCCGCCATCATCTGAATAAGCATAAGTGGGAAAGTTAGGATTATAAAAGCTTGATTTACTGCCGTTTTTTGCAGTATAATGTTGTCCCCAAACCCAAGAAACATGCATTCTGTTATTTATATCAAAAAACATATACATTCCTCCGGAAGCAGGAACATATTTTTCATCGTGAGCAAAAGGTCGAACCCCTCCTACTCGTTGCCAAGATTTAGTAATCACATCATATTTTGCAATGCCACCAGACCATTCTCGACTAAAATAATCACTTTTACGACAGTTATAACATTCGCGATAAGAAATATAAAGTATACCCTTACGGTCTGGGACTATAAAAGAGTATGTTATTTGATTGCCAGGAATATCAGCAATACCTTCACCCATCCAATTCTTTTTGCAATCACCTTCACACCCAGATCGTGTTGGGACACCTTTACCGGGATTAGTACCGGCATATTGACCGCGAAATTCCCACTCTGAGATATCTTTAGGATATTTTGAAACACTATACTGCCAAGGCGTTGAATGCATATTATAAACCATGTGAATATATCCTTCACTATCAACGGCCATTGAGGGGGCATTATGCCAAGTATCCGGCTGTGTGATTGTAGCAACAATTGACGAGGTCCAGACACCATTATTTTTTTTGGCAACAACAGTTTTAAGGTTCGGATTAATGAAAGCTACATAAATATTACTGTTAAATGATGCAATTGCAGAATTAAACAAAGCGCGATTAGCCGGATGTACATCAAACTCTCCTTCCAGAATTTTACTGAAATTTTTATCTTGACTATACCCGTTAGTCCAGAATTGTATCATAAAAAAAATATGAATTATAAAATATAGGATAATATTTGCCATCCTAAAATATTTAAATAAACATAATCCTCGTACAATTTGCCGTATTAACTCGTGTGGGATAATAAAGGTTAATTTCGAAAAATTTTTAATCATGGGTCTTTTTCAAAGAAAAAAAATTCACTTTACTGGATTTTGTAAAGCGCCAGCATATTCTATCTTGATAAGATCAGGTATCTGCGCGTTTTTCTGTTTGGTAGAATATATTAACGCAAGAATAATACCAATTGAACGCAAAATTGTTAATTTTCAAAATTTTTAGAATAATTGGGAAATACACCTTACTCGATCGCATTTTAAACTTTACTAAAATTATTAACTTTAATTGAGATAGATATAGATTTTATCAGGAAAAGACAACTAAATTATCAATTTTATTAAAATAACAGTAAAAACTTGTCTGATTCTTTCAGAAGAAATTATGCCTTGAATAAATAAGACAGGATAACTTTTTGAATATAGAAGCTCAATAGATCTACAAAATTGTCATGCGAAAATGTAATCATGTAAATTTTATATCACGGCTTTAGGCGAACCTCACTTTTTCAACAATATTTGGATAGCAAAGATGCAAAGGGCGTTTTTCTATCCAGCGGAGTTTATTTCTACCCATATAATTAATAAAACGATAAATCCTATTAACAACTCTTTTTCAGATGATCCCATTTTTATTAATGCTTTGAATCGAACTCATCTATACTCGTAAGGCTATTCATTTCTTTTTTGACAAAAAACTTTCTGCTTTTTACCTGCATTGTAAGTATTTTAAATATATAA
>JBHIAC010000046.1:0-20660 GCA_046758365.1 bacterium
GAGGATGGACAGAATTTTTATCTTTGGTTTGTGGACCTGCGAGGCAATGTAGATTATCGGAATCATCAGGTTGTTCGGCTTTTATACGACAGCAGCTTGCCTCAATTTAAAGGGTTTGAGGTATTGAATGCAGATTTTCAACCCTATTGGTATAATCAGACGAGCACTTTGGCAGCACAGATTAAGATAAATTATAGTGAACGGCATCCCCAAAAGCTGCGGTTGGAGTCGGTGGGATTAGATACAACGGTTGAGGTTGAAGAGCTTTCCAGTGGAGAAAATGTTTCTTCCCTTTTTAATATAGCCATACAGGGGAAGTCGGATGGTATTTATGATTTGGCATTCACCTTGATTGACAGTGCTGGCAACCTGGCTCAAGACACTTCTAACATTGCTTTGGACAGCACGCCTCCGGTGGGGACTGAGGCTAGTTCACCAGATACCAGTTCAGAAGAGAGTTTTGTGGTTACCTGGGGAAACACAGCAACCGATGGTAATGGTTCAGGCCTATCAGGCATTTATGATGTGAAGGTGCAAATCGATGGCGGTATTTGGTTAAATTGGTTGACGAATTTTGCGGGTACTTTGGCAGAATTTCAGGGGGCTCATGGACAGACTTATGGGTTTGAAGCTGTCGCTCATGACAATGTGGGAAATATCGAAGTTTTTTCGCAAATCCCAGAATCCGTGACACATGTGGATACGAGCTTTTTTGATAATAGACCACCTACTGTTTTTCACACTCCAACATTAGTCGTCGAAGAAGGAAAGGGTATAGATATTCAGGTTCAAATTGAAGATAACATACAAGTGATAGAAGCCACCCTGTTTTATAAACAAAGTGGCAAGAGTGATTATCAAACGATGGAAATGACTGATTTAGGAGGTGGTATCTATCAAGCAACTTTGACTGCAGCACAAATATCTACTAAAGGAATCAATTATTATATCCGGGCTTCAGATGGAATTAATTTTGCATTTCATCCACCGGAAAATTGGGACATATGGCCAAATAATGTTTCCGTACGCATATTAGGTACAAACAATCAAGGTCTAATTAAAGAGCAATCACAACCAGGGGGAAGCACCCAATCTGCCTTTCGAATGATTTCAATGCCATTAATTCTAGATGATCCTAGGCCTCAGACGGTTCTTGAAGATGATCTCGGCCCCTATGATTCTAAACAATGGCGCTTATTTCAATTTAATTCATTGGCAGGAGAATACTCCGAGTTCCCCAATCTCGACGCCTTTCTTCCTGGAAAGGCATTTTGGCTCATCGTACGGGAGCCTAATAAACAGATTGACTCAGGAGTGGGGACTACGGTAACGACGAATCAGTCTTTTCAAATTTTTCTGAATCAAGGCTGGAATGATATAGGCAATCCGTTTGGATTTCCTGTAAATTGGAGTGATGTGGAAGTTGTTCAAGGCAACCCGAATGATATTATGGGGCCATATACCTTTAGAGATCAGTGGCTGTTGCCCAATCAAGTCACAACCCTTTCTCCATGGGAAGGGTACTCTGTATACAGTCTAATCCAAGGAGCTGTGATTTCTATCAGTCCCATCGAAATTGATAATCAACCAGTCCATACTCTGGCAAAAAGTTACCACCAAGCCAATTGGCACCTTGGAATCGAAGCTGTCTGTCAGGAGGCCTTGGATGGCACAAACTTCCTAGGAGTCTCAACTAATGCTTTAGCCAACTGGGACAAATTAGATTATTTAGAACCACCTTATATCGGTGATTATGTCTCTCTACGGTTTCCCCATGATGAATGGCAAATATATCGAGGTGCATTTACCACCGATTTTCGGCCGCCTTTTGATGATGGCCAAGTCTGGCATTTTGAAGTTCAGACAAACATCTTAAATGCACCGATTACATTGAAATTTCAAAAATTAGAATCCTTGCCTTCATATTTCCGAGTCCTCTTGTTCGATTTGACTACATTTCAGCAAATTGATGTTCAACAAAATAAAGAATATAATTTTATACCAGACCAAAGTAGTTTGAGCAGAGAATTTGATTTAATAATTGGGACAAATTCGTATGTTAAAAATTCCGATATTCTAAAGGAAACTATACCGAAAGAATTTTCACTAAGCCAGAACTTTCCTAATCCATTTAATGCCGGCACAACCTTATTTTATCAAATTCCAGATATCTGTCATGTTTCAATAAAAGTGTTAAATATTTTGGGCCAGGAAGTTCGCCAATTAATTTCTCAAAGACAAGTTCCAGGCGTCTATAAGGTATATTGGGATGGTAAGTCAGATGCTAGTAAAGAAATAGGCTCTGGATTATATATAATCAAATTTGAAGCGGGGCACTTCCAACAGAGTCGCAAGGTTTTATTAATTCGTTGAACTTTAAAATTTCAAAAATTGGAAAATAAAATGGGTGCGATAAAAAAAATACTTTACTGTATTTTTATTAGTTGGTTAACCACATCGGTAAGTTTGGGGCAAGATCAGGCGTTGCAAAATCTCATTCAAGGGAAAAAGTATTTTTGGGAAGCCAAATTTGAAGAATCTATGGCTTCATTAAAAGCTGTTTTAGATATTAGTACTACAAACAAAGATTATTTATTTGAAGCCCATCTCTACATGGGTTTTGTTTTGGCTCGTCAAAATGCAAATAAAAAGAAAATCAATGCCGCATTCGAACAAGCGATTAAGATAGATCCTAAAAGAAGATTGGATGAGTTGGTTATACCACCTGATTTATCTGAAATGTTTAACAAAGTAAGAAATCAACTCGTCGGATGTATATACGTGAATACTGATCCTTTGGGGGCAGAAGTTATGGGTGTTCAGGGGGATAGTATCTTATTCATTGAAACCACGCCAATCCTTTTATGTGAGTTGACAACGAAAGAGTATCAAATTCTTATTGCTAAAAATGGTTTTGAAGAACACCTTATGCCATTTCATGTAACATCAGGTGGTATGGATACCCTTTTCGTTACCTTAAATCCTATAATTGGTAAAAAATCGGGGGGCACCAAATTGTGGACTTGGGTGGCTCGTGGTGGAATAGTGGCCTCCGCTGCCGCTGCAGCCCTCTTATTTAAAACAGTCCTTGTAAAGGATAAGAATGAAATCGAAGATCTACCAAGTCCGCCGGAAAGACCAACTCCTTGAATTTTAAAGAAATTTAGTAATTGCTTTACTCTATTTTAGCAATAGTAAAAGATACGTACTTTGTAACGCCTTTCTCTACCACCACAATTGTGTCTTTAGGAACTGAATCAAAGCCATCACGATTTACTGCAATTGTATGGGAGCCTACCGGCAGTTTAATCTTTAATGGAGTTGTATTTGGTTTTTGATTCCATAATTTGCCATCAATGTAAACGTAACCAAAACCATACTCAGCAGCGTTTTTCAATGAGACCGCAACAAAACCAACTTCCGTTGCATTAAAATTGTGTCTAACCGTTAATACTTGTCCAACTTTTAAATTTACAACCTTCTCCCAACTTGCATTTAAGTTCAAATTTACATATCGGATTCGATGCTCTCCCTCCGCTAATATAACTTTCAGTGGAGTTTTACCTTTATATACTTTACCATCGATATAAAGGGAGTCAGCTTGAGGAAGGGCATCTAAGATAATCGTTCCAAAGAGGTCCATTTTAGGCTTAAGATCAAAAGAGACCACTGGGGCATTCTTTGTAGCAGTAAATTTTTGAGTGAGTGTTGAATAACCATCTTTTGAAATTTGTACTGTGTAAAGGCGATTGGGTTCAAGATCATTTACTTCAAATTTGCCTTTATTATCGGCTCTACCCTTAAATTGTCCATCAATATATATAGAAGCATCAACAGGCTGATTCTTTGATTTCACAAAAAACGTTGCTGTTATCGGTCCAAGGGCGCTTGGTTGGCTTTCTGTTGATTTTTCATGATTAGCTGGTAATTCACGGAAAGTTATTTCTTCCTTGGATTCAATTTGTTCAGGTTTTGAGCTAAGATCGGCTTCTTTTGCGCTTAGTAAATCAGAAACGGGAATTTTAGATGAATCTTCAATAATTGTAGCTGGTATTTTTTGGTCCTGAAGTTGAAGATTATCTGTTTCTGGTGCCTCGGTTTTTTTTTGAGCAGTTTGTGAAGAAACAATCGGGATTTTTTTAGATACATTATTACTAATGAAAGGTATCTGATATTTATTCACGGTGACGAATATAGCGATTAAGAGAATCAAAATACTTAATCCTGATACAAGATACTTCCTTGCGGCAAATATACCTCCTAAATATTCAATCCAACTTTTCTGAAAAGACCGATCTACATAAGATTCTTGGGTAAAGAATTTTTCAGAATTCTCTTGTGTGTGAGCTAAGTTAAACTTTCTTTCTAGTTCATCTGCTTCTTTAGTAAATCCTGAAAATTCGCGTTTCAATATTTTTAACTCCTCAACAAAATCTTTAAAATTATGAAATCGATTTTCTGGATTTTTATTCAAAGATTTGGACACGAGCATTTCTAGACTGATGGGAATGTCTGGTACGAATTTACTTATTGAAGGGACGGAAGCTAATAAATACTGATCTTGAATCGTTGAAATGTTGTTTCTATTAAATGGTAAATGACCAGTAATTAGTTGAAAGATAATTACTCCCAAAGAGTAAATATCTGCTCTTCCGTCAATTCTATCAATTTCGCTGAAAACTTCGGGAGCAATATAGTGGGTAAGATTTAGAGCTCTTGTTTCCTGCTTTTTTAGAAGATATGGAGTTAACAAATAAAACCCAAAATCGTCTATTTTGATTGTACCCTCGGCTGAAACGTAAATACATTCTGGATTCAGAAGCCCATGAACCACCCCCTTGAGATGAGCATAGCGTAAGGTCATTCCGATTTTTAATACAAAATCGATGAGTTCCGAATAAGTTAAGGAAAACTTTTCCTGATTCAATGAATTTAATGGCTCGCTATCGATGGTCTCTGTAATAATATAATAATAGTTTTGTTCTTGGCCGTAATCATATACTTTACAAATATAAGGGCTATTCAATAAACTAATAATTCGAGTAATGTTATAAAAGTTAAGAATATCCTTCTCGTTGTCTAAAAGGTTTTTATCAAACAGCTTAAGATATATGCGTTGGCCGTTTTTCTGATTTATCGCATCGTAGAGATTATAAAATACTTTATTACAAACTTTTTTAGTAATTGTAATTGTTTCAAGTTTTGGAAAAGGCATTTTTCTCTACTTTTTATATTAGCAATAATTACTACTACTTTATTACCTTTAATAATCTATACACAAAATCATAGAAATGCAATAATTTTTTTAAAAAACAGACTATTGATGTTAATACTTCTTGAAAAAATATAATTGAGATTGTATCTTTCAATGGATTCTTTAAAAACTTTCCAATTTTTAAGCAAAAATCTTGTACAAATTAGCGGCAAAATAAAAAAGAAAGGATAATGTCATGTCAAAAAAAGTTATTTCTACGTCCAATGCTCCTCAGGCAATTGGGCCATATTCTCAAGCAATTCAAGCCGATTCATTTCTTTTTATATCTGGACAAATTCCGATTGAACCTGTCACCGGAGCGCTCCTATTGGGAGATATTCAAAGCCAAACCAAACAAGTCATGGAAAATATTAAAGGCGTTCTGGAGGCCGCTGGTAGTTCTTTGAAATCTGTAGTTAAGACAACCATTTTTTTAAAAAATTTGGACGATTTTAATGCTGTGAATGAAATTTATGGAAGTTATTTTAAGGAAGATCCACCTGCTCGGGCTACGGTAGAAGTTTCACGCCTACCGAAAGGAGTCGGGGTAGAAATTGAGGCTGTTGCTCATTTTGAATAGTGATTTTTATTATCAATATTAAATTTATTATGGTAATATGAAACAAAAATATCAAAGGGTATGTATTAGAAGCGGAGAATTATTAAGTTTTCGTAAGTTTATAACTTGGGAATTTAAATAATTGAATTAGGAGGAGAACTGTGAGAGAGAATTTTTACCCAGAATTTATTCGTAAATTACCGCAGGCAGACCTTCCCATTGATAAAGTAGTGGGTTATCTTTTCCAAGGAACTCATGGCCAAATCTGCTTTTTCGATTTTGAAGCTGGTACTGATGTGCCGGCCCATTCCCATGGTAACCAGTGGGGTGTAGTTCTGGATGGAAAATTTAGCTTAACTATGAATGGAGATACACGAACTCTACGCAAAGGAGATTCGTATTATATTCCAGCAGGAATGGTGCATTCAGCAAAGTTTGAGCAAGCGTGTAAAATCTTAGATTTTTTCGAAGATGCGAACCGATACAAGCTGAAAGAAAAGTAACCCTCAGTTCTAGACATTCGAGTTATATTTGACATAGGAAGAATAATTAAACTTACCGTATAATAAGCTCTGTAATATTTCAATTGTTTATAATTTAAGGAGTAGGCCTATTTAATTTTTTTGTGATTAATTTATCTAAAAAATTTGTTATATCTAATATATATTTTATTAGACTAAAACTTCTTAATTTCTGGTTAAAAGGATTGTTTTATAATAGCTTTTTTTGTATATTATAAATTACTTTAAAATATGAAACTTCTTGATAAAGCTTAAAGTAACCAAGATGACTTACGTATTTCGGTTTTTAGGGAGGAGATTTTATCTCTTTTTTTATCATTTAGGATGCTTTGGAGATCTGGTTTGGCAAACCTTTAGGGCTTTAGGTGATGTAAAGACCTATTCATTGCTGATCGCCGAACAAATGATGCGGATCGGAATTCAGTCGATTCCGGTGGTAATTTATATTGCAGGGTTTGCTGGTATGGTTACATCTATTCAAAGTTCTGAGAATTTCACAAATTTTGTTCCTTTATATATAATAGGGATGGTGGTTGAGAAGGGTGTTTTACGAGAGCTTGCGGCCGTACTCACTGCTTTGGTTCTTGCCGGACGTGTTGGAGCTTCGATTGCGGCCGAAATCGGAACGATGAAAGTTACAGAACAGATTGATGCCTTGGAAACGTTGGCGTTTAATCCTGTGTCATATTTAATCGTACCCCGTGTTATTGCTGGAACCATTATGTTCCCGATTCTTACAATTTTTGCGGCTGCTATCGGCGTAATTGCTGGTTGGTTAACCGCTATAGCCTTGATGGATGTGACCACCTTTGAATTTTTTAAAGGCGCCAAAATGTTTTTTATAGACAAGGATGTGATTTTGCCAATGGGAAAATCTACGCTTTTTGGGGCAGCAATTACTATGGTGGCTTGCTACCAAGGTTTTAATTCAAAAGGGGGGGCAGAGGGTGTTGGAACTGCTGCAACAAATGCCGCTGTTATTTCTTGCCTTTTGATTTTATTCTTGGATTTTCTAACTGCAGCTCTTATTTTATTTTAATGTAATGAACAAAAAAATGAAAAAATCATATAATAATAACAACTCCTCAAGGATGATTGAAATAAATAATTTGTATAAGAGATTTGAGGATAACGAGGTGTTAAGAGGAGTAAATTTAACTATTGGTAAAGGTCACACGACGGCTATTATTGGAAGTAGTGGTTCTGGAAAAAGTGTTTTGTTAAAGCATATTATGGGTTTAATGAAACCAGATGCTGGCTGTGTCTTTTTAAATAAAATCTGTATCACAGATCTTGGGTATCAAGAGTTAAAAGAAGTGCGGAAGAAAATGGCCATGGTATTCCAAGGTTCAGCCTTATTTGATTCCATGAACGTAGTAGAAAATGTGGGAATTGGATTGTATCAACATTCCAATTTTTCGGCAAAAGAGATTCAAGAAAAAGTCAGATTCTGTTTAGCTCAAGTGGGATTACATGGAATTGATAAATTATCCCCCGCAGAGTTGAGCGGCGGCATGAAAAAAAGGGTCGCCATTGCCAGGGCTATAGCCATGGAACCTGAAATCCTTTTATATGATGAACCGACTACAGGATTAGATCCAATTCGGGCTAATGCTATAAATGATTTAATTGTGAATTTGCAAGAGAAATTAGATGTAACTTCCATTGTAGTAACTCATGATATGAATAGTGTTCGAAGAGTAGCAGATTGTGTGGCCTTCCTTTTCAATGGGATTATTCATTTTGAAGGAAACGTGGAGGACTTAGAGAATTCAAATGATGTACATCTTCGCAATTTTGTTGAAGGAATTGACGAATTAGACAAATATGCTGCCTAAAATTAGGAGATAAATAAATGCGTAAATTTAGTGCAGAAATCGCAACCGGGGTTGTGATTTTTTCAGCCATCATGATATTAATATTTGGTTATTTATATTTAAAAGAAGTCCCCTTTAAGGCGGGAAAATTTTATTTGATGGCTCATTTTGATGACGTTACTGGATTGGAAAAAAGTGATTTTATTAGCGTCTCAGGATTAAAGATAGGAAGAGTGGCAGGCTTACGATTAAAAGGCCTTGAAGTCATGGTTAAATTGGAAGTTAATCCCGGCGTAGATTTACCTAAAGATTCCCGGGCAATAATTAAAAGCATTGGTATGGTGGGGGAAAAATATGTAGAAATAATCCCAGGCATTGCAACGGAGTTTTTAGAAGATGGAGATTCCATTAAGGGAACTAATGCCGGCGATCTTTCTGATCTTAGCGGCTCAATGGATGGGCTGATGCAACAAGCTGAAGAGCTTATTAACCAACTCAGAACTATGCTTGAATCAATGTTTGATAATACCACTCAGAAAAATTTAAGAGAAAGTATTTTCCATCTCAGAAATATATCTGCTGCATTAGACAGAAATTCTGATAAAAATATTTTGCATCTCGAAAACATTTTAACTAATCTGGATAGTATCTCTAACAATTTAAATGATATTCTGGTGGCAAGAAGAAGGGCAGTGGAAACTTCCATTGATAATTTTTATCAAGCCTCTACTCGGCTCCAAGGACTTACCAATAAATTGGATAGTTCGTTAACTAGCATGCAGGCTTTACTTACTAAAATAGAAAATGAAGAAGGCGCTTTAGGCAAAGTGATTTCCAGTGACGAGATTTATAATGATATTAGACATTTAACAGCGGAGTTGGATGCCTTGGTTCAAGATATGAAAAAGCGTCCGCAGAAATATTTAAATTTAGGTTTTATAAAATTCTTTTAAATGTATCCTGTTGATGTAAAAAAGGCAGGTAATAATAGGTTAGCTGTCGTTTGGGATGATGGTCATGAGAGCATTTATACTATGGACCAGTTGAGGAAAAAATGTCCTTGTGCGAGCTGCCGAACAGCCAGAGAAACCCAACAGAGTAATCCATTGAGAGTACTTGCACCCCAGGAATTGATTCCTAAAAATATTGAATTAAAAGAAGCAGAGGTCGTAGGACGGTACGCTCTGCAATTTAGGTGGAGCGATGGCCATCATGAAGGAATTTATTCATTTGATTTTTTAAGGCAATTATGCCAGTGTGACCAGTGTAAGAGCAAAACTCTCTAAATTTATAATTAAATTTACTAATAATTTTTATTAGAATAAATGACGTTGGTGCAAAAATAGGATAATTTTAATTTTTAGGACGTAGGATTTCTATCCCGTTGGATAAATATCCTACGGGATCTATCCAACGTCCTTTACAACTTAAACTTTTTAACTTCCTACCTTTTTGCACCTACGTCATAAATAATTTGTTTGTTATAAATTTATTTTGTATAATATATAACATAATAAGTCAAATTCAAATTTAGTAAAAAGGAGATTTCAAGGGCAGTTCTTAACATGCGAAGCTGAGTTTGAATTTTAAGACTGGAATAGATTTTGGTCGGGCCTCATACCAGATTCGATAGTAGCGATGAATATAGAGCCGGTTAGGACTGCCCTTGTTTATTTTTTGTTCCTATAAGTAGTATTTTCCAAATTTTTTGAACCAAATAACACGCCTACAAGTATAAGAACCCGTTGATTACGTCTCGTGCGGGTTTTTTATTTGAAAATAGAATTTATTAACGATATTTATTAGGATAAGTGAATTTATATCTCTTTGCAACTTATAGTTTTATTCACCGTAACTCACTGAGGGTTATCAAGTAAAATCATCGAGAATTTTGTATGCCCGCTTTAGAAACTTTTCAATTAACAAAAATATTTAGTCGAGGAAAGATTACCGCGCTAAATGAGGTTTCACTGTCGGTAGAAGAAGGTATTATTTTTGGCCTTCTTGGGCCTAATGGGGCTGGTAAAACGACTCTTATTAAAATATTACTTGGAATTCTTTTTCCAACTTCAGGGACTGCAAAAGTTTTAAATAGTCCACTTAACGATTATAAAGTAAAAGAAAATATTGGATATCTACCAGAGAATCATCGGTATCCAGATTTTCTTAATGGCGGAGATGTATTAGATTATTATGCTAAATTATCTGGGGTGGAAAAGAAGTCTCGAGCGAAAAATAAAGCAAGACTTCTTAAACTGGTGAACATGGAAAAATGGCAGCACACCAAGCTTAAAAAATATTCAAAGGGCATGTTACAACGTCTGGGGTTGGCGCAGGCCATGATTAATGATCCAAAGATTCTTTTTCTTGATGAACCCACCGATGGTGTAGATCCCATAGGCCGGAAAGAAATTCGGGACATCTTATTACATTTGAAAGAAGAAGGCAAAACCATCTTTTTAAACTCTCATATGCTTTCTGAAGTTGAAATGATCTGTGATGAAGTCGCCATTTTAGATAAAGGAAGACTTATCCAAAGGTGTACCGTAGCAGAACTTACCTCACCTTCCAAAACGTATCGAATAGAAACATCGAAATTATCAGATAAAGTAGCTAAGGGTCTTAAAACCCATACTCTAAAACTTAAGCAGTACAATGGATTTATTCAATTAACAGTGACTAGTCAAAAAAAGCTGAATGCCATAATTGATCATTTAAGAGCAAATACAGTTGATATAAAATCAGTGGTACCTCATAAACATAGCCTAGAAGAAAGCTTTATTAAAATTCTACAAGAAGACATTGAAGAATAAATGAAAATATTTATTAAAGTTTGGACATTAATCACGCACACATTTCGCGAATCTCTTGCTAAAAAAACATTTATTGTATTTTTTGTCCTTTCAACTTTGAACCACCTTTTTTTCCTTTTAGCCCTTGATGTGGACGTAGTGGATGGTGCTGTGGCCATGGTTCAGATTTTTGGTCAGGAGCTCCAAAGCAATCAGCAAATAGACGTGCAAAAAATGATTATTGTAATTGAATCCTTCATTGCAGTCTTTTTTGCATTTATCGGCGGAATCTTTTTTTCTATTTTTGCCACAGCAAGTTTAGTTCCCACAATGCTTGAAAAAGGAAGCATCGAAATCCTTCTATCTAAACCACTTTCTCGGACACAAATTTTTATTGGGCGTTTTCTTGGAGCCCAATCGATCATGGTGATAAATGTGATCTACTTAATCGGCGGCTCGTGGCTTATTTTATCCATGAAAACAAATTTTTGGTACATTCCTTATCTTTATTCTATTCCTATGGTCATAGCGGCCTTTGCATTTATGTACGCTTTGATGGCTTTTGTGGGTTTAACTACACGAAGCACAGGCGTTTCAGTAATGGTGGCCTATGCTGCACTGCTTTTTAGTGCTGTGTTTACACCTAATAAAGAGAAATTTTATGCTTTGCTATCAAAGAAAATTTACTACATTTTAGATAGCGTTTATCACGCTCTTCCAAAAACTTATGATATGGGTGTAATAACTTTTTCCTTAGTAAGTGGAAAACCTTTTGATGGATGGACGGCTCTTTGGACCTCCAGCATCGCTGGTTTTTTAATGCTATTAGCTTCAATTTTAGTTTTTTCAAAAAAAGATTATTAACCAACGGGAGATTTGTTATGAAGGTAAGAAAATTATTTGTAGTAATATTTAGTGTGTTCATTTTATTCGGGAGTTGTTCTGGTGAGCAACCAGAGAATGCAAAGAAGGAATTATCTGTTTCTGCTGCTAATCATTTGACTTTGATACCTAAGGAAACTAATGTACTATGTTATATTAATTTTGAAAATTTAAAAAAATCACCTTTAGGTGAAGATTTAAGTAAAGAATTGGAATTAATGATTAAAGAAGAAAGAGAAGATGAAGAGTATTTAGAATTTGTAGAAAAAACGGGTTTAGATTTAAAACGAGATATTTATGATATTTGGTTGGCGGTGTTTGCAAATAACGAGAACGACGAGGAAGGTGGGGTAATTGCGAGAGGAAAATTCAATCGTAAGAAAATTATTGATTATTTGAAAGAAGAAAAGCATCATGAATTTCGAGAAAAAACTTATTTAGACTATAAAATTTATCTCTTAGAAGATAATGACGATACTGCCATGGTCTTTTTGAATGATGAAACGATAGCATTAGGCAAGATTTATTGGCTTCGAAAGGTCATCGCTCAATCAAAAAATGATAAAACAAGCATTCTAAATAATTCAGTCATGACTGAGCTCATGGATAGAGTTCAATACAAAGACCAAATGTGGGGTATTTTAAACCTTAAGGAGTTATCGGGAAAATGGTCAGAGGAAATTAGAAAACGTGGTTCAGGGTTTAAAGGAACGCAATCAATAGAAAACATGCAGTGGATTATTTTTCATACTCAAGTTGACCAAAAAGCTAGTATTTTTATCGAGGGGAATTTTAACACTAAGGAGGAAGCCCAGTTATTGGCTGAAATGCTTAACGGATTTAAAGCTATGGCAAAGTTGTCAGTTTCTGATGACAAAGAAGCTGTTGATATGCTAAATGACATAAAAATTATTCCCAAGGGATCAATATTAAATGTCACTGCAAAAATTGATAAGGAGTTTTTTGAAAAAATGGAACAAAACCGTAAGAAATTCGGGAATACAAATTTTGACTGGTTATAAATAACGTTGGATAGCTTTGTCCACATCCAATATTGTGTATCGGATTCGATAGGGTTCTGAATGGTAGATATTTCCCCAAAACGGTTTTTCTAAAATAGTACCTTTCGAATTGAGGAGCCATAAAGTGGGGGTGCCATATTTTTGATTATCACCTGGCCCTCGGAATTGTCCCTGCCATTCGAAAATATTTCCATAATCTTTACCTGGCTGCAAATTTTTTCTTCGATTAAAAAGAAGTCGAAACCTCAAGTCATAATACGTGTCGATAGGAATTAGACCGCTATGTGTAATATCTTCGGTTTTTTCAATGAAAGCCTTGGAGCTTTCTGTAAACTTTTTTGAGCTCTCAGAGTGATCTAAAAAAACCCGTTTCTCAAATCCGTAATTTTGAGAGGAATAAATTGGGGGACAGGCCACTGGGATTAACTTTACTTCGGCTTCTTTATACTTGGAATGAACAAAACGAATAATGTGCATGTCTTCAAATGAGTCCGGACACCAAATATTTCCAAGGCGTCTTGAATCATTAACCACAGCACCACCATAAATATATAAAAAGATTACTTTAGAATCCAAGGCCTTACAAAGATCAATTAAATTATGTTTGTTTAAATCTTTATCCAATACAAAAGCTTTGGAAGAAATTTGACCGCCTGGTGTGTATTCAGAATTGTGGTATTTGTTATTTTGAGGTAATGATATATTGATAAAAGGTTTTTTATTAAGTAAAATTAACGATCCCATACTTAAACTTGTTTTTAAAAAGTTACGTCTCTTCATTTTATTCTCCTTCCTATTTACAAGCCTCTGCCAATTGATGAGATAATCAAAAGAGAGTGCACTTCGTATTCAGTGTTTTCTTGCACCACAGGTCTTCCTTCTATCTATAGTATCGTTAATCAAATCTTTATTTTTTTGCATAAAGAATTACTACCAAAATATACTTCCAACGGATAGAAGAACCCAACTGATTTTAATAAATTTAGTTCCACACTCCGTTGGAGATAATTTTAGTCTGATCAGCTCTAACTTTTGTAGATTTTATAACTTAGGCTGCTCTGAGTTGAAATGTCTGCACAATCATTTTTTAATTTTAAAAAGAATATTTTAAATAAGCAAGCAGATTTAAACAAAGACTATTCAATACTTGGATTATTTACATGACTTATTAATCAAATTTATCGCAGAGTTTAGTCTAAAGGATGAAGGACAAACGGTGACATTTATTCGATTGGCTTGTTTTATTTACTGCATAGAGGGAAATGATATTAGCAGGTAAATTGGCCCCTAATAATTAATTTTTATGTTAAAAGCTTGAAATTTTGGATTACCTTTTAATGGCGGTGTTTTCAACTCTAAATATCTCTTCAAATTCAGTTAAGCTTGTACCAAAAATTTCCTCAAAAGCCTTCTGGAATTCAACTGCCTCCATATAAGATTTTATCAGAGCAACAAATTGAGCTATTTTTGCAGGTCCAAACTTCTGATTAATTGCATAAACAAAAGCATAAGAGGAGTACCAGTCTTGAGTTAAAGAATCACCAATAGCGTGCTTTTTGAAAAGCTTAACTGCAGAAACGTAGCCATTTTTCTGTATTTCATCCAAACACATTTTATAATAGGCTTGGGATGTAGATGGATTTTGAAAATAATTTCCATAAATGCGGGATAAAGGCTCAAAAAGAAAAGGTGGTTCTGAATTAATGAAATAAAAAATCGTAAGAGCACCTTTTTGCAAATCAAATGGCTGGGGCGATATAATACCACCTCTTAGGTCTTCAAATGGAAAAACCTTTCCTTCTTTAGCCGTTAGATCGTAACGGTATGGAATTTTTTCCAAGGCTTCAATTTGGAATAGTTTAACAATTTCGTTAAAATGGGCATCTTGGACTTCTAGGATAATTTCTGGAGGCGGTTGATCCCAGCGATAGTAGTAAATAAAGTGGTCTGTCTCCCTCTTTTGCCATTGACTCTCCCACTCTATGATTGTTTTCAATTGATTTCTAAAGCTAATGTCTTCGTCAAATTTTATCAAGACCAGAGGCTGGAGATTAGTCTCAAGGTTTAAAGCAGCAATTTTCAAATAATCCCGCCAAGGAGCTAAAGTAGGAGATTTTAACAGAGTTGTATCCGCGTCTCTAACGGCCTTACGAACAGCCCGAGCGATTTTAAGTTCGTTTAATTTGTTAGACACGCTTAGTCCAGGGATGATAAAAACCAAAATTCCAAAAAACAAAAACAATATAAAAGTTTTCATGGGAGATTCTAATAATTATTTAGCCCATATTTCGAAAAATATTGCTGAATGATTTTATTCTTTCATCAATAGTTATAAATATTTGTTATTAGGCTTATTTAAATATACAATAAATAAAAAACAATGTCAATAACTAAGAAAGGGGGTTAATCCATAATCTTGGATTGTTCACGATTAACCGCAACAAAATATGAGATTTTTCAATAAATGACGCAGGTGCGAAGCCCAAACGTCATAAATAATTTCTACTATTTATATCGGATTAAGTATCAAATAATTAAATAGTTTTGTTAATTAAAAACGTTTTATTGACTTTAGATTTTTTTTTGAGTATTTTTAAATAATAACGTAAACGAGAATAAATGGATATTTACCGAGAAATATTAAGTCTACAAGAATCACAAACGCCTGCTGCATTAGTCACTGTGATTGATTGTTCTGGTTCAACACCGCGCAATGTAGGTACTAAAATGCTTGTAAAATCGGATGAAACCATCCTTGGTACTATTGGTGGCGGGGCCATGGAACAACAAGTAATACAGGATGCTCTAGAGGTTATATCTAATAGAATAGCTAAGCGAGCAAAGTACAAGTTATCCTCCGACTTGGGGATGTACTGTGGAGGGGCCATGGAAGTATTTATTGAACCTATTATTACAAAGTCCAATCTAATTATATTTGGAGCTGGGCACACTGGAGCAGCCCTTTGCCGCATAGGAAAATTTTTAGACTTCCAGGTGACTGTTGTTGATGAGCGCCCTAAATTTGCAAATCAAAAACATCTCCCTGATGCAGATAAAATTCTGGCAGAATTTCATAAAAAGGCTTTTGAAATTCTTACTTTTAGTAAAAATAGTTATATTATCATTGTGACTCACGATAATCAATATGATGAAGAAATTCTTTCTGACTGCGCCAAACAGGAGTGGGCTTATTTAGGAATGATTGGCAGCAAAAGAAAGGCTGCCAAAGCTTTTGAACGGCTTCGTGCTGAGGGCCTAAAAGAAGAAATTATCCAGAAAATTCATTCACCTATGGGGATCCAAATTGGAGCCCAGACACCTGAAGAAATCGCTGTGGCAATTCTTGCTGAGATTATTTCGATTAAATATGGTGTCTCAGCCTCAGTTCCTTCAATGAAATGGGAAGGAGTTGCTAAAAAGAAAAAGGTAAAAGTGCAATAATCTAATCATTTTGAGAATTTATTTTTATCTTTTAATGTTACAGGAGTGATGGAGCAATGGATTTATGGAGTGATGAAAGAATAAACCTTTTTTGTTAATTTGAAGAAATGATTTCTGCCATCATTTTAGCCGCTGGTGCATCGACTCGAATGGGCAAACCAAAGGCTCTGGTGAAGTTTAAAGAAAAAACATTTTTAGAAACAGTTATTGACAATTTTCAAAAAGCTGGCATTGAAAAAATTATAGTGGTGTTAGGTCATGCCGTTGAAGAAATTGCAACAAAATTAAAGCTCCCTTCTGATTTATATGTTCTCAATGAAAAGTATACCTTGGGGCAGTTTTCTTCCTTTCAAACAGGAGTGAAATATTTAGAACCAGATATTGCTGGAACATTTTTAGCTTTGGTCGATCAACCTCAGATTGGTGAAACTGTCCTCACAAAACTTCTTAATGCTTTTGTTGGAAACTCTAATAAAATAATAATTCCAACCTACCAAGGTAAACGCGGACACCCACCGATCTTCCCAAAAACGTTGTTTCATGAAATTCTATCTTCCTCTTCCTCTCAAACGGCTGCTGACTTAATTCGCAAAAATCAGGATAAAGTGTTGGAGGTGAAGGTTAAACATGAATGTATTCTTTGGAATATAAATAATAAGCAGGATTTGCATGAGGTGCGGAAGCGTTCTGGTTTTTAAACAAATGAGATTATTAATAAAGTTAAATAAAATGCCTGTTATGCAAAGGTTAGCTTTTATCTCGAAATAGATATTGGGAAAATTATTTTGCATTGTACACTAATAGAAAAATTTGAATAAGGAGTTAAGATTGTCTAAGTTAATGGTTAGCGTTTCTGGCGTGCGTGGCATTGTTGGTGAAGGGCTTACCCCAGAAGTCGCAATGAACGTTGCCCAAGCCTTTGGCACTTATATCAAAAGCGGTAAAGTTGTTGTTGGCAGAGATTCTCGAGTTACAGGGGACCTGCTTAAAAATGCCGTTTTTACCGGTTTATCGGCTGTTGGATGTGATATTATAAACATCGGAGTGTGTCCCACACCTACTACCCAGTTGGCAGTAGCAAATCTCAAAACTGAAGGCGGAGTCATGATTACCGCCAGCCACAATCCGATTATGTGGAACGGTCTTAAACTCATTGGGCCAGATGGTTTATTCCTTGATGCTGAGGAGGGACAAGAAGTTTTGAAAATTGCTGAAAGTCGGTCATTCTCCTTTGCATCTTGGGATAAAATTGGTGTGGCTGTAAATTATTCAAAAGCCATTGAAGAGCATATTGAAGCTATTTTAAATTTACAATATATAGATACAGAAAAAATTAAAAAACGAAAATTCAAAGTAGTTTTGGATTGTGTCTGTGGAGCGGGTTCAAATTTAATCCCCATTCTTTTAGAAAAGTTGGGCTGCACCACGGTAGGTCTGAATTGCAAACCTACGGGTATGTTCCCAAGAAATCCTGAGCCGCTATCTGAAAATTTGAGCGAACTCTGTGAAACGGTTAAAAAAGAAAAAGCAGATATAGGATTGGCTGTAGATCCCGACTCCGATCGACTAGCCCTGGTCTCTGAGAAAGGAAAGCCATTAGGAGAAGAAATAACTTTAGCTTTGGCTGTCAAATACATCTTAAGCCAAAAGCCAGGAACCGTTGTGGTAAACGCCTCGACATCCAGAGTAAATGAAGATGTTGTCCAGATGTATGGTTCTTCGGTTATCAGAACTAAAGTTGGTGAAATTCATGTAGCCAAAAAAATGCAGGAAGTCGGTGCAGTCATTGGTGGCGAAGGCAACGGCGGCGTAATTTTGCCGGAGATTCATTTGGGTCGTGACGCACCTGTGGGAATTGCTTTGACTCTGCAGCATTTGGTCGAATTCGGGCGGCCAATCAGTGAACTCTCTAATAGCTTGCCGCAATACGTGATAACAAAAAAGAAAATCGAAATAAGGGATTTTGATTCCACCGCGGCTTTAAATAAAATCCGAGATATCTATTCTCATGAGACTTTAGATTTTACCGATGGCCTCAAAATTGCGTGGCCGAAGTCCTGGGTGCATATTCGACCCTCTAACACCGAACCCATCATTCGAGTGATTGCCGAAGCACCATCAAAAGCAGAGTCAGAACAACTGGTTTCAGAAATTATAAAACAAATTTCTTAATAATCATACCACAAAGAGACCGAGGTCAAAGAGAAAGAATTTAACCCAGATTCGGAATTTAGCCTCAAAATTTAAAACTCTTAGATTCGGAAATTAATTGGGTGTTCAAACTTCAGTTTGAAATGTGCCAGCGAATTACAAGCTAAAGCTTGAACACCGAAATAAATAGTACTTAAAAGAGCTATGTGCCGGTCCAACGCTGGGATCTATGAAATTACTTTTCCGAATCTGGGTTTAAATTGGTTTCAATTTAAGTACTTAGGGTTCTTAGTGTCTTGTGGTTTTGATTTTAGAGCAGACATAAACATGAACGTTGACAAAGTAATCGACAAAGTGGGGCTTACAAAGCTTATCGACCATACTTTGTTGAAACCGGAAGCGACTAGAGAGCAAATCATTAAGCTGTGCGATGAAGCTGTTCAATATGGATTCGCCTCGGTCTGTGTTAACCCTACCTGGGTGCGCTTATGCCGAGACCGACTGCGTGGTTCAGATGTCTTGGTGTGTACGGTGGTGGGATTCCCTCTGGGAGCGAACACAACCGAAACAAAAGCGTTTGAAACACAGAAAGCGATCAAGGAAGGGGCGGATGAAATCGACATAGTTATCAATATCGGCCTGCTAAAATCAGGCGAGTACAATTATGTGGAAAGAGACATCCAGGCCGTGGTGGAAGCAGCCGGCAAAAGAGCCCGGGTCAAGGTAATATTAGAGACCTGTTATCTTACGGATGAGGAGAAAACCAAAGGGGCGCTTCTGGCAAAAAAAGCCGGAGCGCATTTTGTTAAAACTTCTACTGGCTTTGGTAAAGCTGGTGCAACTTTGGGCGATGTAGTTCTTCTCAGAAAAGTGGTTGGCAGTGAAATGGGGGTAAAGGCTGCTGGCGGGGTTAGAGACTACCAAAAAGCTGTGAAGATGATTAAAGCTGGCGCCAATCGAATTGGGACCTCCGCCAGTGTTGCCATAATTGGAGAGGGCCCGCATCTTCCCCTCAAAGGTGGCTAAAATTACAAATAAGGAAAACGTAGAATAACAGCGGATCCTGCATTGCGATTGACAAAGAGATTAATGTATATCAACCAACGGTTTAATGCTTCCGGGCTTGAGCTGTTCTTGTGTTACAATTCACTGTACCTGATAGCGAGGAGCGTTGGTCAAATTTCTAATTTTTGTTATCTCAAAGTTATTTTTTTATTCAGCAAGTTGAGTACACTTTTCCCCTCCGTAAGTGAGTTTAAGTTCGCCAGATGAACCCAATAGAAATAATCACTAAAAAACGAGATGGTGGAGAGCTAAGTTCGGATGAATTGAAATTTCTAATCCAAGGCTACGTAGAAGGTCTGATTCCTGATTATCAAATTTCGGCCTTTCTCATGGCGGTCTATTTTCAAGGAATGACCTTTGAAGAAACCGTCACCTTGACTGAAATTATGCGAGACTCTGGTACGGTTTTAGACTTAACTTCCATTCTTGGAATCAAGGTTGACAAGCACAGTACGGGAGGCGTAGGCGATAAAGTTTCTCTCATTTTAGCACCGCTTGTGGCATCTGCTGGATTGGTTGTTCCGATGATTTCAGGCCGGGCGTTGGTTCACACCGGGGGTACCTTGGACAAATTAGAAGCGATTCCTGGTTTTCGTACCAACCTCAATCTTACTGAATTAAAAAAACAATTAGAAAAAATAGGTGTGGCGCTAATCGGACAGTCTGAAAACTTATGTCCAGCCGACCAAAAAATTTATGCCCTCCGCGATGCCACCGCCACCGTACAATCCATTCCGCTAATCACGGCCAGTATCTTAAGTAAGAAATTGGCTGAAGGAATCGATGCTTTAGTTTTGGATGTGAAGGCTGGAAATGGGGCCATCTTTATTGAGAAAGAAAAGGCCTGGGAATTGGCCCGAATGTTGGTTAAAACGGCCAACAGATTTAACCTTAAATCCACCGCCCTGATTACTTCAATGGAACAACCCTTGGGTCAGGCGGTTGGGAATTGGCTGGAGACCAAAGAAGCCATCGAGACGCTCAAGGGACAGGGCCCTGCCGATTTGATTGACCTAACTCTAACACTCGGTGCTCAAATGCTGGTTCTGGGAAATTGTGCTCATAATATTGCCCAAGGCAAGTCCCTTCTGCTGGAAAAACTCAACAGCGGTCAAGCTTTTGAAAAATTTCTAAAATTAGTTGAACTGCAAGGGGG
>JBHIAC010000047.1:0-19987 GCA_046758365.1 bacterium
AATCGGAGATAGGTTTGGTTCTTCATATTGAATCCCTCTCGCATTTTAAGGTTAATTATCCTATATCTATATGAATTGGTTTTCTTTCATCTTTTTATTTCACTGAAATATAGACTTTCATGGCCGGACTGGCACTGGGAATTTGTTTTATACTCAAACCACTTGGCTGTCCATTCTGCCATTTCAGATTAGAAGGACTGGAGGTGTCCGACAGGTCGTACCCTGTTTTAGGATCACTACCATCCCAAAGAGCCTGAGAATCAGACAAAGGCTTTCCACCATTCACCCTTCTCAAACTGATGGCTCTACGTCCCCAATCCCATGGCTCTGTGTAAGGTTCATTTATCTTCTCATATATTTTAGGATCCTCTATGATATGCCACACAGCCAACCCCTGATCCGGTAGCCCTTTATCGTAAGAATTCCCAGGCCATCGATTTTCTACAATAAAATACTCTTTGGAAACCTTGTTTGGGTCATAGAGAATGTAAGCCTGGTAGTGTGTTTCTACGTCTTGAATCGTATACCATCCATTATGATGAACGATGGTAGGCTTGATCCAACCCAACTTTAACTTATGAAAGGGATCTAAATGGTATTTGGCAACATCCATCATCGAATAGCTATGGGCCGCGTAGGGATGGCTCTTAACGTCGTATTTCTTCATTTTCTTGGCGATGTCGTAATCATAGTACATATCCGGTAAATTGAGAATCATATGAGAGAGCTCGTGTGTCAAGAGCCCGCGGTCGGGCGGGTAGCCCACGTAGGCTTCAATGACCGTTGGTATTTTCACACCATCAACGATCAAAGGCTCTTTCTTGGGCCACTCTTTTCCCAAAGCGCCTCTTCTGGTACCGAAAGAGGTGTTTTGCGGAATTATAATATAAACAGCGAGTTCCCACGCGTCAAGTACGCCATTTTTGGGATTGTTGTCATATTGAGCAAAGTTAAAATCTTTATCGGCCTTTCGGATCGCTTCGGCCCACTTTTGCACATGCCCATGAATCCAGCCATCATTGTTTAAGTCATATTCTAATTTGCCGTTTTTGTTCTTATCTTCATCTGCTTCCAACTTCCCGTTGGGTTCATCCAGCTCGCCGTTGCCGTTTAGGTCTTCGCCAGGGTCCAGCTTCCCGTTACGATTTCGATCTTCAGGCTGGTCTTCCTGGTCCCAGGGCCCCCAGTAATGATCAGCCGATTTCTTCGCTTTATACCAACCCAACACACCAGCCTTCTCTATGGTGAATTGACCCTTGGAGTTCTCCAGGAAATAATCCCGTACGCTGGGTTTGGAGCCAAAGAGGGTATTCTCAACTTTGGCTTTGGAAGGGGCAGGATGATTGGGACGCTTCGGGTCCCAGAGTATCGCCAACACCTTGCGCTTGCCAATGACTCTTTTTACCCCCTTGAATGGCTCGGTAAAATCCAGCACATGGATCGATTTGACCAGCACATTATTATTTCGATCCGGTTCAAAGTAGACTACATTCGGGTCGGGGAAATCCGCTTCAATGGAGACTTGATGATCCCCGCCCGACAACTGCACCGTACGTTGCAATGTCACTGATTGGCCGGCCGTCATTTTATTGACTGTAAAAAAATATGGCTGGGTGAGACCCGGTTGTACCTTGCCCGGGAAAAACTTCACTTTGAAGGGATTGGTTGCATGGCCAGTACCGATGTTCGTTACCGTGAAAGAAAAGGTCGTTGCTTTGCCGGCAACAAGCAGCTTGGGCGTCACAATAAGATTATCTACTTTGAGGTCCACAGGAGTCAGATCGAACTGTTTCACAAATTCGTTGTTATTTTCCTTCGCCTCCGGGACGAAATTGCCCGCGTCCACAGTTCCTCTTATTTTTCGCTTACCCCAAACCCTGAATGACTGCCTGGTCGTGAAAGTGACTGTTTGGCCCGCTGCCAGTGATTTTGTCCAGAATTCTTCTTGCTTTCCTCCGGCAGCCTCTGGCCAGAAGGTCGTTGGAAAAGAAGTGTTAACGGCTCCCTTACCAATGTTCTTGACTTTGATTTTCCAGGTAGATTTTTGACCACCAACGGAGGGACCGACAGGCCAGATGTCCTCCACAACGAGATCTGGCGGCGCCTGCCAAACGACCGTTGTGTCCAGCACATTGCTTTTCTTGCTCTCATCGCTTTCGGGAATCTTATTCTTAGCATCCACCACCCAGCGTAAAGTATGTTTGCCTTTTTGGGTAAATGTCACATCATAACTGTAAACACGGGTTCCGCCAGACTTCAGCGGGTTCTTTGCCTGCAAAGGATCCTCTTCTTCTAAGACAGGCGAAAACATCCAGGTTGTATCTAATTTCCCATCCACATAAAGTTCGGTGCTGAAGCTTTTGTTTACGGCCACCAATCCCACATTTTTTATCAATACGGAGAGGGTTGTGAGACGGTCGGTGAGTGGCGGGAAAGGATCAATTCCCTTAATCTGGCTGTAGGGAATGTCATACAATTCCACCGTCAGGTCAGGTAAAGGTTTAGGAGAAAGAAATACCCATTGTTTTGTTTTTTGAATCAAGTCCAGAAATTCCCTGGCGAAAATCCCTTCCGCTTGAGCTTGCTCAAAAAACGCCTCCGCCTTGTTTAAATTCTGAGTCAATTCTTCGTACTTCTCAGGAGTGATGACTTCTCTGGACTCTTCCAGTTTCATTCGGGCCTCTTGGATAACTCCCTCTCGCAGAGAAATCAGGATTGCTTCCCGATAACCAGACTCCGCTTCTTGAGCCATGCGCTTGGCTGTACTGATATTATCCGCCTCTGCCTGCAAGACCGCTCTCTGGAAGGCGCTCTCGGCCGTATCGAATGAATTTCTGGCGGGTTCTTTTATAGCCAATTCCAACGCCTGCGTCCGCAGAGCAATCAAATCTTCTAAAGCCGTTTTAACCATCCTGGCAGACTCAAAGGCCATCCCCAAATGAGTCTTGGCTTGGAACAAAGCCATCTGGATGTCTTCAAGGCGCCCCCCTCGCTCGTGCCTTCTGAGGGCTTCCTGGTAAACTTCTTTGGCCCTGGCAAAATTCGTTGGTGAAAAGGTTGGAATCTCCTCTGCCGCTACCTGGTCAAAAAGTTCTTGGATTTCTCGAAAAAGCTCTTCTTTGACTTGATCGGGTTCTTGCGCATAGCAGAGTCGGCTAATTCCCAAATCATCGTTAGGATTAACGACTGTAAAAACAACTGTCAAGGTTGTGAAAATGAGTAGATTAAATATTTGCGTGGGTTTTCTCATTCTAATTACCTCCCAGGAAATTATTTCGTCCAAAACTTATATTGTGGCAATCCTAGCCAAAGCCCCACGTTGCCCTCGCATTCGTAAAAGTGTGAGGAACCCCAGGCTGAGTAATAATAGCCTTTTTTATTGTCAATATTGTAACATTCTAAATTGCCGGTATCCACTGTTCTTTTTACAGTCCCGGTGATAGTTGTGGCCGGGAATTGCAACATGCAATTAACAAAGTGTTCTTTAGGATGTTTTTCTGGCTCCCCGACATTGTTATATCTTGCATCCTTGAATACGGAATGAAGATCAGAGAGAAACGCCTTTCCCTTACCATTGATATCTTCGTTGCACTTCCATTTACTGTAAAAGGAATCTTTGTGATCATAAGCCGTATTAAAATACATATGATGCTTATGAGCCGACATGTAAATAACGGGGTAATGCTTATCATATAGTTCAACATTAATGGTTTTATAGGGAACCACCACGCGCTTACCGAGATATGAAGGTCTAAAAGACCCCCCAGGCCAACGAAACGAATCAAACCCACCAATTTGGATAGAGGTCAGTTCCCAGGAGAATCCATTATCGGAGGAGGCGAATGTATATGTAATGGTCACATTGTCTCCTTTATGAACGTCTTTGCACCATGAATCTGGGCCGTATCCGCCGTCCCACATGTACAGGAAACCCCACCGAATATAAAGTATGGTTTTACTTTTGTTTCCAGGACCTACATATCCCCGAGGACGGACTTGAAATAGCGTAATTGGCTCGATAGATCTTAGTGCTTTTTCGTCGCTATCGAACTTGTAATAGGGTCGGAAGCCATTAGCCAGTTTCCCTTCTAAATCATCCTTGAGCCAATCACCATCTTTATCCCTGGCTTTGTCCGTCGGATTGGTGGGGTCTATGAAGATGCTCTCTCCTAGGCACATCGATAGTTTGTGGGAAGGTGTCAGGACATTGGTCAGTCCTTTAAAAGGTCCATCTACATAGATTTGTGCAACTTTCACATTGTTATTACGATCTGGTTCAAAGTAAATCGCATTTGGGTCTGGAAAATCCGCCTCGATAGATATTTGATGTGTTCCAGGCGGTAGTTTCACTGTGTGTTGCATTGGAATGGATTGGCCAGCCTGTAATTTATTTACCGTCAATAGAGTCGGCTGTATGAGTCCAGCACTCACTTTGCCCGGCATAACCTTGACTTTGAAAGGATAGGCCGCATTGCCAGTACCGATGTTTGTCACGCTGAATGACAAGGTTATAGGATCACAGGTCGTGGGTTTTGGTGGAGTCACAATCAGATTCTCTACTTTGAGGTCTGCAGGAAATAGATCAAATGACTTTACTAGTTCATTATTTTTTTCTCCATTGGGCAGGGTTTCGGGAACATAATTAGCCACATCTGTAGTGACTCTGAGCTTTAGCTTTCCCCAGGCTTGGAATGACTGAGTGGTTTGGAAGTTGACCGATTGGCCTGCAGGTAAAGATTGTGTCCAAAAATTCTCTTGTGCACCTGCTGAAAGTCCTTCTGGCCAGAAAGTCGTTAGAAAAGGAATTTTAGCAGCCCCGGTACCAATATTCGTGACTTTAATATTCCAGGTTGATTTCTGACCCCCTTGCGGGACACCCACAGGCCCAACGTCTTCCACGATAAGATCTGGTGGTGCCTGCCAAACTACAGTGGTATCTAGTGCATTGTTGTTTTCATTGCTTTCGGCAATGCCATTTTTTGCATCCACTACCCAACGCAAAGTATGGTAACCCCCCGAAGGAAATGTCACCTCATAATCATAGCCGATTCGGGTTCCGCCGGGCATTAACGGGTTCTTTGCATGCAGGGGATCTTCCTCTGGTGAGATAGGTAAAAATGTCCAGGTTTTAGCAAGCGTACCGTCCACATATAGATCGATATCGAAACGGGTATCCACAGCTTTCAATCCAATGTTTTTTATTAATACTGAGAGAGAAGTAGGGCGGTCGGTGAGCGGTGGGAAGGGATGAATTCCCTTAATTTGACTGTAAGGTACGTCATATAATTCCACGGTCAAGTCGGGAAACGCCATGCCACCCACCATTTGCCAATTTATGTCTTCAAGCAAGCCTAATAGTTCCTTGTTGAAAATCCCTTCGACTTGAGCCTGCTCAAAAAATGACTCGGCTTTTTCTAACCTTTGAACCAATTTTTCATACTCCTCTGGAGAGACGAGATCTCTGGTTTCCTCCAATTTCATCCTTGCCTCCCTGAAAAATTTCTCTTGAAAAAACCTACTTGCTTCTTGATAACCGGCTTTGGCTTCCTCCCCAATGCTTTTAGCGCTTCCTATATTCCCTTTCTCTGCTTGCAGGACCGCTCTATGAAATGCATCTTCGGCCTTTTGAAACGCCTCTTTATTGGCTATAACGTTAGGTTCCTGTTCAAATCCTTGGGCCTGTTCTCGTAGACGGATCAAATCCTCTAAAGCCGTTTTAACCATACGAGCGGATTCAAAAGCCATACCCAAGTGAGTTTTGGCTTGATACAGTTGCATCTTGATATACTCAAGATTTCCCCCTCGCTCGTACTGAGCGTGGGCATCTTGGTAAATTTCTTGTGCCTTGACAAAATTCGTTGGTGAAAAGATTGGAATCTCCTCTGCTTTGGCCTGGTCGAAAAGTTCTTGAATTTCTAGAAAAAGCTCTTGTTTGACCTGATCGGGCTCTTGCGCATAGCAGAGTTTGCCAAATCTTGAATCATAGCCAGCATGAAAGGCTGTAAACAAACCTACCATAGTTG
Source organism: bacterium (assembly GCA_046758365.1). Taxonomy (GTDB): domain Bacteria; phylum Zhuqueibacterota; class Zhuqueibacteria; order Oceanimicrobiales; family Oceanimicrobiaceae; genus JBHIAC01. The sequence goes on from JBHIAC010000047.1 coordinate 6,024, forward strand.
CGTAAACCAGTATGTTAAATATATGAATGTGTTTTCTCATTTCACATTACCTCCCAGTAGATTAATTTGTTTTTCGCTTAATTGGGATTACATAAGAGTTTTCACAAAGTTTTTTTCCCCTCCGTCTTTAGGTTTCTACAAGCCGTCTGCCTTGTATCCTAAATTATGAAGATTGATACTTCGCCTGTGATCTTTGCTAATGTACCAGCATTGATTCTGAATCACTTGGACCACCACTTGCATACTTTATCAGTCAGCCAGATATTTGCGTTGGATCCCACCTGGTAGAATCCTTTAGTCCCCCATGCAGAGTAATATTTTGAGTTACACTCTAGGTCTCCAACATCCACCACTCTTCCCGGAAGAACCGTCGCTGCGAACTGAGTCATGCAATTTACAAAGTAATTTTTAGGATGTTTTTTAGGTTCTCCTACGTTGTTATATCGTACGTTTTTGAAGACGGAGTGCAGATCTGCAAGAAACGCTGCGCCTTTACCATTGACGTCTTCATCACACTTCCACGCACTGTAAAATGAATCCTTGCCATCATAAGCGGTGTCGAAGTAGAGATGATGTTTATGGGCCGACATGTAGATAACCGGGTGGTGTTGCTGGTACAATTGTAGGTTTACGGTTTCTAATACGGGCAGGACTCGCTTGCCCAAATAAGCAGGCTTAGGGTACCCTTGAGGCCACTCGAAACCATTGGGCCCGTCCCCAAGCATGATCGAGGTCATTTTCCAGGTAAATCCGCCATTGTCAGAGGTAAGTTTATAGAGAGCTTTATCATTGTCTCCCATATGTTTGTCGCTGCATGCTGAAGCTGGTCCGTATCCTCCGTCCCATATAAAGAGAAATGTCCACTTGATCCAAATTTCGGTTTTGCCAACACATCCAGTTCCGGTACATCCCTTAGGCCTCACTTGAAACAAAGTGATGGGCTCAAAAGACCTACGGGCTTTCTCAGCGCTGTCAAACTTGTAATAGGGGCTCAAGACCTCCGCCAACTTCCCCTCCAGATCGTCCTTAAGTAAATCACCGTCCATATCCCTTGACTGAGCTTTACCTCCAATCCAGATCTGCTCGGGAACGGATGGGTTGATGTAGATACTTTCCCCCAGATACACAGTCAGACCTTCAAACCAGCGATGCGCCTGCGCTCCAGTATTCGCATACCAAACGATCCCACCACCATAAAAATTGGCATATTGCCCTTTGCCATTGGGTGTGTTCAGAACATCGGTATGGGGAAAGCCCAGGAAGCTTTTTTCCCAGCCCAGTTGCGCCCATTTATCTTTGATGGCACCGTGTACTTCATGAGCACCTGAGTTCGATGACCAGTAGATAGAGCCGTGTTCGAAGTGGTTGTATTTCCCACTTCCATCTAGTGTTATCAACTCGTCGGTAGTAGGATAACCCAGTATACCTTTTTCCCAGTTCAACGCCTCCCATTTCTTTAGGATGACACCTCGGACAAAGTGGGCTTTTGTTGTTGGGCTCCAGTAGATAGAACTTTCCGTGAAGTGATTAAACCTACCTATTCCATTTGGCGTTTTCAATTCATCGGTTTTTGGATGTCCAAGTATAGGATCCCCTTTGTTCCAGTCATACCCCAGTTGTTTCCATTTCTTCCAAATCGCGCCATGGACTTCATGGGCTCCAGTTTCTTGTGTCCACCAGATGGAACCTTCCAGGTTGTTTTTGGGATTTAGAAAGTCTTGACCTAACCACTCAATGATTAAGGTAAGATTCGAGAATTTCCACAAAGGTTTCTCGTTCGGTGACCAATAGGTGTCCGTTTTAGGATATCCCAGAACACTGTTATAGGCTCCCAGGGCTTTATATTTCTTCAGAATCTCACCATGCATCTCATGTGCACCGGTCTTCGCAGTCCACAGAATAGTGCCTCCCTGAAACATCTGATAGCGTCCGATTCCATCCTGCGCTTTGAGTTCATCACTGAGGGGATATCCCATGAATCCCTGCTCAGCGCCCATCTCGTTCCACTTTGCCAAAATGGCTCCATGCAGCTCATAAGCCCCGGTGGAAGGATGCCAATAGATACTTCCTCCCTGATAATGACGAAACTTACCTCCGTTTGCCGCAGGCTGCTCACCATTTTTGGGAGAACCTAAGAAACCTGTTGGCCCACCGAGTTGCGCATATTTTTCGTCGATCGAAAGCTGCTTTCCAAGTTTGCCTTTCTCCCAAGTGATGAAATCCACTTTCGGTTGCAAAGAGGATATTTCTTTCTGGCTTAGTTCAGTACTAGCTATAATTATAATGTGATTGATTTGGTCCTTGGTCTTCACCGACAGATTTAGAAATTCGTTGGTGGCAATTCCTTCAGACTGAGCTTGCTTGAGAAGCTCCTTCGCTTGTGCCAAATTCTGAGCTAATTCTTGGTACCTTTCAGGAGTGATGCGAACCTTCACTTCCTCTAACCAGGTCTCTGCCTCCTTGAAAGATCCTTCTCTAAAGTAAATCAAAATGGCTTCTCGATAACCAGCTTTGGCTTCCTCACCAATGCTTTTAGCGCCTCCTATATTCCCGTTCTCTGCATGCAAAACCGCTCTATGAAAAGCATCTTCGGCCTTTTGAAACGCCTCTTTATTGGCTATAACGTTAGGTTCCTGTCCAAATCCTTGGGCCTGTTCGCGCAGAGGGATCAAATCTTCTAAAGCCGATTTAACCATACGGGCGGATTCAAAGGCCATCTCCAAGTGAGTTTTGGCTTGATACAGTTGCATCTTGATATCCTCAAGATTTGCTCCTCTTTTGTACTGAGCACTGGCAGCTTGGTAAATTTCTTGTGCTCTGGCGAAATTCGTTGGTGACAGGATTGGAATCTCCTCAACCGCTGCCTGGTCAAAAAGTTCTTGGATTTCGCGAAAAAGCTCTGCTTTAACTTGTTCGGGCTCTTGAGCATAGCAGAGATGGACGAATTCTAAGTCACGAATAGGATTAAAGGCTACTAGCACAACTACTATCGTTGTAGACACCAAGAACTTAGTCAGATAAAAATGTTTTCTCATTTTAATCCCTCCTCAATTATTGCTTTTTCTCGCCTTTTTAGGATTTTATTTCTATTTCGTGTAAGTCACTTTAAGCGCGACCTGATTGGAAATCACCGTAGCTTGGACAGGATAAATACAGGCAACAATAGCTAAGCCATTAGAGAGTGATGTTCCTTTTAATTCAGACGTAGATTTACCCGGTGCTAAATCAATAACAGCCTTTGGCTTGTCGCAATCATCGGTAGTGTAGCCTGACTTAATAATCCTCACGCCCCATTGGTTCCCCATTGCTGTGTTTACATTCTTGATAGTTTGAAGAATCCCTTTGTAGACTGGTAATATTGATCCAGCATAGGGGAGCTTTCCACCTTTTAATGGTCCCTTTTGCTTTTGAAGGTAAACCGTTATCTCTTTTGTTGACGGCTTTGGTGGAGGCGGTGGCGCAGGTTTGGTTGGCTTTGCCTTTGGTGGAAGGAGATTAACCTTTGTCGGAGGTGCCGGCGACTTGATCTTCTTGTTTCCAACAATCGCATATGGGGTGAGTGTTAGGTTATACTGGCTTAGTATAGGCTTTTCTATCCATTTACTATGGTTTGAACCTTTAGGAACCGATACGCCTACGGATGGGTTCTTATCCCCCATGTGCTTGCGTCCTCCAAGAGCATATGGCTGCCAAGCAATGAAAAACCAGACATCACCTTTCCAATTTCCACCAGACCGATCTAACACGACATAGGCTGTCGTTTTGTCCGGACTGTACACGACCTCATCAACTTTCACGTAATAAGTTTCCTTCAGGTGAAACGGTTTGGGGGTTGTCTTGGTATTGTTTGCCTTGTCCTTTTCCTTGTAGACAAAGCCCGGGTCGTTCGGACCGGGAAAATCGGCCGTGATCTCTACTTGATAATCTCCGGCATACGCTAACTGAACCGGGTGTTTGAGATTGATTGAATCTCCCTTTTTCAATGGTAACTTGTTCTTGGGGACCGGAAGCAGAAATGGCTGGGTCTTGCCTTGCACCACTTTGCCAGGATAAACCCGCACTTTAAAAGGCTTAGTGGCCACACCGGGCCCGTTGTTCTTTACTATAAATGAGATAGCTACAGGCTTATGGACAACAGGCTGTTGAGGCGTCACGGTAATATTATCCCCTACTGCCAAATCCACATAGGAGGTAGTGAACTCCTTTGCTTTTATGTTATTATTTTCATTTGTCTCGGGAATAACATTGCCCACGTCCACAATCCCTGTAATAGTATCCTTATAAGTATATTTTCCTGTAATAATAGCGGAATACTGTTTAGTCTCAAAGGTCTTTGATTCACCTGCTTTCAGGATGTCCAGCCAAAAAGCTCCAATCTGCACACCATTGGCTTTTAAGGAAGTCATAAAAGGAACCGTGGCGTCCGTTTTTCCGCTGTTCTTAATTTTGATTTTCCAGGTAGTCTTCTGTCCAACAAGTAGTGTATCCTTATGAAAGATGTCTTCTACAATGAGGTCCGGGAGGTTTGCCGAGATCAGCCAAACTTCAGAGGCACTTAATTCATTGCTGTTTTTACTTTCATCGCTTTCATTGATTTCGTTTTTCGTATCCACTTTCCAGTGAAAGGTGTGTTTACCTCCCGAAAACTTTTTGGTATATTCGCAGATCTGGGTTTCGCCGGGCATCAGTGGGTTCTTTTGATGCTGCACATCCTCTTCTTCTAAAACTGGTAAATATGTCCAGGTTTTCACCAGTTTTCCGTCCACATAAAGCTCGGTATCGAAGCTATCCTCAACAGCCACTGGTCCAATGTTCTTCACCAGTACTGAAATTGTTGTAGGTTGATCCTTTGTAGGAGGGTAAGGAGAAATCCATTTCTCATGGCTCCATTTCATTTGGCTTTTGGGGACGCTCCACAGTTCAACGGTCAGATCAGGCATAAGCTTAGGAGAAAGAAATACCCATTTTTTTGTTTTTTGAATCAATTTCAAAAATTCCTTTGCGGAGAGCCCTTGGGCGTGAGCTTGCTCAAAAAACGCTTCTGCTTTCTCCAAATTCTGAGCTGATTTTTCGTACCTCTCAGGATGGATGACCTCTCTTAACTCTTCCTGCATGATTCTGGCCTCTTTGAGCGCTCCTTCTCGTAGAGAAATCAGGATTGTTTCCCGATAACCTGGTTCTATTTCTAGAGCTATGCGCTTAGCTACGCTTATATTCCCTGCCTCTGCTTGCAAGACCGCTCTCTGAAAGGCGCTCTCGGCCGTATCGAATGAATTTCTGGCGGATTCCTTTACAGCCAATTCCAGCGCCTCCGCTCGCAGAGCGATCAAATCCTCTAAAGCCGATTTAACCATACGGGCAGACTCAAAGGCCATCCTCAAATGAGTCTTGGCTTGGAACAGAGCCATCTGAATATCTTCAAGGCGCCCCCCTCGCTCGTGCCTTCTGAGGGCTTCCTGGTAAACTTCTTTGGCCCTGGCAAAATTCGTTGGTGAAAAGACCGGAATCTCCTCAGCCGCTGCCTGGTCAAAAAGTTCTTGGATTTCGCGAAAAAGTTCTGCTTTAACTTGTTCGGGCTCTTGAGCATAGCAGCGATGGACGAATTCTGAGTCACGAATAGGATTAAAAGCTACTAACCCAACTATGATCGTTGTAAACACTAAGAACTTAGTCAAATAAAAATACTTTCTCATTTTAATCCCTCCTCAACAATAAATCAGTGCTTAATTGGTAAAGATTGCCAAGAATTCCAAAAATATTGAATTTTTGTAAATAAAAATAGTTTAATTTTTGCATAAAATCAAGAACAAAAAAAAGTTAGATAAAATTAAGAATAACTTTTCAATGCTCTGCACACGGTCCATTGGTTCTTTGATTTCACGATCCCTTACCAATTTTATATGGACTCACTTTAGCGGTTAAAATTATGCCCACCAGTATCCTGCCCTGAAAGCCCTGTTCAAATGCAACCATGGCCGGCCGCAAGGTGTAGTTGCAAGCAATTTTATGAATCTGTTCTGTTTTATCTTGATTTTTATAAGTAAAATTGAGAAATTAAGTTAACGAAAATAGGACGATAGATAAAGAAAGGAGAGCCAAAATGGCTACTGCAAAAACAAGGTTTAAACGTAAACTTTCCTCCGAAGAAGTGGGAGAAAATTATATTATGATTCAGAAAAAAGAGTTGGATTATTTCCCGAAAGTTGGCAAACCTTTTAAATTGAAAATCGGCCAAAAAGAATTTAAAACCTATGTCCAGGCCGTGGAATGCTGGTGCCAGGGTCCCAAGAAACCCCATAGCCATTACCGAATTGATGCTAAACCTTTTCGGCATTTAATTGAACTACACTGGGGAGCAAAAATTATTATTGAAAAAATAGGGACGACCAAGTATCAGTTGCTAACTTAACGAAATTTAATAAAAAAGGCAGCGTTCCTCCGCTACGCTGCCCTTTTTCATATTAAATCACCAGATTGTCCTCTGGGAAGGGTAATAGATTTTATTAATCATCGAAACATGGCTTTTATGCTGCCCCAGGTCTGCCGCACACTTGAAATGGTCGGGGTAACCGAAATTTGTTTTGAATATGAAAATGAACCATCATTATCTAAAATTTTCAGTCGATAATAAAAAGTACGTTCGATTTGTTTAAAAACCGATTTATCTTCGAAGGAATAATTTTTTTTATCTTTTTTCTCAATGGAGGTTTTAACAAAACCAATCGCCTTGAAATCTTTGTCATTTTTATTATCAAACCCCCTCTGCACTTCAAACCCCTTTAGATTGATTTCGTTTTGCGTGGTCCATTTTAAAGTTACTTTGTTATATCCAGGTTCACCATGAAAATCAATAATGATGGCTCCTGCTTTTAGAAAATTTAAACCCAATAATAAAATAATACTGAAAAGTATGGTTGATTTAATATTTTTCATTTAATTATATCTCAAACAAGGCAGGATTAAATATCTCTCCTTCCCATTTCTGTACCACAATAAAATAACGTTTAAACTGAAAAAGTCAAGAGTTTTTTTCAACTTGTCTACTTTTATTTTGTTAACTACACTTCAAACAATTTTCTGTAACATTACTTGATATATTGTATGATTTAATCGAAATTATTTTTCTATAATTAAAATTGAATTTAATAGTAAATTCTGGAATCTTGTTGACGAGTCTCCAAGATAATGTATCAACTACAGGTGAATACGAAATAATTCTTCAAGGAAACCTATTACTCCCGATAATATAAACCGAGTAAGTAACGCCTAATAATATGATGTTTAATTCCTGTTTTTTTAAATCAAATTAGTTGGAGAGGTGAGTATGGTAAAAATTAATATAAATGAATTGGATGAATTACTTACACCACAAATTGCATCCGAGACTTTGAAAAAAAACATAATTGATCTGCTAACTAATTCTTCCCAATGTAAAGCGATATTAGAAAGTATTAATCAAGATACTGGAGAATACCGGATAGTTCTGCAAGGAACTTTGGAAAATAATGGAGCCTTTGAAAACAATTAATTAGCATTCCACTTCTATTGGAGTTCTTTATGAACAAATAAATTATGACGATGAATTTATCATTAATTTTAATAAATCGGCGAAAATCTGTTTAATCCGTATCATCTGTGCTCTATTTGTTTTAAATAATTATGGTTAAAAAATATCTGAAAGCCATCGGGATTCGAAATGACAGTTTACCTACTTGAAAGATAATTCTAAGCACTCTTGGCATTTTAAAGACCTACAATATAATTTGTGTAAATAAATTAAACCTTGCTGCTGGCTTGCTGATTTAATGACCGACGACTTCTTTTTTTGCTTAGCAAACAACTGATAGATCATGGCTTTGGTGATGGAATTTTCAGAAAGTTTTGGATATTTAGTAAATAGTTCCCGAATTAAGTTGTTTATCATACCATCATTCGTTTCAGAACTGTGCAAGTATAAAGCTGGAAAAATTATATTTATTATTATATCTCTTGCACGGTCTCTGCCAATAAGGGCGGAACGATTGTTCTGGCTTAAGTTTTGGTAAGCTTCTTCAAAGCGGAAATGGTTTGACCAGAATCCTGTGGCTTTTATGATTAAAACTGCTTCAAGTTCTGTTATTAGTTTTTCATGTTTTGTTGAATTTCCATAAAAAATTTTAAGAAACCCCTCTAAGAAGCCGCTTCGATAAAATTTGAATAAAAGCTGGACCATTCCAGCAATTCGTCTGGTAGGAAAATTTTGCGGCCGCAGTCGAAAAAATTGCCACTCATGAGATTTCATTGGTTTAATTTCCAAACGATGAGAAATTTGATCCCAAAGGAACTCCAGTGGTGCAATATAATCTAAAGTTTCCGCATCTAAAATTTTGGGTGTTTTTTTGTTTTGGGAAGGTAATAACCCGGCAGCGCCAAAAAGCAAAGCAGCACATTTCTTCAAAGCCACTTCTTCTGGCACCCAATGCATCTCTTGACATAATATTTCGAAAGGGACTATCTGAGCCAATTTACGAAAAGGTATTTGATTTTTGGAATAGCCCAAAGCCTCTAAGATTTTCTTGTACATCATCTGATTCCAAGACATTGTGGCCAAATCTTCACTTACCTGTGCAGCCTTCTCGCTTAATCGCCTCTCACCTGCCTCATGGATGGTGGCCCAAATTTTAACATCCGCCATACGGCTCAATGGACAATTTCCTACAACCAAAGAAGACGATTTTGACATTTGTTGGGGTTGTTTTGGTCTTTTCCATGAACTCGATTTGTATAAATCAATATCTACATATATTTGCTGAACCTGAACGCCGTCTTCTCTTTCTATGGCTGGATCATTTTTTGTCTGATTAGAAATAAGATGCAAGATAACCTTATTGTAAGCAGGGTCTTTATGATGCCCATGAGCATACCACCCGGATGAGTCTAAATGTACTTCAACATCACCTTTCAAAAGTTTCCCATCGAGCTTAATGACTGCGTCTTTAAAATCAGGACCAGAATCTGTATTTTCCGCACCTGCAAAAATAACTTCTACCCTTTTACCCGAGGATGTAAGCAGTTCTTGGGTAAAAAGTCGCCTACTTTTCCAAAGTTTTTGTAAAAGGATTTCTTGATCATGGATTTTTAATTCCATTTATAAATCCTATAAAAAAAATTTTATTTTATGATTTAGTTATTTTTTACACTAATGATTTAAATGCTAAAACGGCCAGGTGCAATCAATGAGTAGAGTTTGATCTGGAATCATCCGTCTGATTTAAATCTCTTATATTAGATTCTCTGAATAATTTATGATTGAAAAAAATATTCCAGTAAGAACTTAAAACCGTTTCCTGCAACCATTCATCGTAAAAAGAACCCCATTCTCCAAAAATAATACCCGAGTCTTCAATAATATTTTTTCCGTTATTCAAATTTAGACTTAATCTTTGGAGCTTGTTTATGACTGTTGTTTTTTGTTTTCCATTTAAAATTCTTGGCTGGAATTCAACCTCTCGATTATCCACATTAATGGGAATACATTGGGCATAAAACAATCCATCGTCCCGTAAATACGTTTTTAATATAATGCTGTCAAGGGCGAGTTTACTGTAGGAACCAAAAATAAAATTTCCAAGACTATAAGCTATCAGCCGATTTTTATATAGCTCAATTCCCTGCAGTACATGGGGATGATGCCCAAGAACCAAATCAGCTCCACTGTCAATGGCTAAATGGGCAAAATAAATTTGATAATCTTTTGGAATCTCCAATTTCTCGGCGCTCCAGTGAAACGAGACCACGGTGAAATCTACTGAATCTTCCCAAGCTGTTAGAGATTTAGCCATTAAATCCGGAATTGGGTAGGCCGTACCGCTACTGTCTTCTGTGGCATAAAATTCTTGTGGGAAAGTCATGGAATAACCAAAAAAAGCGATTTTTTCCCCACTTATTTCAATTAACGCAGGCCGAAGTGCTTCTGCCAAATTCAAACCTGCACCACTATATTTTACCCTCACATTATTTAGGGTTTGAAGAGTTGAGGTTAAACCTGTCTTCCCAAAATCCATGATGTGATTATTCGCTAAAGAAACTACAATGATACCAGCTTCTTTTAATCCATGTGCATGTTCAGGGGGAACTTTAAAATTAAACTTTTTTTCAAACGGTTCGCCCTCAATGGTAAAAGGTGCTTCCAAATTAGCAATAGTTGCGTCACCACTTTTTAATATACTCGAAGTTAACTCATAGGGATAAAGAGAGCCTTTTTGATCTAATATTGGTGTTACCCAAGAACCCAACATAACATCCCCCACAGCAACGATTGAAATCTCAGACCACATATCATAAGAAATCGCTTCGGAAGGTTTGTCATAATTGAAATTTTGGCCGTGTAGAGCGGAAACGAATTTACCATCTATTAAAACATAAATAAAATACAATATGACAGTAAAAACAAACACTCGAAGAAATCTACATTTCCACATCCACCCTCCGAAAAATCATTTTTTAGCTTCGGCTTTTGATTTTACCGTGCGAGATTTTGCGGCGGCGGGAGACTTTGGTTTAGGTTTTGCCGGTGGCTTTGGCTTAGGTTTAGATTCAGGTTTGGCTTTTTCTTTAAATTCTTCTTTAGTTCTAACTTTTGCAAGTTCCACATTTTTATCTTGAAGCTCTTTTTCAAAATTTTTAATTTGCTCAATAATATCCATTACAGCTTTCTCGTCTGCTATTTGAGTGTTATTTTTTTCTGCAATCAAATGATAAACTTTTCCACCGAGTTCGGTAAAGTTTTTTTCAATTTTTCTTTTAATATTTAATATATCTACTTTAATTCTTCCTATTTTTGTTAACTCTTCGGTTTTTTCTACAACCGCATCTACCCCTTCTTTAATGGTTTTGGTAATATCATCCCATAAATTTGCCATTTTTACTCCTTGAAAAAAATGATTTGAGGTTATTCATGACGTTGGTGCAAAAACGGGATAATTTTAATTTTTAGCGATCTACTTTTTGCACCTACTTCATTCATTAATTTAAAAAAAATAATCATAATTACTCTAAAAAGCAAGTGAAATAAAAAAGACCCGTTTATCTATGAAAGTTCAATCTTAATTCCTCCGACCACTTTGGCTACCACATTGTAAAAAAATGCCCCTATTATTCCTGCTATAAATCCCAAGATGCCATAAAAGATTGGTAGCACAATAATGGCTGCGGCTCCAAAAAAGCCTGGCATAATCATCCCGGTACCGTAATCGCTCATCATACCACCCAGGGTTAAGGAAAATAAAGTAATTAGGCCTCCTACTAAAAGTCCAATCAGAGCCAGAGTTGCTCCATAAATTTTACCCAAAGACAGTGGATCAACAGATTTGATGGTTCGCATAATGAGTCCCTCCTTATGTTTATTAACAGGATTAAAAATTATTTAATTGCAACTTAGTTTTAATCTTTTTAAAGACATCATCAAACATAGGCTGAGTAAGTTTGCCAGTAAAGGTATTTTGCTGGCTTGGGTGATAAGAAGCAATCAAAGTAATTTTAGGGTTCAAGAGAATCACAATCCCATGGCCAAATTTGGGTCGTTTGGAATGATTTAATTCTCCGATTTCTTTGTAGGCATTGATAACAGCATCGAATGCAATTTTGCCTAAAGCAATGACCACCTGAACATTCTTAAGAATTTCGATTTCTTGAACTAAATATGGAAAACAATTATTCTTCTCATCTGATGTTGGTTTATTTTGAGGTGGCGCACAGCGAAGAGCAGCGGTGATGTAGCAATTCTTTAAAGAAAGGCCATCGTTTTTGTCCATTGAATTGGGTTGATTGGCAAACCCGAATTTGTGCAAAGTACCATACAACCAATCTCCACTGCGGTCTCCAGTAAACATCCGACCGGTACGATTACCACCATGGGCCGCAGGTGCTAGTCCGACAAGAAGTAGCTTTGCATCAGGGTCTCCAAAACTAGGCAGCGGCTTTCCCCAGTAAGATTCCTGTGAAAAACGTCGGACTTTCTCCTCTGCAACCTTTTGTCGCCAGTCCACCAGCCGTGGGCATCGTGTGCAGTGAACGACCTGGTTTTGTAATTGAAGGATTTGGTTATAGGTCTTCGTCATTGAATTTTTCTTATCTAATAATTGTAGGTCATAAATGTCCAAAAGGGACTTTCTGAAAATTGTCAAAACAAATGTCAATTAGTTCTTTGATCATAATTGACCTGCTCAGCTTTTAACTGGCCGACTTTTTTTCTGATACAATCTTGCAAGGTAATCAGGAGAAACTCGGAGCCAGTGTAAGATGTACAGAAAAGCCATTTTTAAATAGGTACGAATAACCCCACCTGCTCGGAAACGCCGCGAAGAGGTCATCATGCAAGGGGAGGTCATTACCACCCGCCCTTGTTTTTTTAAACGTCGAGAGAATTCAACATCTTCAAATAAAGCCTGGGGAGGAATACCGCCCACCTCTTCATAACTCTTTCGCTGGGTAAAAATGCCGTGATCACCATAAAATATTCTTGTATATCGAAATCTTATTTTGTTAACCCACTCAGCAAATTTTAGAATAGGATGCGAATCATCAAATTTGAGTTCAAAGCCCCCGGCCACAATCCCGTTATTTGATACCGTTGCCACAGCCGCTAAACAGTGCTCAGGGGTTAAACGGCTGTCTGCATGCAAAAAAAAGAGCACCTCACCTTTTGATTGTTGTGCCCCTGCACAAAGCTGCTGTCCTCGCCCACGGGAGGCTTTGATCACCTTAACGCCAAACTCTTTGCAAACTTCAACTGAGTTATCTACCGATTCCCCATCTACCACGATGCATTCCATAGAAAATGGTAATGAACGCTCACAAATTTTTATATCACGTAAAAGTAATCGGAGTGTTTCTTCTTCATTCAATACCGGAATGATGATGCTAAGCTTTGGTTTCATGGTCTTAATGCCTATTTAAATCAACTCATTTTTTTAAATCAATTTTATATGATTTAATGTCGGTAAAGCCTGACGAACCTTTTTAAGATAATCGAGATCTAATTCGGAAATCACCACGGCTTCATCTTTATCCGGAGCTTTTGCGAGAATAGAACCCCATGGGTCCACAATCACGGATTTTCCAAAGCTCGCCCTTAGCCCAAATTTGTGTCCAATCTGGGCTGGTGCCACGATATAACACGTGTTTTCAATAGCGCGGGCCTTGACCAGGGTCAGCCAATGATCTTTTCCGGTGTGGAGCGTAAAATTGGAAGGTACAAAAATGGTTTGCGCCCCTTTTAGTGCAAGTCTTCGGTATAGTTCTGGAAAACGTAGATCATAGCAAATGGTGAGGCCAAATTTACCAAAAGAGGTATCCAGCACCTTCACCTCTGAACCCGCTGCCACTTCCTCGGATTCCCGATGACTTTCTCCCGTTGGCAGATCCACATCAAACAGATGGATTTTTCTATATTCTTCTAAAATCGAACCATCAGGCGCAATAACGTAACAAACATTAAATGGCAATTTGGCATTCGGGGTCTTTTCTCGAATGGAGCCTGCCACAATAATGATTTCCCTTTCTTTTGCTAAGTCTCGTATTAGACTTATTTCTTCACCACCTTTACTAAAACATCTACTTTTATCTGGGCCTATGTAAAGAAAGTTCTCCGGCACCGCCACAACTTTTGCTCCAGAATTCGCTGCTTCACGAATTAACCTTATGGCGGTATTCAAATTTACTTGGACGTCCTCGCGGGAATTCATTTGAATGGCGGCAGCTTTGAATTTATTAAATTTCATGTTTAAATAAACTCTATTTTAAATTACTGAACAAATCATTTATTAAATATAAAATATTCAAACTTATTTGTCAAGAAACAGTATTTCGGGTTGAAATAAAATTAGAAAACATTTGCTTATTTATTTTATTTGACTATTTGTTTTAAAGTCGTTAAATTTTATATAACAATAGAGTTAATATTTACCTAAAATCATGAATTGTAT
>JBHIAC010000048.1:0-19938 GCA_046758365.1 bacterium
AGGGATAAATATCCTATATAATTTTGCATTCAGCATGAAAATACTGAATGATCCTAGTTAATATGAGCCCACAGTTTTAAACTACGTAGTATCCTGTTTAATAAAGTCCTCCCACCAATAACTGAGGTATTACAGAGCGATAAACGAATTTTAAGGTAGGTGTAGTTAAAAACGGGTTGAAGATTTTTTTAAGCTGTCTTGATAATTGGGAAGGTTTTTAATTCAATATATAATTCTCAGGATTTTGAGGCTGGCCATTATGCCAAACTTCATAGTGTAAATGGGGCCCGGTGGCGCGACCGGAGTTTCCAGATAGACCAATTACATCCCATCGTTTTACCTTTTGACCCGGCTTTACTAAAATTTTTGAGAGGTGACCATATAATGTTTTATAACCGTAGCCATGATTAATGATAACCACCCGACCGTAACCTTTGTTTAATCGGTATCGCATCCTTGCCATCTCTACCAGACCTGTGGCCGCAGCATGTATTTTTGTACCGTAATGGGCTGATATATCGATGCCATTGTGATGTTTCACTCTTTCAACAAAAGGATCTCTACGTTTACCAAATCTATCGGTAATTCTTCCCCCAGTCACTGGTCTTATTGACGGAATATGTTTTATTTCTTTTTGAGTTTGTAAAAACTTATCCTCGATAATGTCTTGAAGTTTTAAGGCACTGCTAATTCTTTCCTCAAGAATATTCATATATTCTGACATTTTATCGGTCTGATATTCATAGTCAACAGGCATTGAAGCCATAACGATATTGTTACCCAATATAATACCATCCTTTATAATTTGACTGTCGGCTTCGGTAGATGATAATCCTACTAATACTCCCAGATCCTCTGTATCCTCTTCTAAGCTAATAAGTTTTTCATTTAACTTTTCAATATTACTTTGAAGTTTCTTAATTTTCCCCTTTAAAAAGGTATTAGTTCGCAATAGAGTACTATTAGTATTACTTTGATACATACTGTTTAAAAGAGTTACAGATCCCCAAAATACTCCAATTATTATAACAGAAAGAGCTATGAGTTTAATAATAAGACGACGTAAATTAAATTCAAATTGACGAATTTCAGATTCACCTGTTGAGAAAAATATTAAACGAATTTTATTTTGTTTTTTTAGTTTTTTAAACTTCATAAAAATTTTAGATTTAATTTGGTTTATTAGTTATAAAAGACATAAACCTATGGGAAAATTATAACGTTTTTCTTTAATCGATTACAATGAAAATATACTTTTTTCTAGCCGAATATTCAATCGATATTAAAAGATTTGAAAAAATTGGGAAAGAGACGATAATAATACTTTTTAATTAGCAAATTTCGTTCCATCAGTAAAATTATTTTAAAAGGCTTTTGAATGACGTAAGTGCAAAAAGATAGCTAGCTAAAAATCTTAAATTGTAAAGGATGTTAAATACAACCCATAGGATAGTTATCCAACGGGATAGAAATCTACGTCCTTAAAAACGTTGAATTATCATCCAGTGTCTTTAAAGTTGAAATTATCCTGTTTATGCACCAACGTCATGAATCCTTTAATTTCTGAATTTTCTAATTTATTACACAAATTCTAAAAGAATTTTCTCCCGATAAATACAAATTTTTAATATATTTGTTTCTTCTGAAAGGAAACAGTATGATTGTAATAAATTTTGATTAATGCGAAAAGTTATCAATTCACCTTATAATTTAGGGCTTTCCAGTTTGACTGAGCCCAATATAAAAGGCAAAGTCTGACCTGTTACGGCCGGTAATCTCTAAACTAAGTTTTAATTGCGATGGAAGATTCAAGTCCAAACCAATAAAAGGACTGGTTTCTAATCCACTTAAATATTCTCCTGTTTGCTTTGTTTCAGACTCGTCACCTCCATTAATAATTATTTTATCAATTCTGGTTTCGAGACGTTGAATCGTTTTTGCATTAAGACCACAATAAAAATTGACAACTCCCCAATCCTTTGTAAGCCCAGCATTAAACAAAGCATCTCGCCAATCATATTTTAACTCAAGAACTTGTACTACTTGAGAACCTGCTAAGAAACTCACATTTTCGGAAGATGGCTTACTGGTGAATCTAAATAATTGACCACTGATAAATAGAGAAAATCGATAGCGTGGAATATATAATAAACGAATATTAATGCCTGCTCCAAAAGCCATTTGATATTTGCTCTCAAGGTTTGACTGGGTGTCATCTGGCATCACAAGAGTAACTTTAGCGACCCCAATCTCTCCAAAAATATCCAAAAATCTAGCTAACCCCAAAATTCCTTTTAGTATATAACGGGGTGAATTGTATTCAATTCCATGGATATTTTTTCGAAAGTATCCTCCTGTAATACTTACAGTGATTTCGCGATGACTTTGGGTAAAAATTGGAATGCCGGTAGGTTGGGCCACTAAACTTGGCGACAAAGTTGATAAAAACAACAGTCCTAAAAGAGAATAATTTCGAAGCCTTCTTTTCAATTTATCTTGCGTTCTAATTCAAATTC
This sequence comes from bacterium, assembly GCA_046758365.1. GTDB lineage: Bacteria > Zhuqueibacterota > Zhuqueibacteria > Oceanimicrobiales > Oceanimicrobiaceae > JBHIAC01. The sequence continues at coordinate 2,517 of JBHIAC010000048.1, forward strand.
AAATTAATAGGCTCGGATGAATTAATGACATTGCCGTTCTGGCTGTTAACAATAATTGTTACAGGTGTTGTAGCAGGTTGTGCCTCGGGATCTGTTGGATCAATATTATTTGTAAGTAATACAGTATATTCGGTTACCCCAGGATCACTGGTGGAAATGCTTGACCAAGAAAGCTCGCCGGCATTGGCTTGTACCGAAATTTCAGACCCTGGAACAATAGGATTTCCATTTACATCATAAATTTTAAATGTAATCAAAGCCACTTCGCCGGGGCTTAAATCTGTGTCGGAAACTTCAATGTCAAAAACAGTTATTACGCCAGAAAATATAAGATTGGTTACCGACCACACACGTGCGGGATTACCGTTTGCATCTACCCCTTCGGTTACTGCAAGAATTCTAGCGACTCCATCGTTCTCTCCAAAATTACCTATAGAATTAAGGACCTCGCCTCCTTCGAAATCAGGAATTGGCCCTTCAATAATATTCGTTGGCTTATTGAAATCGGGATGATTCTCATTTGGATCAAAAAAAGTGTTGTAAAATCGGGTAATGGTAGGATAAGGTTGAGCGGTGTGAATAGTTACCGTTGCCACCCCTTCTTCATTGGTAAAACCAGTATAAGTTGAAATGACTCCTGCACTTGTCGTAAAAAATACGGCCGTGCCAGGAGGAACTGGATTGTTATATTTATCGCCCACTACCGCTGTTACGGTTGCGGTATTATTCACCACATTCCAGCCATAAACATTTAGAGGATCTACCCCTACAGAAAGATGACTCGTGCTGCGTTCATTAACATCTTCAATATAGGGTGGACCTGCAAATATGATTATTTCCGTTGAAACCGCTCTAACCTCGGGTACTACGGGAATGCCAATCGCATCCGTAACTTGAGATAGAATACGAACGCTTCCAGACCGAATGCCACTGTTTAAGGCGACCTGTGCATTACCATTTAACGTTGGAACCGGTTCTGTACTGCTTAAGGATTCCCCACCTCCGGGAGATGAAAAAATTGAAAAAGAAACATAGGTGCCGTCTAAAACAGGATTGTTTTTACTATCCACCACGTCAGCGGTAATGGTTACAGTCTGATTTCGACCTGAATCTTTTACGCCTAAGGAATTGGGTTCATAGCTGAGCAATATACTATTTGCTGGTCCTGGAAGTAGTTGAATAGTGGTTTCACCATATATTGAACCAACAGAAGCACGTACCGTTGCGATTCCCGTCACACTACTGGAAAATTGTGCAACGGCTTGCCCTGAATTAGTTTGAGTACTTGGCGTGATGTCTCCTATATTAGTAACAAAAGACACCATAGTTCCATCAACCACTGGGTTGCCTGCGGCGTCGTTCACGTAGGCAATTACTGAAGTGCTGGTTATTCCATCAGCCGGGAGCGCAGATGAATCGGCCACCACGATAACTGTGGCAGCCTCTCCCACCTGGTACCTAACAGTCGTTGTATCGGTAAGCTGATCCACCCGAACTACAATGATTGCTGTATCAGGTTGCGTTCCACTAGTTAAAATGCTGGAGGCAATACCGCCAATGGTTACTTTATTGGACTCAAGGGTTCCCGTACCTTCGATGATTTCGAAATTTACTGGGGTTCCATCCGGTACCGGGTTGTTATTTTGGTCAGAGACCACAGCTTTGATCAAAGATGTGCTTTGATTGTCAGCTAAAATAACTGGCGGTTCTGCTGAAACATTTAAATAAGTCGGCCTTGAATCACCAAAAAAGACTTGTATGGTTTCCGTTAATCTCTGTCCATAAATCGCGGTAATTGTAGATACGCCTGTTTCAGTTGCACTGGTTAAATTGACGGTCGCCACACCACTTGCATCGGTAGTAGCTGAATTGGGTAGGGTACCTAAATCTGCGCCAAAAGTAATTCGAGCCTCGGAAACAGCAACAGTGCTACCAGTTTCTTTCAAAACAACGGTTATCCGCGAGGTGCTCCTACCATCGGCAATAATATTTATTGGAGAAGCACTTATAGAAAATGAGATACCTTTGTATAGCACCTGAGTTGTAGCTTCTATGCCAAATCCTTTAGCCGTTATTTGGGCAATGGTATCCACTCGGCTGGCTGCAGAAGTCAATATGGCTTCGGCTACACCAAATGAGTCTGTGAAAGCTGACGAGGTAATATTACCAATGGAAGTCTCAAAAGAAATCTGTATGCCTTTCAAGGGTTCTCCCTCTTCAGTCAACCAGATAGATTGTATTTTGACTGTGCTTTCTCCGTTTGCTAAAAGGCTCTCAGTTTCTGAAATCAAGGTAATTGACTGAGGCGCTGTTTTTTTCACTTCAATGGTTACATTCCGATTTTGAGTAGTGTTATAATCACTTGTAATAATTGCTTTACCGGTTTGTTGGGGTGCTGTAAAAATTGTTGTAGCAATCCCTGTGTCATTAGTTGTGCTAGAGGTCGGGGTAACAGTTCCGATAGTTGTGGAAAATTGAATGTTCTCACCCCCCACTGGCTGGCCGGATTGATCTAACAATAGAGCTTTCACAATAGCCGTATCGCCTGGGGAAACTACTGCTGGGATTGCCTGAATATCCACCAAAACTACTACTGGTTCTTGCAGGCTTTGGGTTGGGTCTAAAGGTGCTTTTTTTGAACACATCCATCCAAGCAATCCCACACAACATGAATAAAATAGCAATAATATGCGCGAATATCGGAATTTAAATAATATTTCCACCATTGAAATCGTAATACACGCTCTATCTGATTAACAACATTTCACTTGATAGGACTTTTACCCCATATTTTAAATGGCCTATAAAAAAGACCTACAGACATAGGCCTACCTAATTTATCGACACTATTTCATTTAAATTTATAAGTGCCAGGGCTTTTTCTTGCATCTCATAACACCTGTACATGTTAGCAAAGAAAATGAACAAACATCAAATAAAATCGTTTGTTTGTAACCAAATATTTTTAATTTTTCAATAATATTTTGATGAGTCATTAGAAGGATTTGTATATTATTGTACCTTTCAAAGCTCCCGCCATGATAGCAGCACGAAAGATGCTTCTCTATTCTCGTAATTACCAAAAATCTCCATATATTCATGTTTGTAATGAACGGATATATGGTTTCCTGTCCCATCGACATTACCGTTAGCGACGATCCCTCCTGTCACAGAACTCTCAGAAGGATTACCTCCTCCATGAATCACAGTATGGTTTGGATTTCTCATATACAACACTCCTTTGACTCGTGAAGAGCCATCAAGTGTGATGTCTCCATCCACAACAAATATACCATAAACTGTTCGACCACCTTGTACATGAAGATTTCCTTGCACATATGTGATGTTTGGCGTTAAGCCGCTGAAATAAAAATTGAAGTTTGGGTAGCCATGCGCCGGTTCGAAATTAGCTCCTGTTTCTAAATGCCCTTGAGAAATAGCCATATTGATCAAGTCCTGATCTTCCATATTCGGAAGTGAATTAGCATTCTCAATCATCAATGAAAAGTCAGTATCTCCATATTCATCTAAAGGAGTGACGTTCATAATCTCCCCCGTTGAAAAAATGGCATAATTCTCGATCGGTGGAGTTTGTTGGACTAATACCTGGATGATTTTTCTTGCATCACCGACGATGCCGGTGGAATTTAATTCAACCATGCTGTCTAGGTCCGTGTATTCGAGGCTAAATTTACCTTCCTCCATAAAGACAGTTTCAGAACTTGATAGACTATCCCCCTCATACATCTTTTTTAATCCATATTCAATGCCGGCTTCGGCCACATATTGTGCCTGGACAGCTTGCATGAAATTTATGGAGTGGCGGCTATCTACGGTCATAACCGAATAGCTAACCACCCCTAAAGTCATAAACATTAAAAGAACGAGAACTATGAAAGTTATTGACAATGCCCCAATCTCGTTCGTTAAAAATTGAGATATAGAAGGCGTTTCTGAGAACCTAAAACTCAAAAAATAGGAAACATCCATTCTAAAAAGATTTTTTTTAAATTTCTTTCTTGCACTAATTTGAAAAATGTTCATAACTCTAAAAATATTAATAGTGTATGTCGTGAAAATAGCATTTAACCCAAATACTGCAATTGAAAATAAATAATAAACTACAAAGGGCACCAAGAACACGAAGAAACACAAAGATAAATATATTTTAGAAAAATAAAATTTGAATAAAAAAAGTGAAACTAAAATACAATATTTTTCTTTTTATCTTTTTAAAAATTAGAACTTTGTGTCTTGTGGTTAATACAAAATTTAGTTTTAACACATTCTCGACTTCTTATGCTTATGGAGTAAACTTTATATGTCTTCAAAAGCTAATTCAATATTCAGTTAACCAAGTTGTAAGTCTAAAATCAGGCAAATCGTTGTGGGATATAATGACTTGTACTAAGGCATATGGTATCCCATTGTGAACTTTCCCAGAAGTTTCAATAATGACACTTCGTGTGAATCCACTGGAAGGGATATCGCTTGGATAATGGCCAGGAGTTGTCACCCAGGTATATCCTCTGGTCGGATTTTTCTTATCACCTATGATTTCATCCATCTTTTCTTGAGCATAGACAATAGCTTGAGTTAAAATTAATGACTTATTGCTATTTACTAATGTTGAAGAAAGTAAATTCATTAATGAAATAATTGCTATTGAGAAAACCACTATGATTAAAATGACCTCAATTAATGTTAAGCCTTGACAATTTACTAACTTTTTTTTGAGATAAAGATACAATTTTGACCCTGTTTAGAACATGGACATGTAAACTTAGTAAAGGATTCTTGTTTTTTAATTCTCTTTGAAAAAACTTCAACCAAGATTCAGAAAACTTATTAGAATTGAATTCAAACTACCGGAGTCTTGGTGTTTTTTAAGCCTGCTAATACCTTAAAGCGGTTAGGTTTTTAACTTCTGTTTGAGTTTTCCGAATCTGGGTTCAATAAAGATCTTTTAGTGCTATCAATAATATCGACATAAAAGTAATCTTTGTTAACCTATTTCATCTTTTTTACAATATTCAAGAATTTGTTTTTATTACCGATAGAAAATAATGTAGCACAATGTGATTACCACAATTTTTAAAGGATAAAAATAAACCTGCACAAGCCGAGGAGCTCAAATGAATATATCGAAAATCTTTCAACAAGCTACTGGGGTTGTTCTCGTCTTATTGCTAATGAAAAGTCCCATAATGACCGCACAAGAGAATACAGAATTTGAAAGATCCAAACCACTAACAAAACTGACCAATCCAGAGACACTGAACCTTAAGAAAAGTTACAACAGCAGATTGTATATCCAAAATTCAGAAAGGATAAGCAACTCAAGTGAACAGCAGTTCTCTGGATGGGCAAAAGAGAAGAAGGATAAATCTTCATCTTACAGTCTGATGTTCGATCCTGATGATGTTTATTGGGACGACAGATTTGACCAGCTTGGCATAGATGGAACTGTCCTTGCAATAGCGGTGAATGGGAGTGATTTCTATGTCGGAGGCAGTTTCTCCATGGCAGGGGATGTAAGTGCGAACAATATTGCTAAATGGGACGGCAACAGTTGGTCTGTGTTGGGTAGTGGTGCAAATAATGGCACGAATGGAACTGTCCTTGCGATAGCTGTTAGTGGAAGCGAGGTATTTGTAGGGGGTAATTTCTCCTCAGCAGGCGGTATTACTGTGAATAACATTGCCAAGTGGGATGGTAACAGTTGGTCGGCTCTGGGCAGTGGTATTAGTAATGGCGATGTCAGAGCGATAGCGGTTAGTTCAAATGATCTGTATGTAGGTGGCGTTTTTACTACAGCAGGTGAAGGGAATGCTAATAACATTGCTAAGTGGAATGGCAGTATCTGGGAAGCGTTGAGCAGTGGTGCAAATAACGGCGTAGATGGACCTGTTTATGCAATTTCGATAACTGGAAGCGAGGTTTATGTAGGTGGCAGTTTCACCTCCGCTGGCGGTGAGAGTGCAAACAACATTGCTTTGTGGGATAGCTCGACAAACACTTGGACCACATTAGGAAGTGGGGTTAGTCTTGGCGATGTCAATGCAATAGTAATCAGTGGAGCCGAGGTGTATGCGGGTGGTCTTTTCAATAAAGCAGGCGGTGCAAATGCAAAAAAAATTGCCAAGTGGGATGGCAACAGTTGGTCGGCCTTGGGCAACGGCATTAGTGGAGGCGATATCAATGCGATAGCTGTCATGGAAAACGAATTGTATGTGGGTGGCAGTTTCACTACGGCTGGTAATGATAGTGCGAATAAGATTGCCAAGTGGAATGGCAGCAGTTGGTCTGCTTTGGGAAGTGGAATCGATGGGGGTATTGTCTTTGCAATAGCGATTAGTTCAAGCAATGTATATGTGGGAGGTAGTTTTACCACCGCTGGTGGTAAAACCTCAGAAAAGTTTGCTCGCTGGTTTAAACAAGATGGGAGTGTACCAATAGAATTAATATCCTTCTCTGCAATTACACATGGTCATCTTGTAGAACTTCACTGGGAAACAGCAACAGAGACCAATAATTATGGGTTTGAAATCGAAAGAATGGCCATGGATAGTTCTTTGTTAATTGCAGAGGAGGATAATATAACACAATTGCCAAATAACCAGTGGGAAATGATCGCATTTGTAGCAGGGCAAGGTACCTCAAACGAGCCGCATAGTTATACCTACCGCGAAGACGTTCAATCTTTGATCCATTTTTCCGCACAAACCCTATTGTACCGTCTTAAACAAATAGACCTCAATGGTACCTTTGAGTATTACAAACCCATTGAAGTCAGGATTGGAATTTTGCCCAATAAAATTGTGCTTGGGCAAAATTATCCAAATCCGTTTAACCCACAGACAGTTATCGAATTTACAATTCCAAATAATGGCTTTACGACATTAAAAGTGTATAATATGCTTGGTCAAGAAGTACGTTCACTTGTTAAAGAAAACTTAGAAGCAGGGGTCGTTTATAAAGTAAAGTTTGATGCCAGTACACTCCCAACGGGATTGTATTATTACACTTTACGCTCAGGCAATATGATTGAAACTAAGAAGATGTTGCTGATGAAGTAATGGCATAGCCAACATTATACGTTCTTTGGGGGGGCATTACTTCAACGACACAGTCAACCTAAAAAGTGCTCACCATGTCTCTTGTAATCCTTCAGTCGATCGTTTGAGGTGAACTCTAAGTTTGTATAATTGTAAGAGCTCGACAGTATTAAGCCGCCGAGCTCTTTGCATAATAAATGAAAATTTAGGGAAATGTGGTTACTTCATGGTCGTCTCTGGCTCGGCAACCATTCCGAGCTGTTGCATCACATTGTAGGTATCCCAGCTAATCCACTCTTCCACCATCTTGCCTTCAGTGGTACGGGTTAAACCGATGCCATTAAAAGTAATCTGTTTATTGGTTTCTTTTTGTGCGCCAGTAGCTGTCCAGCGGGTGGCAACCATGTCTCCTTCGACAACTATATCCTCGAGGGTAACATGGAAATCGGTGTAGTTGGTGCGAACCTCGCTAACTAATTGTTTGAAGGCTTCAGCACCTTCTACAACCGATGGATCCCAACTGTTGGGGTTGTGGCGAACGTAGTCGGCGGCACATAACTCGTCTACTACATCCAGATTTCCTTTATTCCAGACTTCTTCAACAAAACGCTGGGCAAGGGCCTTGTTTGCTGTGGCGGTTTTGTCTGCCTGAGTGCAAGCACTTATTGTCAACAAGGCAACGACTAAAAATACAAAAAGGGTTTTCATGGTTACTTCTTCCTCCTTTAGTTACTGTTTTTTATAAAAAATAATTAACCTATAATAATAAAACTTTCCTTTAAACACAAGGAAAAAGTTCAAACCTAGGTCAAAGCATGAATCGAGAGTACATGGATGGATGTGCCTTTTGATGCCCCCTTTCATTACGAATTCAACCGCAAGATTTTTTTAAGAAAAACGACAACCTTTTTTATTTAGAGATGTCTTAATTAATGAAAGTTTTAGAAAGATAAGCAACTTTGGCTTAGTTGCTACGTTATTTATTTTAACTAACCATACATTCAACAATATCACTTGTACAATTCAATAAAATTTCATTTTATCTTTTTCATACCGTTAGTAAATTTACTGGGAGTTAAATAATGAAAAAGAAGCTTATTTTTTTATTTTTTACCCTCATAGCGTCAACCCTTTTTGCATCGAAGCCATCGACAGATAAAAAGATTTACATTGCAGAGCACATCAATCCTCGTCCTCCTGTAATAGATGGTCGTCTGGATGATTCGGTCTGGCAAAAAGCAGAATGGGGAAGTGATTTTATACAAAGAGAGCCAGACGACGGCGCTGATCCTTCACAAAAAACGGCATTTAAAGTTTTGTACGATGAAAACAACCTTTACGTTGGTATTCGTGCTTATGATACCGAACCCGATAAAATTGTTCGCCGAGTCACCCGAAGAGATGAATTTGACGGCGATTGGCTTGAAATTAATATCGATAGTTACTTTGATCACCGCACTGCGTTCTCTTTTACCATTAACGCTGCTGGTGTTAAAGGCGATGAAGCCATTTCGAATGACGGGGATAATTGGGATAGCAACTGGAATCCGGTCTGGTATGCGGCGGTTGCCATAGATGAATTGGGCTGGACTGCAGAAATGCGCATTCCCTTCAGTCAACTAAGGTTTGCAAAAAAAGCTGAACAAGTTTGGGGCCTGCAAGTACAGCGCCAACTCTTTCGCAAAGAGGAACGTTCTGTGTGGCAATATATTCCGCGAAATACTGGCGGTTGGGTAAGTTATTTTGGTGAATTACATGGTATAAAAGGGATTCGAACGTCGCGACGCATTGAGCTTCTTCCTTACGGGGTTAGTGATTTGAGAAAATTTGCAAAAGAACCAAACAATCCATTTGCAACAGGCCAGTCGACAAACTTTTCCGGTGGCTTAGATGCGAAAATAGGAGTTACCAGCGATCTGACTTTGGATGTCACGGTCAATCCCGATTTTGGCCAAGTCGAGGCTGACCCATCAGAAGTCAACCTTACGGCATTCGAAACCTTCTTTCAAGAAAAGCGGCCTTTTTTCATTGAAGGTCAGAATATTTTAGATTACAGACTCATGGGTGGAGATGGCGATTTTTCATATGATCGTTTATTTTATTCACGCCGCATTGGCCGGTCGCCGCAGTATTCCCCAGATCTCGATGATGACGAATACATGCAATTGCCAGATAACACCTCTATTTTGACAGCGATGAAGTTAACTGGAAAAACCAATAGTGGTCTTTCAATTGGTGTATTGGACGCCATCACGGAGAGAGAATGCGCGCATATTGATCTCAATGGTGAACGTCGGCAAGAAACAGTGGAACCATTCAGCAATTATTTTGTTGGGCGCGTGCAAAAAGATTATGGAAGAGGCAACACGTCTATTGGAAGTATATTAACCACAACGCACCGTAACCTCTCTGAATCGCAACTAAAATTTTTAAACAGTTCTGCCTACTCCGGCGGAGTCGATTTTAGACACCAATGGCAAAATAAAACCTACTATCTTAATGTTCGAACAGCCTTTAGCCATGTACGTGGAGACCAGCAGGCTATATTAGAGGTTCAGACCGCGTCACAACGGTATTATCAACGGCCGGATGCAGATTATGTAACCCTCGATTCTGCACGTACCTCACTCTCAGGGCACGGAGGCTTTGTTAATTTTGGAAGGAGCGGTAATGGAAAATTACGGTTTTCGGTGGGAGGCATGTGGCGCTCCCCGGGATTGGAATTAAATGATTTAGGCTTTTTGCGACAAGCTGACCGTGTGTTGCAGTATTTCTGGTTTGGATACAGTATAAACAATCCATTCAGTATCTTTCGCAAGTTACATGCCAATTTCAATCAATGGGCTGGCTGGAATTTCGGAGGAGAAAACGTTTTTGCAGGAGGCAATATTAATGGTGGAGGGCAATTCAAAAATTATTGGTTTTTTTGGTTTGGTGTCAATCGGAATGCTAATAGCCTTTCCACCAGTGCTTTGCGAGGCGGCCCTGCAATGAAATTCCCTGGAAGGTGGAATCAGTGGTACAATATTTCGTCGGATAATCGTAAAGCCCTTCAATTTGGATTTGGTGGGTCTAACAGTTGGAGTGATGAAGGTAATTCACGTAGGAATAATGTGTGGTTTTGGTTATCTTTTCGTCCACGCAACGCCATGAGACTGCGCATCAATCCATTTTTCAGTGTCAATAAGCAGGATTTGCAGTACATCGATTCCATCGAACATGAAGACGAGGACCGTTATCTTTTCGGGCGACTCAATCAGAAAACACTCGGGATTACCATTCGATTTGATTTTAGTGTTACGCCAGATTTATCCATTCAGTATTACGGACAGCCCTTTGTTTCAGCAGGCAAATATGCCCAATTCAAAAGAATAACCGAGCCACGTGCCACACGTTACGAAAATCGATTTCACACGTTTACAGGCAATGAAATTCAATTTGATTCTGAGAAGGGAAAATACAATTTCGACGAAGATGCAAATGGCACCACAGATTACTCAATTGATACTCCAGACTTTAATTTCAGGCAGTTCCGCTCCAATCTAGTTGTCCGCTGGGAGTACAACCCGGGCTCTACCATCTTTTTTGTCTGGTCGCAAGAACGAACCGGAGACGATAATAATGGCAACTTCTCTTTTAAAAATGATATTGGCGAGCTGTTTGATGAGAACGCTACCAATGTGTTTCTGATTAAAATGAGTCGGTGGTTTTCGTTGTAGGAATTACTAAGAAGTCTGGCAGTGATTTTAAGCCTTCGGTTTTGAAAGAAAGACTCGACACTCCTGTGTACCCACCCATGCAGGGCGTCTAGGTAGGAACGCTGGTTACCTGACATCCACCCCACAGATCTTAGCATTACCCACAACTATTAAAAGGATTAAATTATCAATTAAAAATTAACAGTTCACAATTAATTTCAAGGTAAAAAATTATGGCAAAAGGCGATGATATTCAAGAAAGGTTGATTGAATTTGCTGTTGCGATTATAAAATTGTGTGGCTCATTACCTAATACCCAAGTGGGAAAACATATAGCAGGACAGCTACTTCGTTGTGGTACTTCGCCTGCTCCAATTTATGGAGAAACTCGAAGTACGGAAAGCAGTAAAGATTTTGTACATAAACTTGGAATTGTACTTAAGGAATTAAATGCCCCGCCGCAGGGCGGGATGGCTTGAGATCATAAAACGTAGTGACATTCTTCCAGTAGACATTGTTGAACCACGTGCGAATGAATGCACGGAGCTTTCTAAGATAATTAGTTCAAGTTCTATGTATTCAAAGACGCAGACAAAATCATCGGCGTCTGTAACGCTCACGAGAGCGCTGTCAGTTTCCACGTCTGGAATAGTCCAGAGGTATTCTCCGCTATTTGGAACTCGCTCGACGATCATCTGCCAATTGGTACCGCTATCTATAGAATAATCCAAACGTACAGAATTGATCAAACCAAAGCTATCCCACCTAAATACTCTCTGAATGTCCTTCGGTCCAGGTCTCTCCGCCATTTGGCGAAGTCAAGGTTAATGTGAAAATGAGAATTGCGAATACATCGTCGCTTTGATCTTCTGGAGAACCATCCTCAGCATCGAAAATGCGAACCAAGAAACTTGCTGAATTAATAGAGGGGACAAGCCAGACATAGCTGCCCGTGTTTGCGACATTACTCGCTATCGGTTTCCAGTCTGTACCGGCATTTAAAGATTTTTTATTATGAAACTTTTGCTTGACTATATGTTTGAAATTCTATAACTTATTTTTTTAGATTAAGCTAAAATTAAAGATATTAGCCTATTAAATGATTGAATCGGCTGTGGCGGAAGATTTCAAAATTAAACTTAGAGAATGGAAGAGGCTTATTGATGAGCGCTTATTTCAAGTATTAAACACGAAAAAGCCTCCCATTCTATATGAACCCATTACATATATATTGGAGAGTGGAGGAAAGCGCATCCGGCCTATTTTGCTAATTTTGTCGTGTAAAGCAGTAGGTGGAAATGTTGAAGATTGTTTAGATGCGGCTGTAGCTGTGGAGCTGCTTCACAATTTTACTCTGGTTCATGATGATATTATGGATCAGGACGATACTCGAAGGGGTCGCCCCACAGTGCATAAAAAATGGGACACTGATGTAGCCCTCTTAGCCGGTGATGGTCTGGTGGCCTTGGCTTACCAATCCTTACTTCGGACTAATTCTTTGCGAATCAATGAAATTACCACAAATTTTACCAACGCTATCGTGGAACTATGTGAAGGTCAAGCTTTAGATCGTGAATTTGAGTCTCTTAGAGGCATTCGATTATTTGACTATTTAAATATGATTGAAAAAAAGACCGCCCGGCTGCTCAATATTTCGGCCAAAATTGGTGCCATCATTGGTGGAGGAGATGACAGCGAAATTGACGCCTTGGGGAAATTTGGTCTTAATTTGGGACTTGCTTTTCAAATTCAGGATGATCTATTAGACATTACTTCCGACGAGGTTACTTTAGGAAAAACTTTTGGCAGCGATGTCATGCGCAGAAAACAAACTTTTTTATTGGTTCATGCTTTATCCCATGCCGATTTTGAAACAAAAAGAAAAATAAATTTCCTTTTGTCTGAATCTTCAATCAATAAACCTCAAATTATCGAAATTACAAGTCTTTTTGAAAAAATTGGTTCCATTGAGGCCGCGAAATCTGCAATAGGTAACTATTTAACTTCCGCTCAAAAAAATATCGATGAACTTAAAGCTACGTTTACTAAAGACGACCTCTCAAGTTTTTTAAATTATATTTCAAATCGGAATGCTTAATCTGTATTAGGGGGAATATAATATAGACATGGTACAAAAGAAAGTCGTAATTAAAAATAAATTGGGTTTGCATGCGAGGCCCGCTGCGTTATTTGTTAAGACAGCAGCCGCTTTTAAATCTGATGTTTTTATTGGTAGAGAAGACCACGAAGTAAATGGGAAAAGTATCATGGGAGTTATGATGTTAGCCGCAGAAATGGGGAGTAAATTGACTATAACCGTAAAAGGTGAAGACGAAAAAGAAGCTATTCTAGCTTTGATAAATTTGGTGAATAATAATTTTAGTGAAGATGAAATTTAAACGGAATGGATAGCAAAAGAGATAAAATTAAATGTGATTTTCTTTTAGATGGTATTCCTGCCTCGCCAGGGATTGCTATTTCTAAAGTGTTTTTATTGAAAGGGGAGTCTGTAAAAATAGATCCAAGAGTCATTAACAAGTCCAACATAGAAGAGGAAATTGAAAAATTTAAACGTGCCATCCAAAAAGCAAAATATGAATTAAAAAGTCTGCAGAACAAAGTAGCTCATAGAATTGGACGAGAAAGTGCCAAAATTTTAGATGTGCACCAGCTTTTGCTGGAAGACAGTTTAATCATTGAGGAGACCATTCGCGGCATTGAGAAAGAAAAAAAGAGTGCTGATTATGCTTTTTATGATGTGATGCAAAAATATCAAAACACCTTAGACGAGAGTTCAATTGAATATTTTCAAGGCCGGATTTCTGATTTAAATGATGTTAAAAGAAGAGTCATACGCCAAATTCAAGGTGATCGTACCGATTACCTAAGCAAATTACAAGGTTCTGCCATCATTGTAGCAAGAGATTTAACCCCTTCGGATACGGTTATGTTGGATAGAAGAAAAGTGTTGGGATTCGCTATTGATTTTGGTGGCAGGACTTCTCATGCGGCTATCATGGCCCGTTCCATGGAAGTGCCGGCTGTGGTTGGGCTGAGGCGACTGTCAAAATTGGTCAATGAAGGAGACAGAATCATTGTCGATGGGAACGAAGGCCATGTGCTTGTTCAGCCGGATGAAAAAACTTTAAGAAAGTACCGTCGTATACGAATAAAATATTATCAATTAGAGCGCAAACTTTCTGAAATTCGCGATCTTCGTTGCATCACCTTAGATGGTAAAGAGATCGAGCTTTCTGCCAATTTAGAATTTCCGGATGAAGTTGAGTCGGTGATTTCACACGGTGCGAAGGGGGTAGGGCTTTATCGCACCGATTATATCTACCTTTCTAAAAACGAACTTCCTACAGAAGAAGAACAATTAGAGGAATACACAAAAATTGTAAAGAAGATTTCTCCGGACCCAGTCATTATTCGTACCATGGATTTAGGTGGAGATAAGAACCCGCAATCCATTTTAATTCCACCAGAAGAAAACCCGTTTCTGGGTTGGCGCGCTATTCGAATTTCTCTTGACAGACAAGATATATTTCGAGTTCAATTAAGAGCCATCTTAAGAGCCAGTGCTGAAGGCAATGTTAAAATATTATTTCCCATGATTTCAAATTTGGAAGAACTTCAAGAATGTAAAAATGCGTTGGAACAAGCGAAATTGGAATTGTGGAAAGAAGACATTCCTTTTGACCAAAACATTGAAATTGGTTTGATGATTGAAGTTCCCTCAGCCGCTCTTCTTTCTGATAAATTAGCCGCACAAGTTGATTTCCTTACCATTGGAACCAATGATCTTGTTCAATATCTATTGGCCGTTGATCGAGGTAACGAAAGAGTAGCTTATCTGTACAAGCATCTCCATCCTGCGGTACTGCGTATGATAAAACATATAATCATGGCTGGGCACCAACAAGGTGTTTGGGTAGGTATGTGTGGTGAAATGGCCAGTGATCCATTGGCAACTCTAATTCTTCTCGGTCTTGATTTAGACGAGTTCAGCGTCACTCCCATGGCTGTCCCTGAAATAAAAAAAATTATACGATCTATGGATCATCGAGAAGCGGTTCGGATTGCCAATAAAGCCCTTAATTTTGATAAGGCTACCGACGTAGAAAGATTCATGACTAAAGTAATGAGACAAAAGTTTAAAGATCTTATTATCTAAAATCAAGGGAGATTCTCACTTTGTCAAACTTAAACCATGAAGACATTGCAAAACACGATTCAGCCGCTATGCTCGACCGTATTCTGAAATTCCCAGAACAATTGCAGCACGCTCAATCCCTTGCTAAGGAAGTAAAAGTAGAATATAACTCTGACCAAATATTGAACATATGTGTGACTGGAATGGGCGGCTCCGCAATCAGTGGTGATATTGTTCGATCTTATTTATCAGGAGTCCTAAAAATTCCAATTATTGTGAATCGCTATTATACTTTGCCTAATTTTATTAATGAAAATTCCTTAGTCGTAGTTACCAGTTATTCTGGCAGTACGGAAGAAACGTTAGAAGCTTATAACGACGCAAATTCAAGAAACGCAAAGATAGTTTGTATCACCTCAGGTGGGACTTTGAGTGAAAGAACCAAAAATCATGGGTATCCTGTCTATTCTATCCCATCTGGGTATCCTCCGAGATCGGCGCTTGGTTATTTGACAGTTCCAATACTATATACTCTATATGGTATTGGCTTGATACCCAATCCAGAAGCGGATTTATTAGAAACCATAAACCTCCTAATTAGACTCAGCGAAGAATATCACCCGAATTCGGAAAATAATTTGGCCAAGGAAATAAGCTATAAAATAAAAGATAAAATTCCTTTAATTTATGCTTCAGTTTGGGGATTTGAGGCGGTAGCTTTGCGGTGGAAAACACAACTTTCCGAGAACAGTAAAGTTTTGGCCTTTTGTAATTTATTCCCAGAATTAAATCATAACGAAATTATGGGTTGGGGACCACTTCAAGAAACTAACCAGAAATTTCAAATCATATATTTAAAAGATAAGGAAGACCATCCAAAAGTTAAAAAAAGAATGAGTGTAACAAAAGAAATCCTCGGTAAAAATACAGCACCGATCATTGAAGTTGAGAGTATAGGGGAGTCGCTTTTAGCTCGAATATTTTCTCTTGTTTTTTTGGGTGATATGGTGAGTTTCTATTTGGCTATTTTAAATCAAGTCGATCCAACACCAGTGAAAAAGATCGATTATTTAAAACAAAGGCTCAGTGAATAATAAGATTGATTTATGGAAAATTTGAAATTTGGACAATTTGAATTTATAATAGACATTGCCAAAGAAATCAGAGAAGCCATCTTGCCATATTTAAACAACGAAACAGCAAAAACGTCAGCGAAGGTTGCTTTTAGTGGAGATACTACTTTTCAATTAGACATAATGGCTGAAGAGGCTTTAGATCATGGGGTTAAAAATTCAAAATTTAATTTAGCCTATTTTTCAGAAGATAAAGGACTTATAAAATATAATCCCGATCCTGAATGGTTACTTGTAGTGGACCCTATTGATGGGACACGGCCCTTAATTTGTGGTTTTGAAATGGGAGTTATCTCCATTGCTTTGTGCCATTTTTCTAAAAATGTCACATTTGGCACTATCTTGGCTGGTGTGTTATTAGAAATTAAAAGTGGGGATCTGTTTTTTGCTGAACAAGGTAAGGGTGTTCAAATCTCCTCCTCTTTTGATAAGCAGTCACAGCCATCTTCAACAAAGAATCTAAAAAAAATGTTTTGGAGTTTTGATGCCATTGGCCGACCAACTCACTGGATATTCAAATATTTGGGAAAGTTAATGGATGTTTCTGGTATGGAAGCCGGGGTATTTTTGTTTAACAATTCAGCTTTTTCATTGACTAGGATTGTAACCGGTCAGCTTGATGCCTATGTAGATGTGGGTGGCAGAATTTTGAAAGAGCATCCAGAAAGTGAGTCTGAATTTCTTAGCATCGGTGCTGGGCGTGTCATGGGCACTTTTCCGTATGATATCGCTGCATCATATTTAATTTTGCAAGAAGCGAACTGTGTAATTACTGATGCACACGGCAAGAGTCTAAAAAATGTTAGGTTATTACAACACGGAAAAGAGGCCGTACTTTCATGTGTAGCGGCAAGCAATCTCGAATTGCACAGGAAAATTTTGGAATTTTTACCTACATCATATTGATTACTGTTAAATAAAGATAGTGCAAAATTCAGCGATATGTATTATTTACTCATCTATTCATTACGTAAAATAGGATTCTTTTTAAAAATGAAAGGAGCAAATTCATGTCTTCGATGTTATTTACTTCTGAATCTGTAACTGAAGGGCACCCAGATAAAATTGCGGATCAGATTTCAGATGCCATATTGGACGCTATTTTTGAAAAAGATCCCTATGGCCGGGTCGCCTGTGAAACGTATGTAACCACAGGCTTGGTTATTGTAGGAGGGGAAATTACCACAAAAACCTATGTGGATATTCAAGCCTTAGTGCGTGGCACTGTTAAAGAAATAGGTTACACTGATGCCAGTTTTGGGTTTGATTATTTAACCTGTGCCGTACTGAATACTATACAACAGCAATCGCCTGATATTGCCTTAGGCGTAGATAGAGAGGGAGCTGGTGACCAGGGTATGATGTTTGGCTATGCAA
>JBHIAC010000049.1:0-19626 GCA_046758365.1 bacterium
CACAGATTCTCTGCCAATTCCACTACCTCCCCACTGAACAAAATCTTCCATAAAACTGGCAATTCCAAAATTTCCAGTATTTCCGTCGACATCATTGTAAAGTCCTAAATCGGCTGAAGCATCGTTTAAGTTAAAACTGCTGAGGGCCAATATGCCATCTGGAGCTAAGTTCAAATTTCCACTTACAACAGTCAAATTACTAATTTGCGCATAAGAAAAACGGGAGCAAACCCACATATTAGAAACATCAACCGAAGAAGTTCCGAAATTCTTTAATTCAATCTGATCACCCGTAGTTGAATAAAAAACTTCATTTATTTTCACCTGTGCCGTTAGAATTGAGGGAATGAGCATAATTAAAATTAATAACAAGGTAAGATACTTCATAACATCCTCCTTTCGTTTTGTTAATTAAAAGATTAAAAAGTGGTTATATTTTATTTCTTTACATCTTTTAGGAAACGCTGACTCCGAAAGCATTCGGGGTTAGCGTTTGTTCCGTTTATTGGTGGTCAGCGTCTTGACACAGTTTCAAAGGCATCAAATTTTATTGTCTTTATCAAAAGCTTAAGACCACAGGTAAAGCCATCGTTATAACTAACAAAAAAGGTATCTATTTTATTTCATGAATATCCATTACCGCATAGGTTGTTTCCACCAAGGTCCCTGTGAAAGCCAACACAATTTGTTTAATGGTTTCTAATAGCTTGGTCCTTGATTTTTAAGAAAGTGTTTAGTTATTAAAGGAATGCGCTTCAACTA
This sequence comes from bacterium, assembly GCA_046758365.1. Lineage (GTDB taxonomy): Bacteria > Zhuqueibacterota > Zhuqueibacteria > Oceanimicrobiales > Oceanimicrobiaceae > JBHIAC01. Next base: position 763 of record JBHIAC010000049.1, read on the forward strand.
AGTATTGCCGGACGTTCTGAAAAACTGCTTGACAAAGTCGGTGTATTTTTTTAGATTAAAAAAGTTGCTAAGGGCGATTAGCTCAGTTGGTTAGAGCGCTGGTCTCACATACCAGAGGTCACTGGTTCGAATCCAGTATCGCCCACATTGAAAGATTCAAAATAAAAATTAGAGTGGCTCGCAATTTTGTGGGCCTTTTTTGTTGGTTGGTAATGATGTGCAAATTTTAAAAGTAAAAAATTATTTCATATAAGATACAATCTGCAAGATGACAATTTTTTGGTATCTTAAATAAATTGAAACTTCTAAAGGTTCAATGAATTTAGATAACAGCACATCGATAATTTATAGAAATTATATTTATGACCGAAAATAAATACAACGTTAATAAATATATATGAAATTATACAAAAAGGAACTAATATGATAAAACTTAAATCCGATTTACATCTTCATACCTGCGATGACCCAAAAGACTCAATAAATCATACAGCTAAAGAATTAATTGACTTAGCTGCACAACAGGGCTTCCATGTTCTTTCAATAACCAATCATGATACATATACATTTAGTAGTGATATAGAAAATTACGCCTGTGACAGAGGTATACTTTTGATACCTGGTATTGAAAAGAAAATTGAAGGAAAGCATGTATTAATTTTAAACGCAAATCAAGCTACCCAAAAAATAAAATCATTTGAAGATTTAAGAAAAGCAAAAGAAGATGAAATATTTGTGATAGCTCCTCACCCTTTTTTTAAAACCCATATTTGCTTGGAGAAAAAACTGTTGGAAAACATAGATCTTTTTGATGCAATAGAATATACCTTTTTCTATTCCAAGTATGTAAATTTTAATAAAAAGGCAGTAAAGTTGGCCAAAGAAAAGGGGCTCCCGGTCGTTGGTAATTCTGATTGTCATGTATTGAAGTACATGGGTATTTGCCATTCGATTATTAATGCTAATAGCCAAACAGTAGAAGATATATTTTCTGCCATGCGGAAGAAAAATGTGGATGTTGTTAGTAAGCCAATTTTTTTCCCAAAATTATGTGCCATATTTTTAACCATTGTAACTACCAGATATAAAATTAAACGAAAACGAAAGATAGAAGTGTTAAATATAAATCAAGAGAAAATAATTGAAGAAAGCTATGTTTAAGGCGTTTAGAACAACTTTGCACACAGGAAATAGCAATATTAAGCTTAATTGGCTTATTATTTATTTGGAATATATTTGATAAGATTTAATGATTAAAAATAGCGTTGAGTGTTTCGTTTTTTCAAGAGCGATTATTTCTTTTTTTTCTTAAATTTTTTCTCGACAATTTCTGATATTCCTCCTCCAATTACAAGGCCCAAAACAAATCCGAAAGGTATTCCTAAACCTACCCACATTTCCATGTTTCCTATCACTGAACCTATAACAGCTCCGGTGCCAATCCCCGTAGCTATACCCAAGAACAAACCAAGTCCTAAATAAATATAAGTGCTTCGGTCATTGTTGTTGTACTTCTGTGAATCTGCCATAATTTTCTCACCCATTGTAATGATATAAAATTTTTTTAAATCTCTAAGTTAGTTAAAATTTCTCTATTAATATTGTATCTAAGCGTTAATTAATCATTAATTTTCAAAATTTTTACAATTTTGTCAAGTAAAATATAAAAAATAGTTTTTAGAATTACCAAATTGTAATTGCTATTAATCTATTAGGAAAATTTTGTAATTAAATTTTAGCTTATATGGAACAAATTTCCTATCTAAATACTTCAGGTTTTTAATTAAAGAAAATAAATTATTTTTATCTACCTATTTTTCTCAAATTATCTAATTAATAAAATGTAAATTTTATTTTGAATCTTTTGGAACACAGATTGCCGTATTTATCAAATCTTGGTTTGAAAGATATCCTTTCATAGTTTTAATTGAAAAAAGCAAAAACAACTATTCATTTTAAGGAGATAGGCCCCATGAATTTAGCTTTTTTAGTTTTTAAGAATCGGGCTATTACGCAGGGAACGCGAATGATTTTGTTAATTTTACCTTTCATGATTAGTCCAACTTTAGTTTTTCCAATCCCGATTGATTCCGGTGTAGAACAGCAAAATTATTATTTTGAATTTCTTTGTTTCAAAGCAGGTAAAGGTGAAAAATCTTTTTTGGAAATATTTTGTCAAATCCCAACTCAAAACCTTCAATTTATAAAAATCAACGATGAATTCTGCGCCAGCTACGAGCTTTCGATTGCTCTTTATGATTGGAATATATATGAAGTGGCGAGGTCAAGTTATAGTGATACGATTAAAGTTCCCTCTTTTAAAGATATCGGAATTCTTAAATCAACTCAATTAATCCGATTTACATTTTTAGTTAAACCCGGCGATTACGTAGCTCAAGTCCGTTTAACTGACCTAGAAACCCGTTCCTATATCAGTTTTAAGAAAAATATTAAAGTTCCTGACTATGGCAAATCAAACCTTAAACTCAGCGACCTTCAAATTGCTTCTTCTATTACACCTACTGATGAAGAGTCTATTCTGGTCAAAAGTGGTAGGAAAATAATTCCTAATGTTCCGCGGATTTTTGGGCCGGGGCTTGATTTATTGTATGTCTATTTAGAGATTTATAACCTTCATTACAGTCCAGAAAAACCTAACCAGGAACTTCATGCAACCGTTATTATTCAAAATAAAAAAGGGGTCGAAGTTAAATCAGAAGAGCTTAGATTGGATAAACCTGGAAACTCATGTGCTCTAAGTGTAGGAATTCCTGTTGAAGGACTTGAATCAGGACAATATAAACTGATTTTAAGAGTTGAAGATCGGAACAGTGCGCAAAAAGCTCAAAAGTCTACCCATTTCAATATAGTTGAGCCTTTCTATAAATTTACGATAAAAGAATACAATAAATTTGTTCGTCAGCTTAGTTATATCGCCTCCCATAGTGAAATAACGTATTTAAAATCTTTACCCAAACAGGAACGACTTCAGGGTATTTATAAATTTTGGCAAGAAAGGGATCCTACTCCAGGAACAGAACAAAACGAATTTATGATAGAATTTTATCGAAGATTACAATATGCCAATAAACATTTTTTTGGTATGAGTGGAGAAGGGTGGGAAACGGCACAAGGTAAAATATATATTAAAAATGGACCCCCTGATTACATCGATCATGTGTCCTCAGGCATGCACAAAAAATCCTACGAGGTATGGGAATATTTTGATTTGAATCGTAAATATATATTTGTAGAAGATTGGAAGTTAGGTGAGTATCGTTTGCTTAAACCTGACGATACTTGGGGTAAAGGGTTTTCTTTTTACTAAAGAGTTCAAATTACCTGAATCTTAATAATTTAATTACTTTATTATAACTAAACCATATTCAGCAGCTTCGTTAGCCATTTTCACCAACACTATTCTTGCTTCCTTTGGTGTAGAAATAGTACTATCAAAATCAAATCGATAAAATTTACCATCGACTAAAACATCGAATCCCTCATCGGCAATTCCAATCATCTTAACCTGTTGGGTTTAGATACCTTAATGCTGACCTTTTTTAATTGCGAAGAAGAATATTCTTGCAAACTCTCAAATTAAATTGTATATTTCTTTAAACAAAAGCAAATTAAACTAAATTATTTTATGAGATACGCTATCATTTCTGACATTCATGGAAATTTAGAAGCCCTTCAAAAGGTTTTAGCAGAAATAGATAAAAAACAAGTAGATGAAATACTTTGTTTAGGGGATATTGTTGGTTATGGACCCAACCCAAATGAATGTGTGAATATTATTAGGGAAATAGCGAAAGTCACCCTTGCAGGCAATCATGACTATGCGCCCTTGGGCAAATTAGATGTGTCCTATTTTAATCCTTGGGCACGAAGTGCTATCCATTGGACTGCAGATGAATTAACCCAGTCTTCAAGAGATTTTTTATTGAGTTTGCCTTTAAAAATTGAACGTGATGGTTTAACAATTGTCCATTCCACCCCCTATAATCCTGAAGAGTGGAATTACATTATTACAATTGGAGATGCGGTAAGAAATTTCCCTGAATTTTCGGATAAAGTCTGTTTCGTAGGTCATTCTCATGTACCTATAATTATGTCCGAGAATGAGAATGTGGATTATCATGTGGTTAGAGAAAATCCGTTAAAATTAAAAAGGTCTACGCGATATATAATCAATGTGGGTAGTGTAGGACAGCCGAGAGATTTGAATCCAAAAGCCGCATACGCAATTTATGATAACTCCAAAAAGGTTTATGAATTGTTTCGAGTTGAATACGATATTGCCGAGACTCAAAGAAAAATCAGAATTACAAGTTTACCTGAATTTTTAGCAGAGCGTTTAGAAAAAGGACAGTAGAACATTTTAACACATAATTGTTCAGGATCTGAATCCTTGACGATGGTGTAAAAATAGGATAATTTCAACTTTATAGTTAACCCATAATTTTTTACAGCAAATCATATTTTTAATTGTCACGGGAGGTGCATTCTATGGAACTGACACCTAGAAAAAATGGACAGCAGCTCATACTTTCAGAAGAAGTGTACGACGGTATAAATGAAATAATAAATGATTTGGCTGCAAATACCCGGGCAGACATGATAGTTTTCTGTGAAACAAACGGTTATCCGGTAACCAACAAAGGAAGTATTCCAGGAGTAGATATGCTGGCAATCTCTTCCTTAGCAGCGAATAATTTTTCTGCTACCGCAGAGATGGCTTCTATGATTGGTGAACCTGGAAGCTTTAAGTTTTTGTTTCATGAAGGGAAACAAAAAAACATTTATCTTTCTAATGTGAGATTTGACTTTATTTTAATAGTTGTCTTTAACGTGAACGTGGCTTTGGGCATAGTTAGAATTTATACTAAAAAAGCGATTGAGTTACTGAATAAACTATTGCAATCCGCAAAAAAGGAAGTGGATAAATCTGCTGAATTTCTGGATTTGGAATTCAAGTCACTTTTAAGTAAAGAGTTGAACCGTTCTTTGAAGATGTAAGGTATATCTTACTACGAATAAATATGTTCATTAATGAGGGCCTGCAAGAAATTAATCTGAAGATAGTTTATTATGGACCTGGTTTAAGTGGAAAAACTACCAATTTAGAATACATCTATAACTGCCTTGATCCTACCTTACGCAGCGACTTAGTAACTTTGAAAACCCGAGAAGAACGCACGCTCTATTTTGACTTTATGCAATTTGAACTGGGGCGAATCAAAGGTAAAAAACCGAGATTTAGTCTTTACACTGTTCCAGGACAGGTCTATTACTTTTTTAGCCGAAAAATTATACTCAGAGGTGTAGATGGCATTGTATTTGTCGCAGATTCTCAAAAGCATCGTATGAGCGATAATTTGGATTCTCTGTTGGATTTAGAAAAGAATTTAATTGAAATGGGACATTCTTTACAAAATTTTCCTTGTGTTTTTCAATACAACAAAAGAGATTTACCACAAATTGAAAAAGTAGAGAATCTCCAATCTAAACTGAATTTCAACGGAGTGCCCTATTTTGAGGCCGTGGCTACCCAAGGAATAGGAGTTATAGGTACATTAAAAACTTCCATTTCAGAAGTGTTAGATAAAATTCATTCAATGGTTTATCAATAAAATCCAAGCGCGGTGAAGACGCAAATAACATTAACTTGGTCAATTATGATTCAATAAAAGGGTAATAAGGATATAAGGTAACGATCAGAGATTAATCGGACACTTGTACCATATATCGTTATACCTCTAAAGGCTTTCAACACATTCAATTTTTTTGCCAAAAAAATAAAAACTTGATTGGAAATACTATAAGAGTATGATTATATGAACGAATCTCAGTCTCCACAAATGGTCATTCAAGAAAGGATGAGGGAAATTTCAGAACTAGGGAATTATGATATGGTACATCTGTTTTCCAACGAAGGGTTACCAATAGCGGAATATTATCGCGATCAGATCGTTGAAAAAGATCGTTTGGTGGAACTATCAATGTTATTTCGTGAAGTTAAAAAAATGGCTGATGTTATGGGAAAAATTTCTAGCGTGAAAGAGATGATTATTGAAGGTTATAATCAACGTAAAATTGTTTTTAGATTTTTTCATGCCTTTAATCAGGAAGTTGTACTCGCTATTGTGGTTCCTCCTAAAAAAACATATAGAGCTCTTACCAATACTTTGGTAAGAATTATTGAAAAAATCTCTTTTTGATCTATCTTAAATAACCTTTCATAATTACTGCTCTCATTTACTCCAATCTAATAAAATTATAATTGTAAGGGTCAAAATATTTTAGACCCCAAAATAAAAAAAGCCGCCCAATGCGTCTCCCGTACATTGAGCGGCATCCCATAAATCCGGCCGGGCCTTATACTTCAGGGAGGAGAAACCGGATTTCACAACCACCACACATCAAACTTTATAATACTAATATTAATATTTCTATTACCATGGTTAATATTCACTTTTTGCAATGTTTTATAAATTACATTATAATAGACTGTAAAAATTCGTAAAATCTCTCAAATAATTTTCCCAAAGATAAAAAAAATTATTTCACTCTTGATTTTAGCTTTGGAAGCTGTCTTTTTGATAATATAAGGTGTTCGACATTTCTGTTTGAACAAGGGTGTATCAACTCTGATACATTGTATTTGGGATAAACAAATAAATATCTGATAGTTAGAGATTGTTAATATAACTTAACAATAATTATTGACTCTAATTTTATAATAATTAAAAGATTACAAATCTTTTTTGCTAATTTAATTTATTTGGCATGCAAGTTGTACAGTAATATAACAGAATTAGAAAATTACGTACCCAAAGAATACAAGGAGGTATTAATTATGAAAAAACAGATGAGTCAATTCGGAATGGGGATTTTATCGACTCTTCTGATCTTGGGATTTTCTCAAAAAGGGATTTTTGGGAAAGTCCCAGTTAATTTTAAGAGTTTACAAGAAATAGTTAGACATGTTGTGTCTTCCGATCGTGCTGGTGTCGAAATTTCTTTGAAAAATCAGATAAGTTCCCTTTTTGTACGGCATGATGGAAATGGCCCAATGGCTATGATTATGCTAATTGTGCACGATAAAGAAGTAACTCAAGCAGTACAAAAGTTCATGCAAAGCAAACGAATACCCCTGATTTTTTCTGTTTCGACTCTACCCCACACCGAAGTAAATTTCGATCTTTCATTTTTCCAATTTGAACAAGACCAACGTCTTTGGCAACCTAAAACTGAATCTAATAGTATAGAAATGTTCCCTTTAGGAAAGGAAACAAAATTCGGAGGAACTTTGAAAGACAGTGAAATTCATCAAGGCATAGTTCTACTTCCCGATTGGTTCGATTTAAGTCGTCCTATCACCATACGCTATCTCAATAACGAGAGATTATTGACATTTTTAGCAAATTAACAGCATTTTGGAACTGCGATTCAACCAATTTAGGATCTTACAGATAATCCCTCCTCCTTAAATCAATTCAGGACATCTCCGTACAACTATTTTTTTGATCCAAGTTATTTAAAAATAAATGATAATATAAAATAAAATTCGGTAAAAATTACGAATTCAGCCTAAAATCACTGTGGGAAAAATATATTGACTTTAATCACAAAAATGCCTATATTTTTTTAAACAATGCGAGAGTGGCGGAATTGGTAGACGCGCTAGATTTAGGATCTAGTGAGCATGGCTCGTGTGGGTTCGAGTCCCTCCTCTCGCACTTAAAATTTTACGAAAGTAGAAGATGGAAACAAAAATAATAAAACAAGGAAATAGTCAAAGAATAATCGAGGTTGAATTAACTCAAGAAGAACTTGAGCCTCATTTTGATGCTCTCTATCGCAAGTATCAAAAAAATATTCGCTTAGAAGGATTTAGGCAAGGTAAGGTGCCTTTGGGCTTAATTAAAAAGATTTATGGTGAAGAAATAACAAATAAGGCAATCGATGAAGTTGTTCAAAACGTTTATAAAGAAGTAAGAGATAAAGAAAATTTAAAGCCCATCGCCCCTGCCAAAGTAGAAGATATTAATTACAATCCAGAAAATGGACTACACTTCAAAGCTATCGTCGAGGTATTACCGGATTTCGAGTTGAAACATTATAAAGAAGTATCAGTGGATCAAGAAGTTTATGAGATTGGGGAAGAAGATGTGGAAGAGGCTTTACAAGATGTTAGGGAACAGATGGCTGTGATGCATCCAGTAGAAGAAGGTGCTAAAGAAGAACACTATATCCTTGCTGATTTACAAGAAATTGACACTTCCGGTGTCCCGGTTATTGGGAAAAAATATGAGGACCAACTTTTCCAACTTAGTAGTAATAATTCAAATAAAGAACTTACTGAACAACTGATAGGAGTTAAACCTGGTGAATATCGGCGTGTTCAATTGTCTTCTTTGCAAACAGATGGCTCTAATGAAAAGAAAATAGAGACGTATAATGTCAAGATTAAAGAGATTAAAGAAAAACAGCTTCCTGAATTGGATGACGAACTCGCCAAGGACTTTGGACAATTTGAAAATTTAGAAGCCTTTAGAAGCCATATCCGTGAAAAATTAATTAAAAAGAAGGAAGCCGATTCCAGAAGGCTTTTACGTCGTGGAATTATTGATGAAATTCTAAAAAAGAATCCATTAGATCTACCCGAATCCATGATAAATAATTATCTCGATGCGATAATTGATAATGCTAAAAAAGGGGCTAAAGGGGCTATTGATGAGCAAGAAATACGAGAAAACTATCGTCCAAGTGCAATCTGGAGCCTTAAATGGGAGTTGATTAAAGATAAGATTGTGGAACTTGAAAATTTAACTGTTACAGACGAGGACAAAAGAAATTATATCAGACGTATATCGGAAGAAAGAGGTGTGGATGAAAAATTGCTGTGGAATAAACTCAACAACCAAGAAGCCCAAAATCGATTTTTGGGAGATGTGTTGGAAGAAAAAGTGTTGGATTTTTTAGAAAAAAATGCTAAAATTAATAAGATGAAAATTACAAGGAGAGATATTGAAAAAAGAAAACAATTAGCTATTTCACCTTAACTTTTTGTTAGCATACTTTGTTAATTAAACCAATATATAAACTAAAATTGAAATAAGGAAAGAGTTAAAATAAGATGGGATTAGTACCAGTAGTAATAGAACAAACCGGCCGTGGAGAGAGGGCCTATGATATATTCTCGCGGCTTTTAAAAGAACGCATAATTTTTATCGGTACCGCTATCGAAGATGCGGTGGCCAGTTTGACAATAGCTCAAATGCTGTTCCTCGAAGCTGATGATCCGGAGAAAGATATCTCACTTTACATCAATTCTCCAGGTGGGTATGTTTCAGCGGGCTTGGCCATTTACGATACCATGCAACATGTTAAGCCCAGCGTGGTAACTTATTGCATGGGTCAGGCATCTAGTATGGGTGCAGTACTTTTGGCAGCCGGGGAGAAAGGGAAACGATTTGCTTTACCCAATGCCAGGGTTATGATTCACCAACCTTGGGGAGGTGCTCAGGGTCAAACCACAGATATCGAAATTCATGCTAAAGAAATGTTAACCCAAAGAGAAAAAATAAATCAGATTTTGGCCTACCATACGGAACAGTCTTTGGAGAAGATTTCTAAAGACACCGATCGAAATTTCTTTATGTCTGCCGAAGAAGCAAAAGCTTATGGCATCATAGATGAAGTTATTGATAGAAAAGGACTTACTAAGAAAAAAGTATTAAAGCGATCAAATAATAAATAAAGAGAAGAGAATAAGTTGGCAGGAAGAGAAAAAAGAGAACGACTAATCATCTGTTCATTTTGTGGCAAGAATTCCAATCAGGTCGAATGCATTGTTACGGGACCTGATGTATTTATTTGCAATGAGTGCGTAAAAAGTGCCAGCGAAATCATTCGGGATGATTTTGTTAGGCGTGGCAAGCCTTATCAAAATCAAAATCCTCTCCCCTCTGAAATTAAAGAAGTACTGGATGACTATGTCGTTGGTCAAGAGCAGGCAAAAAAGAAATTGTCGGTAGCGGTTTATAATCATTACAAACGGATCAAATCTTTTAATGCATTTGATGATGTTGAGCTTGAAAAAAGCAATATTCTTTTTATCGGACCAACAGGAACAGGTAAAACCCTTTTAGCGCAAACTCTGGCTCGTTTTCTACAGGTACCTTTTACTATTGCAGATGCCACTACGTTAACGGAAGCAGGCTATGTGGGTGAAGATGTTGAAAATATATTAGTTCGTTTGCTTCAGTCGGCCGATTACGAATTAGAAAAGGCTGAAAAAGGTATTGTTTATATTGATGAACTGGATAAAATCGCTCGAAAAGATGGTAATCCATCTATTACGCGAGATGTTTCCGGTGAAGGCGTTCAGCAGGCCTTACTGAAATTGTTAGAGGGTACAACGGCTGCTGTTCCCCCCAAAGGTGGTAGAAAGCACCCAGAACAAAATTTAATCAATATTAACACCAAAAATATTCTATTTATTTGTGGTGGCGCTTTTATCGGATTGGAAAAAGTTATTGGCAGTCGTATTGGGAAAAAGAATATTGGGTTTGGCGCTGAGATTCACAAAAAACGCGATAAGAGAATTGGTGATATTTTAAACCATGTAGAACCAGAAGATTTAATAAAGTTTGGGTTGATTCCAGAGCTCATTGGTAGACTTCCAGTGGTTGCCATTCTTGAAGAACTGGATGAAAAAGCACTCATGGCTATTTTACAAAATCCCAAAAACGCACTTACCAAACAATTTAAACGCCTTTTCGAATTGGACGGAGTCGAGTTAGAATTTGAACCCATCGCGTTACAAACGATAGTCAAATTAGCCCAAAATCGTTGTACCGGAGCAAGAGCCCTAAGGTCTATTTTTGAAGATGTCATGCTAGATTTAATGTACGAAATTCCTTCTAGTGGTGTCAAACAATGCATTATTACAAAAGATGTGGTTTTAAAACGAGAACAGCCAATATTGACTTTTGAAAGAATTAAAAAAAGAGCTTAACTTCTTTTTAATCATTTGTTATAAAATTAATTTATTCTTCAAAGCATTAAAAATCTTCCTCTGTTCTAAGATATGAATGCGGGGAGATTTTTTAGTTTTTAAACGAGTTAATGGAAAATGAATAAAATTACCCGGGATGGCTCAATTATTGAGATAAATAATCGTCTTCCAATACTTCCTTTAAAGGATGTAGTGATATTTCCATATATGATTTTCCCGCTTTTGATTGGCCGCGAGTCTTCTTTAAAGGCCATCGAAGAATCCATGATGTTGGATAAGCTTATTTTTCTTGCTGCTCAGAAAGATGTTTCCATAGAAGTTCCAGTAAAAGAAGATCTATATAGAGTGGGTGTAGTGGCTCGAGTACTGCAAGTGTTAAAATTACCTAACGGTCTGATGAAAGTATTAGTAGAAGGAATAATACGAGGTAGAATCAAGCGCTTTCTAACAGTCGCTGATCACTTTCAAGCTCAAATCGAAATAATTGCGGAAACTGAAAATTTAACTCCAAAAACCAATGCTAAAGTTCGGCGGGTAGTATCTTTGTTCAAAGAGTATGTAAGGCTTAATCGTAATATTCCTGATGAAATTTTATTAAGCATTGACACGGTAGAAGAACCCCATCGATTTGCTGATTTTGTAGCTTCTCATCTACAGCGTGGGATTAAAACTAAACAGAATATATTAGAAAGAATATCGGTTGATGATCAACTTTTTGAATTAATCAAAATCCTTGAATCTGAAATGGAAATTCTTGAGCTCGAAAAGGATCTTGAAGAAAAAGTACGCGGTCGGATTCAAAAATCTCAGAGAAATTTATATCTTCAGGAACAGATGCGAGCCATTCAGGAGGAATTAGGGGAAGAGGGTGAATTAAACGGTGAGTTTGCTTTTTTGAGCGATAAAATCAAAAAAGCTAAGATGCCAAAAGAAGCAGAAGAAATAGCTTATGAGGAATTGGAAAAACTTCGTACCACCCCGCCTTTTTCCCCCGAAGCTACGGTGATTCGAAATTATTTAGATTGGCTGTTAACGGTGCCTTGGCATAAGAAAACAAAAGATAATCTGGATATAGAAAAAGCAAATCAAATCCTCGATGAAGATCATTATGGATTAGAGAAACCCAAAGAAAGAATTCTGGAACATTTGGCAGTGCTTAAATTGGCAAAGAAAATGAAGGGCTCCATCCTTTGTTTTGTGGGTCCGCCTGGGGTCGGTAAAACCTCGCTAGGCATATCGGTTGCTCGGGCTATGGGTAGAAACTTTGTTCGAGTATCTTTAGGTGGAGTTCGTGATGAAGCCGAAATTCGAGGACATCGTCGAACTTACATCGGTGCCATGCCTGGAAAAATTATACAATGCATGAAAAAAGCAAAAACGATTAATCCGGTTTTTCTCTTAGACGAAGTGGATAAGATGAGCATGGATTTTCGTGGTGATCCTTCTGCCGCTCTTCTTGAAGTGCTGGATCCCGAACAAAATGTGGCTTTTAGTGACCACTATCTGGAAGTAGATTATGATTTATCCCAAGTACTCTTTATTACAACCGCTAACCTAGAAAGTCAGGTACCGGAACCTCTTAAGGATCGGATGGAAATTTTAAGCTTACCCGGGTATCTAGAGCATGAAAAGTTGGAAATAGCAATAGGATTTTTAATTCCAAAGCTTTTAAAAGGTCATGGATTAATATCCAATTATTTGAAATTTAGCAAATCCGCTATTTTGAAAATAATTAGAGAATATACCCGTGAGGCAGGCGTCCGAAATTTAGAGCGAGAGCTCTCTTCAATTTGTCGCAAAGTAGCAAGAGAAATTGTTCAAAATGATAAAAGAAAAATGGTGACTGTGTCCCAAGGGAATATTCAAAAATATCTTGGAATCCCAAAATATCCTGAGCGACCTCTAGAACAAGAAGAAATGGTGGGGGCCGCAATCGGTCTTGCTTGGACGCGTTATGGTGGCGATATTCTGCAAATAGAAGTTAATTTAATGCGGGGTAAAGGGGCTCTGTCATTGACAGGTAAATTGGGGGATGTGATGAAAGAGTCCGCAAAAGCGGCGCTTTCCTATGCTCGGACTAATGCCAACAAATTGGGCATTAGTGGGGAATTTTGGAAAAAGCAAGACATCCACATTCATATCCCAGAAGGGGCTACCCCTAAAGATGGCCCATCGGCGGGTATTACCATTGCTGTGGCTCTGATTTCTGCCTTAAGCAATAAAAAGGTTAAAAAGGATGTAGCCATGACTGGCGAAATTACCCTCAGAGGAAACGTGCTAGGCATTGGTGGTCTAAATGAAAAGTTACTGGCAGCTCAGAGGTCAGGCATTAAGACCGTCATTATCCCGTATGAAAATGAAAAGGAATTAGTTGAAATTCCTGAACCAGTAAAAAAAGGTTTGAAAATACATACAGTAAAACGCATGGATGAAGTCCTGAAAGAGGCTTTGGTTTGAATTCGTAATAAGTAAGAAGGAGGAAAAAATAAGCAAGATATTATCATTTTTAGTGTTTGCAGTTGGTTTAGTGGGATTCGCTTTTTTATGGCCTTTCTGGTATGGCACCAAGACAAAAAGGAATGGAAAAAGAGTTAATCTACCCAGAATTTTTATAGAATGAAAATCACTTCAGTTGAATTCATTAAGAGTGTTGAGAATATAAATGAAATTCCGCAAGATAATCTGAAAGAAATTGCTTTTGCAGGGAGGTCCAATGTCGGAAAATCTAGCCTCATTAATTGTCTACTTAATCGAAAGAAATTAGCAAAAACAAGTTCGACCCCGGGTAAGACCCGACAATTGAATTATTTTAAAATAAACAATAAATTCTATTTTGTAGATCTACCCGGCTATGGTTTTGCAAAAGTTTCGAAAAAGAAAAAAGCACTCTGGCAACAACTTATTGAAAGTTATATTAAAGGTAGCCCCAATTTGAAAGGAGTGATTTCAATTGTTGACAGCCGGGTGGGTCTAACGGAATTGGATTTACAATTGTTAGAATGGATGAAGAGCTTAAATATACCAGTGGTGTTAGTGGCCACTAAATCAGATAAACTCTCAAAATCTTCATTAACAAATCAGATTTCAAAAATATCTGAGCAATTAGTGGATACATATTCTGGATATGTTTATCCTTTTTCTACAGTATCAGCTCTAGGTAAAAAACAAGTTTGGCGAGAAATATTAAATTGGTTGGAGTGATATACAATGCGAGAAAGACTGTTTACACCGGGTCCCACTCAGGTTCCGGAACGTGTACAAGTGGCCATGTCAAATCCTTTGGTTCACCATCGAGGGTTAGCTTTTAAGGAAATTTTTCAAGAAGTTATTGACAATCTACAATATTTTTTTCAAACCCAAGGCGATGTTTTAGCCTTTACCTCTTCAGGTACCGGAGCTATGGAAGCGAGTGTAGTAAATCTACTTTCGAGACATGATGAGGTGTTGACGGTTGCAGGGGGCAAATTTGGGGAACGTTGGACCGAATTGTGCCGATCCTACGGGGTTAATAACCATACTATTGAAGTTCCTTGGGGAGAAGCGATTGATCCAAGAGATATAGAAAAATTTTTAATAAGTCATCCTAAAATCGTTGCCGTGTTTATCACTCACAGTGAAACTTCCACAGGCGTTGCTGCTGATGTGAAATCAATTGCCAACATTGTTCGGAAGTATTCCAAAGCCTTGTTCGTGGTGGATGCGATCACTTCTGCTGGGGTACTTCCGTTTAAGATGGATGAGTGGGGTATTGATGTAGCTGTTACAGGTTCACAAAAAGGTCTGATGATTCCACCAGGTCTCGCGGCCGTGGCCTTAAATTCCAGAGCTTGGAATAAGGTCAAATCCTCTGATTTGCCGAAATATTATTTTGATTTCGAAAAGGAGAAAAGGGCTCAGGAAGCCAGGACCACAGCCTGGACTCCCGCTATCACGCTTTTTATGGGTCTTAGAGAAGCTTTGAAAATGATCCGAGAGAAAGGGATTGAAAACCTCTGGGAAAAATATGCTCTCTTGGCACACGCCACGCGTCAAGGTGTTTTGGCTATGGGATTAGAATTATTTGCTAAATCCCCTTCCGATTCTCTAACCGCTGTCAAAATTCCGGCAACAATGGATGGTTTAAAATTTGTTCAACATCTGAGAGAAAAATATGGAATTACGGTTGCAGGGGGTCAAGGACCTCTAAAAGGAAAAATATTCCGAATAGCCCATATGGGTTATTATGATTCATTTGATATGGTAGCTATGGCCTCGGCCCTGGAAATGGCTCTCTTGGATTATGGTTGGCAGTTTGAATATGGTGCAGGTGTTTGCACTGTACAACAAATTTTTATGAAAAATAACGCCTAAAATAGACCGAAGTAAATGACAACTCAAAAGATCTTAATTTCCGACCCGGTAGCTGATGTTTGTCTTTCTATTTTAAAAGATAGAGGGTTTGAAGTTGATTTCCTCCCAGGTCTTCCAACGAACGAGCTTTGCAACAAAATTGGAGCCTATGAAGGATTAATAGTTCGAAGTGCCACAAAAGTTACCGCGGAAGTTATTAATCACGCTGAAAATCTAAAGATTATTGGTCGTGCTGGTACTGGAGTGGATAATATCGATGTGGCTGCTGCTACGCAAAAAGGGATTGCGGTTGTAAACGCAGCCAAAGCGAATACTATCTCGGCGGCTGAACATACCTTTGCTTTAATGATGGCCTTAGCTCGAAGAATTCCCGAGGCTCAAATCTCGATTTTAAAGGGACAATGGCAGAAAAGCAAGTTTATAGGCATTGAACTTTATGGCAAGACTTTAGGAATAATTGGTCTTGGCAAAATCGGCCGGCAAGTAGCTAAAAGAGCCATCGCCTTTGGCATGCACGTTTTGGCTTGTGATCCGTTAATTGAATCGGAAGTCTTTCATTTAGTAGGCGTCAAAGAATGCAATTTGAATGAAATATTTCGTCAAAGCGATTTTATCACAATTCATGTTCCATTTGCCGACCAAACCAGATACTTAGTGGGAGAAGCCCAATTTGAAATTTGCAAAAGAAACTTAAGACTTATTAATACCGCTCGAGGTGGGGTCGTAGATGAGGCGGCATTATATCGGGCATTAAAAAATGGTAAAATTGCTGGGGTAGCCCTCGACGTGTTTGAAAAAGAGCCTCCAGGCGAAAATCCACTTTTTGATTTGGAAAATGTGGTTATTACACCGCATTTGGGAGCTGGAACTTTGGAAGCCCAAAATAGAGTGGCTGAAGAAATTGCACAACTGGTGGCGAATTTTTTACTGAAGAAAAGTGTTGAAAATATTGTTAATCCCGAGGTTACTCAAAGTTAGCACCAAATGTTTTATTAATAATAAGCATAAATTTAATCTTTCATGACAAAGATTTTAATAGTAGAAGATGATCGAAACACCCTTTCAGGCCTAGTGGAAATTTTAGGTCAGGAAGGCTTTGACGTGGTTGGTGTTGAGAGCACTAAAAAAGCATTAAAGATCCTTAAATCAGAAGGCTTTGATATATTACTCACAGATTTAAAAATGCCAGATATGAGCGGCATGGAACTTTATGAGCGTTCTTTACCATTAGCGCCAGAAATGAAAACCATTGTCATGACTGCTTATAGTTCGGTAAAAGATGCTGTGGAGGCAATGAAAAAAGGCGTCTACGAATATCTCACCAAACCTTTGGATTTGGATGAGTTATTTGTGATTGTGGAAAAAGCCATTGGTGAACAAAAAATCCTCCGGGAAAACATAGAATTAAAAAAACAAGTCAAATCCACATACAGCTTCCAAAATATTGTAGGACAGAGCCAGAACATGCAGCAGATGTTCAGCACAATTGTGAAGGTTGCTAAAACTCAATCCACGATATTGATTCGAGGAGAGAGTGGCACTGGTAAAGAGTTGGTGGCGCGGGCCATACATTATAATAGTCCAAGAAATAACAAACCGCTGATTGAAATTAGCTGTGCCTCCTTTCCAGAAACCCTTTTGGAAAGTGAACTTTTTGGTTATGAAAAGGGCGCTTTCACTGGCGCAGAAACTACGAAAAAAGGTCGATTTGAACTAGCCCATGAGGGTACCATTTTTTTAGATGAAATTGGTGACATTACAGAAAGCGTTCAAACTAAATTACTTCGTGTATTACAAGAAAAGGAAATTACTCATCTTGGAGGCACAAAAACTATCAAGGTTGATGTTCGGGTCATCACAGCTACCAATCGAAATCTTGAAAAAGCTATAAAAGAGGGTAAATTCCGTGAGGATCTATATTACCGTTTGAATGTCATTCCAATTCTTTTACCTCCGCTTAGAGAACGAAAAGATGACATACCACTTTTATTGGATTACTTTATAAAGAAATTTAGCAGAGAAAATAAAATACCAGCCCCAAGAATTTCTGAAGAAGCCATCAAACTCTGTATGAGATACAACTGGCCGGGAAATGTTCGTGAGTTGGAGAATGCTATTGAGAATGCCATCGTTTTGGGTGAAGGCTCGACTATCTTATCAGACCATCTGCCCTTTGGTATCCAAATGAAATTACAAGAAAAGATATCATTAGACTTTCTAAATATTTCCGATACAAGCTATAAAGATAAAATGGAAGCAGCCGAAAAGGCCGTGTTGTTGGACGCCATTGAAAAAGCAAGGGGAAACAAATCTGAAGCAGCTAAAACGTTGGACATTAGTTTGAGAACGATGAGGTATAAAATAAAAAAGTATGGTCTTTAAATAATTCTAATATACATTGATGGAGTGAATGAATGATAAATAAGATTACCATTGATGCAATACCCTTTTTGGCCACCGCAATTTTGGGATTGATTTATGTATATTTTTTTATTGGAAAAGATCCTGTACTTTTGGTTATATTTGGATTACAAACACTCCGAGGTGGTATAGCTCTGAGGGTTACTTTTAAATCAGGCAAAAAAAGATGATTTCTCTTAGGTGCATGGCTAAGAAGGATTTACACCGTGTCAATTTAATCCTTTCAAAATCTTTTACCCACGCTCGTATTCAAGATGGTTATCGGTCCGATCATATTCCTCTTTGTCGTATTGAATTTTTGGAAATGTATTTAGCCTCTAATCCCAATGGATCTTTTATAATTGAAAAGGATGGAGATATCATCGCCTACTGTTTTTCGCGTCTCTGGGGAACCGTTGGATGGGTTGGACCCTTAAGTGTAATTCCTTCAGAGGAAGGCCATGGCTATGGAAAAGAAGTTGTTTCAGCTTGCCTCGAATTTCTCAAAAAAAATGGTGCCCAAACCATAGGACTTGAAATGCCTTCCCATTCCAACAGAAATTTGGGGTTCTATACAAAATTGGGATTTATACCAGGCAAACTAACGGTAGATTTTATACATCATGTTTTTCCAAAAGCAAGCCAGAAACAACCTAAAGGATTTAATACGGTCAAATTTAGTAAGAAGGACCCTATTAATAAAGAAAAATTTTTGACACAAATGAGACGTTTGTCCAATTCCTTGGAACCTGGATTGGATTACACCAGAGAAATTAAATTGGCAACCGAGTATGGTTTCGGGGATGCTTGTTTGATGACCAAAGATCAAATAGTTTTGGGCTTTATTATAGCTCACACTGAACCTTATTCCCAGGAAGAAGCACGGCAATACCTTAAAATAAATGTATTGCAAATGTCTTCAGATTTACCCATTAACACTTTGGATGCATTTCTTGAGGAAGTAGAAAATTGGGCTCGAGCTGAATATTTAACAGAAATTTATCTTCGGGTGCCCACTCGCTATTGTTGGGGTTATGAGTATATCGCAAAAAGAGATTTTAAAATAGTACATAGTGACCTTCGCATGA
>JBHIAC010000050.1:0-19529 GCA_046758365.1 bacterium
TACACTAGTCATCATAAGCACCAGTATATCCATGGTAAAACCAGGGTTCACGCCTGTACCCACAATCACAACACCATGCTCTTTTGCTAACTTATCTATTCGATTGCTGAACTCAGAATCACGGTGAAATGGATAAAAAAGCTCTTCGCAAGAAGATATTACCGAGGATTTTGATCCAATACAAATTTCCAACTGATCTTCTATTTTATTTAAAAAAGAACTGGTAGAATGGAGAATCACATCCGGTTTTGAAATTTCTAACAATCTGACTGGATCAGGAGAAACCTCAGTACCCAATTTATGGTTCAAATTTAAAACTTCTCCCAAATCTATACCCACTTTATTGGGATCGATATCAATACCACCAACCAATTTTAGGTTTCTTTTTTGTAGAACCAATTTTGCGGCGGCTATTCCAATAGGCCCCAGTCCGTATTGTACAACTTTTATTTGGTTTCCCATAATCATATCCTATTAAAGGTATTACATAAATTTTTCATTTGTTTGTTAGTTGTTTCACCTTCTCTGGTTTAGGTAAAAGTACAATTTCAATTCGTCTATTTTGTGCCCTACCTTTTCTAGTTTTATTGGTTGCAACGGGCCTAAACTCCGCAAATCCCGTTGATTCCAAGTTTCGTGGGTCAATGCCTATTTTTTCATGAAGAAACCGAACTACATTGGTGGCTCTGGCAACTGAAAGTTCCCAATTGCTGGGAAATTTTTTCTGAAGTTTTGGGTGAATGGGTACATTATCAGTATGCCCTTCAACTATGATACGTTTGTTTTTTGTTTGTTTTAGAATCTTACCAACTTGAGTTAAAATCTGAGTACCTTTTGGCGTAATTTCTGCTTCACCAGAAGGAAAAAGAATCCGATCAACAATATTTACATTTAGCTGGTCAGCAAGTCGAGTGATGGTGATTTCACCTCTTTTGACTTGTTCCTGTAACCCTGAAATCAATTCATCAAAAGTAGATTTTAATTTTTCAATTTCCTTTTCTTTTTCCTTGGATAATTCTTTTACTTTTTCTTCGAGCTGTTTCGACAATTCTGTGTTTTTTTGTTTTAAATCCTCGACCTGAAAGAGAAGTTCTTGGTTTTTTTGATGGGCTTCCTCCAAGAAAGTCTGCAGGGGTGATATTTTATCTAGATAATAATACCCCGCAATACCAAGAAGCAAAACAATTACGATCATCAGATATGTAGATAATGAAGTCATCTTTGCCTCCTTTCTGCCCTTTTTTGCACTTTGGTTATTTCGTATACAGCAATTCCAAAAGCGACTGCAACGTTTAAGGATATCTTTATACCTTTCATAGGAATTTTAATTAAAATGTCTGCCAGTTGAATTACTTCTTTGGTAACTCCATTGTATTCATGTCCAACCACCAGACATAAAGGAAATCGGTAATTGGCTTCATCGTAGGGAATGCTCTCTTTCATTGCTTCTAATACGACAATTTGTACATTATCCTTTTTTAATCTTTCAATGAGTTCAACACTGTTTGGATAATATTCCCAAGCGATACTATCCTCAGCTCCTAAAGCCACTTTTCGAATTTCACGATGAGGTGGTTTTCCAGTAATTCCCGTCAAATAAAGTTTTGAAACGCCAGCCCCATCGGCTGTTCTGAAAATAGCGCCTACATTGTAAAGACTGCGAACGTTTTCCACCAACGCTAATATGGAACCTTTAGGCAACGATAGGATTCTCCCTCATGGTTACTTTAATAAAATTGTAAAACAGTTTGCCGGTAATGGTTGACCGTTTCACGCACAATCTCAAAACTCAATGTAGGTCGCTTCGTTCCAATTGTAGATTATTTTTAAGTGATACCGTATTAGTGGGTAAAGGTTAAGAAAATTTTATGATGTTGTCAAGGAAAATATACTGGCCAAATTGTGAGGTTACCTTTTAACTTTATTGTATAAGGAACTGAAAGATTAATTTATAGTTTAAAGTACAAAACAAGTTGAGTCGATAATTTTAGTATTATGACTTAACGTGAATAATTCATATCCACGAAACAAAGTATTGAAAAAACTAATATAAATAAAATTCAGAGAACGAACTCCAAAAACTCAGTTTAAAAATCGCTCTTCTTATAACTTCTATATTCTTTTATAACTAATGCCTTTGTGGCGGGAATTTATAAATAATGCAGGTTAAATTTATAAGCTCTATTGATATAGTTATGTTAGAAGGGGTTAAAGATGAAAAATAACATTTATCTGATAAGTATAATTTCAATTTTTATTTTATGTATGAGTTCAAAGAATTCCTCAGCAGCGACACCTAAGTTTCCTGGTAATAACGCTAATTTTGTTAGCACTTATAGAATTATTGCTAAACGTGGTGAAAATTTGAGTTTTTTGCGAACTACCCTTTTATCGTACACCTTTCAATGGGGCTTTGTCTTTACTATTAATCGTGGACTTGGGCGAGAAATTCGCAATTCTAATTTTAAAAGATGGTTAAAAAATATAACCACACTTCCCGAAATTCCTGACGGAGATCACTGGATAACCAATTATATCGGCCATCCACTATTAGGTGCCAGTATATATGCATTCTACAGAAATCGAGGATTTTCAAACAAGGCGAGTATAGCGGGTACATTTTTACAAAGCACTCTCTTTGAATATACTGTGGAAGGTTGGAAAAAACCACCAAGCGGTATTGATCTTATTGTCACACCTGTGGTTGGCAGTATAATCGGTTCCCAGGTTGGTATGAGTTCCTTTATCCTTTCTTCATCTTACGCTATTAGCAAATATATTTTTAGTCTGTTCTAAACCGTTTACACTTTAATATCCTTTCAAAAATTATTTCAGCAGTTGCATTTTTTAACATTTTAATTTATATTATAAACTGTTACCCATAGCGAGAACAGCTTCTATTGTATTGTCAATCAATTCTTTGTTTTTGGGGCAAGAAATTTTATTACTAAAATATTTACCAACGGATTAATGCGGCCAGCGGATATTTTCAAAGTTATTTTTGAATACCACATCCATCAAAGGCATCTCATTGCACGGTACCGGTAACCAATTCGTACAATGAGAGATGGGCTTTTATCCGTTTGCCGTATCTATCCGTTGGGTTTAATTAGGACTTGTAATCCTTGTCTTAATCTTAAATGAGGATTAGCCGCGCAGGAAATTTATGACAACTTTTAAGGAATAATCTGTTAGGGTATGAATACAGTTCAAAGAATCAAATGCATTTTTTTAGCCCTTTTGGGAGTAATCTTTATTGCTACCTACTTCTGGTTATTTGAAAAATCCAAACTTGCAAACCTTCTGCACCTTCATGTGTCAAAGCGTGAAATTTTAGCCAAAGCTGAACAAGCTTATCAGGAATCTCCACTTGCAAAATACAAATTATCTGAAAAGGTTAATATCATTATAAATAAGAATTTACTTCACTATGCACAACTAAATGTGGATGGAGATAGTTCTAAAGCTTTTTTCCCAGTTGGAACCTGGGAAATTGACTGGCGTGGCAAAGTTGAAACCGAGGAAGAAGAAAAAAAACAGGCTCGCTTTAATGTAGAATATGATTTTAAAGGCAATCTCATTGGGTTTATCAAAGATTATCCCCAATCTAAGGAACTCTCTAATCTTCAAGAGCCAGAGGCACTTGCTGAAGCCAAGATTTTTCTTGCCCATCAAAACGTAGACACTTCTTCCATCGAGTTGACAGAAAAACGTATTACCAATGAAGACAACATATCTACCTATAGATTTTCCTTCACTTCACCTTCTTCCATTTCACCCAATCTCAAAGAAAATTTTATGCTTACAATCTCTGGAACAGAAGTGACGGGTTATAGCGTAACCACTGCTCTGAACAAGGATAAATTTGAATTCCCTAAAATAGAACATACAACTGAAACTATTGCAGATGTACTAACGGTTGTGGTTTGGGCTGTCATCATTATATTTTCAATCGTGGTATTCATCAAGCGTGTGCGGCATGACGAAATTGAATTTAGAAGAGCCATTTGGATGGGAATTGCTGTTTTTGCTTTAATGTGGACTAGCATTGCTTTCGAAAGTTGGCCTGAATGGTGGGGTGTTCTCCTTGGCGGTGGTCTTGGTGGGCTGTTTACCGGCGGGGGTCTCTTAATCGTCTATGCTGTTACAGAATCATTAAATCGGGAAGTCTGGAAAGAAAAATTAGCCTTAACAGATCTCCTCTTTCAAGGATACAGCCGGGTCAAAGAAACGGGAACAGCCATACTTAACTCATTTTTTATGGCAGGACTGATCCTGTTGGTATTAGGAATCCTAATTTGGCTGAACAGCAATCAAGGTATAGGCTACCTAACGATCGACGAGGAGAACTTGTGGATATTTAAGGGTACATTTGGGATTTTTACCACCATTTGCAGGAAATTAGTGGGCATTCTTTATATTGGCTTTATGTTTCTTTCATTCTGGCCTACCTATTTGAGATCAAAGATTCAGAACAAAACTGTTTTGATCATTTTAATTGCTCTGTTTTTTCACCTTACCTATTTGCCCTCAGGGTATCTTCGACCAACTTATTTAGCCTTTTTTCCTATGATCCCGATTGCCATGCTCTGGGCTTATTTGGCCTATAAATATGATCTTTTTACGATCTTGATGACCACGATTGCTATTTATCTCTTTACAGAACTCTCTTTCATCTCGTTTCTACCCGATGGATTTCTCAGTCCTGTAAGTGTAATCATTGGGATATTGACTTTTTTTATATTGCTTATCGGGGTTTATCTTATTTTTACTAAACGTTCGGTAAAAGATTTCGAACATTATGTGCCTGAATATGTCAGCCGAATCGCTGAGCACGAAAGATTTTTGAAAGAGTTGGAAATTGCCCGAAGTGTTCAGATGAGATTTTTACCACAATCGGTTCCTACATTTCCCAATTTAGATATTGCCAGCATTTGCCGACCAGCCATGGAAGTAGGAGGAGATTATTACGATTTCATCAGAGAAGGAAATCAATGCCTTAGCATTGTCATAGGGGATGTGTCGGGGAAAGGAGTTTCTGCTGCTTTTTACATGACCATGGCCAAAGGGATCATTAAAACGCTATCTAAATCGACAAAACATCCTAAAGAGTTACTTACAGAAATGAATACAATATTTTATGAAAATGCTCCAAGAGAGGTATTCATTAGTGTAATTTATGGTCTGTTTGACATGAAAAATAAAACGCTTACTTTCGCACGAGCAGGACACAATCCTTTAATTGTGCGGAAAAGCATGGTGAGTGCCCCAGAATTACTAAATCCCAAAGGACTGGCAATTGGTTTGGAAAGTGGTCAGCTTTTTTCAACCACCATTGAAGAAAAAACCTTGCCCATCGAACCCGGAGACCTTTTTGTTTTTTACACCGACGGAATTTCCGAATCCATAAACAAAAATGGTGAAGAATTTGGCGAGGAAAGATTCCAGCAATTAATAAGTCTAAATGCTCATCTTTCTGCACAAGCGATTCTGGATAAAATTACGCAAGAAATAAATAAATTTGCTGGTAATGCAAACCAGCACGATGATTTTACTATGGTGGTGGTGAAGGTAGGTGGGTAATTATAATTGATTAAATTTTTTTATTCCCTCTTTCGCTTTGATCATGTGCCAAACCGTTTTTAAAAATTCTTTGTCATTTATTAAATAATTTATAACCTCCTCTAAAATTTTATCCTCTTTTTCTTTATAATAAGATTTGAAAGACTCATCCTGAACTTTTGAGATAGTAGTTTGAATTTCTTCTTTATAATATTTAGGACCTGAACCAGAAATTAACCAAACTAAATTAACACCAAATTCTTTTGAAAATTCTAATAAAAAAAGTGGGGTTGGACGACCAATTCCTCTCCACCATTGAGAAATAGTAACTTTTTTGATACCAAATATTTTGGATAAATCATCCAGTTTTTTATTATTTTCTTTGCTAACAAGCTTTAGTCTCGCTCCTAAAGCCTTCCTGTACTCCTCATCATCTCCAAGTTTAATCATTAAAATTAACGAATTAATAATTAATACTATAATTATATTATTTTTTACTTGATTTTGTCATTAATTATAACGATATTCACCAATGATGATTGATGAATATTTTTTTAAAAGCTTTTGATGATAAAAGCTGCGTATCCTATCGACCCCGTAAACTGAGTTGAGACTACGGAGTTTGATTTTTCATTCTCTTTAAATATACATGATAATTCAAATAATGTCAAGGGCCTAAGCAAAATAAATAATTTACAAGGGAATGTTTTAACCCAGATTCTGAAAAATCAAACAGAAGTTGAAAAACTTGGCCGCTTTAAGGTGTTAATTTACAAGATGTAACAAAGGTATAAGGTATAGGGAAATAAGGAATTTCATCGCATTTTTATCGACCTCAAATTTCCTTATACCTTATACCCTAAACCTTGTATTAGTGAGCTTTAAAAACACAAAGACTCCAGTTGTTTGAATTCCACTCTCATAGGTTTTCCGAATCTGGGTTTAAAATTGATTAGGTGGACTTAGGGCTTTAATATTTTAGAATATGCAATCAACATTAATAAAATTCTGGAAAGTTATTATAAAAGATATTCCACATTTTGGTTATCATCCAGATTTTAGCATAATGCAACATTTATTTCGTGACATTCTAATCGCTTGGGGTTCTGGTACCTTATTAAAAAATTATTTTGGTTTAGATGTTTATAATGCATATTTGGCAAGTAGTCATATTGCTTTATATTTTTCTGCAGGTTTTGAAGCAGGCAAAGGTATCAATCATTGGACTCCCTCTTTAAATTCTCACGATTTTTTTGATCCGTTAGATTGGTTGATATCTGTTTTTGCCGGATTTGGAGTTTTTTCTTATATGACTACAACTTTAGATTATTTTGTGTTCGTAAAACTCATTTATCTTTGGTTGTTAGGTTCCATTTCATTATATCTTATAAATAAAATCCTAAATAGAGAAATTATAAATCTATAGGATTTGCAGCTTCTTCGCCTTCGAAAGTCTTGGACATCGGCTGGAGTGCTGAATTTGCCATCCCTTTTCACACTTTACGTTTTAGCAATGGGAAATCACAAATTTGGGGGCTTAATTTTTAGCGTAATATTCACCGGCGTAATGAGAAAACATTTTTGGCACGTCTACTCCGACAATTTAATTTACAACGGCTCTCCCTGGTTCGTACCCTTATCTATGAAGGCTGAATTTTTCTCGGCATGGTTTTCTTCTGAGTTTCCAAAGTTTTTGATCGATTGTCCCTTTCTTTTTAACACGACTCACAACCTTAATATCCACTTATCACAAATTGATTGCCCCTATTATTATTTGTTGTTAAATTGAGATATCATGCTTAAGTTAAATGCAATTCCGTGTGGGATGTTTAAAAGGACATCTTGAAAAATATTGAAATACAGGCAAACAAGAAATCAATATTTCAAATGAGGAGACTAAAATGAAAAGCTTAATTTTATGACTCTTTTTATTAGGCCTTTTACTTACAGGGTATGAAAGGCATTTTACGTCCATTCAATAAAAATTGAGAGAATCCAAGAAATTATGTTATTGAACAATATTCTGGATTACTATTTATTAAACAAATAAAGATTATCTGAAAATATAAAGTAATCTTTTTTCTTTCAAAAGATGTCGTCCTCAATATGGGGAAGCGAAAACTACATTTATCAATACCTTCGAAATAGCTTAGGGCAACGCATGAGCAAAAAATTCTTTGAGAATTTAAAAATTTTAGGTCCAGGTTTTGTAGTTGCCGCAACAGGTATTGGAGCTGGGGATATGATTGCAGCTGCTGTATCTGGTGCAAAGTACGGCACGGTTATTTTGTGGTCAGCAGTGCTTGGGGCAGTTATTAAATTGACTCTAAATGAAGGTATTGCCCGGTGGCAGTTAGCGACAGGCACAACTTTACTTGAAGGATGGGTAAGCAAACTTAACCGTTTGATATCTGCCTACTTTATAATTTATCTTGTTCTTTGGTCGTTCCTTGTGGCTGCTGCCTTAATAGCTGCCTGCGGATTGGCGGCTCATGCTATCTACGCTGGGTTTTCAGTGAACTCTTGGGGTATAATTCATTCCATCTTTGCTGTATTACTGGTTTATTTCGGAAGGTATGCGTTATTAGAATGTTTAATGAAGGTTTTCATTGCTCTAATGTTTATCGTCGTTCTGCTCTGCGCTTTCTTAGTAAAACCGGATTGGCTTTCCATTATACGGTTTATTTCTTTCCCTAGCGTTCCATCTGGCTCCAGTAAGTTTATTCTCGGAGTGATTGGCGGAGTAGGTGGCAGTGTGACCCTTTTGAGCTATGGTTATTGGATTCGAGAGAAACAATGGATTGGCAAGGGATTCAGAAAGCTCACCCATCTTGATTTAGGCACTGCATATTCGCTGATTGGATTATTTGGCGTTGCCATTATGATCATTGCTGCTGAGGTAAATCCAAATGTCGTGATGGGTGGAAGAATAGTGTTGGAAATTGCTTATCAGTTAGAAAAAATAGTCGGGTTCACCGGTAAGTGGACATTTCTTATTGGATGTTGGGGAGCCGTGTTTTCATCAATGTTGGGTGTCTGGCAGGGCATTCCTTATCTATTCACCGATTTCATGCTTAGCCTTAAATATAAAAATGAAAGAATAGGACAAAAATCAGTCGATTCCAACTCTTTTTACTACAAGGCATACTTACTGTACTTAGCATTCCCTCCTATGCTCCTTTTGCTTTTTAACAAACCTGTTTGGATTGTGATTATTTATAGCATTGCGGGAGCATTCTTCATGCCTTTTTTAGCAGGGACGCTGCTTTTTATGAACAACAAAAGATACTGGGTAGGTGAATTAAAAAACAGTTGGTTAATTAACATATTGTTGTTGATCTCGTTGGGATTATTTGGCTATCTTTGCTTGACCGAAATTATCGATCTGATGCGGTAATGACTAACAATTCAAATAATCTTACTTCGGGAAAAGCCCCACAATTAATTCAAGATATCGAAACTCGGGTTAAGCAAATTCTTCAGTTCTATTTTCTACGCTGGGATATCGAGGTCAACCATCGTGACGAAAAAAGTTTGTTCGGTATATGGGATGCCCAAATGCGTTCGCCTAAATCGGGTGAGCGCAGTCCGCAATTTTCGGTGACGATTGACAGTTAGCTCTTGTAAGCAAGCCTACGGGCTTATGGTGCTGAGCGTACCGACGACTACCTGGCTCTTTCCAAATAGCGAAAAATCTCAGATAGCTCTTTTTTATCCCTGTTTGATTCCATAGTCTAAATAAGTATAATGGCTGAGCATTTTCAGACTTTACGAGCTAAAGTAAATGGGACCTATCATTTATATTAAATAAATTTGGTCACTGATTTAACGACCCCAATGGCAGACTGCCATCAGAACAACCACGACTACACTGAATTGTACTCAGCTTATCGGCTAGCCAACCCGCCGGCTATCTCTCCACCATCAATCACGTAAGGGTGCCCGGTAATGTAAGGTGCTTCATCTGAAGCGAGAAAGGCTAAAAGAGCGGCAACTTCTTCCGGCTGAGCATGCCGGCCCAATGGGATTATCCTGTTAACGGCGTCCATCATTTCCTTAGTGTACTCTCCTTTGTGCATGGGGGTCAGGACGTAGCCAGGGCAGACGGCAAGGACACGAATAGTCGGAGCTAACTCCAATGCCATCGAACGGGTCAATTCAATAACGCCAGCCTTCGAGGCATTGTAATCGGCGTAGTAAGGGTAACCTATCAACCCGTTGGTTGAACCCATGTTGATAATAACCCCTCCGCCTGCGGCCAGCATTCGTTGAGCTGCCTGCTGCGCTACATAGAACACTCCATTCAGATTAACGTCTATGACCTGTTGCCATTCCTCAGGGGTGATGTCCATAAGAGAATGCCGTATGCTGATTCCCGCATTGTTAATCAACACGTCCACACCTTGATAGAGGTCATCCAATTCATTGAAAGCACGCGCAACCTCTTCAGAAGCGGAGACATCTGCAACAATGATTCCACTTAGCGCTGGTAGTGCTTGTTGAATCTTTTTGCAAGCGGCGGTATCTCGGTCCAACACCACAACGCCTGATCCTTCATTTAGAAAACGTTTGGCTGTTGCCGCACCAATTCCACTTGCCCCACCGGTGATGAGAACCCGTTTGTTCTGTAAACCACGCATAAATTCTCCTAAGTTTAAGTCTAAAATCTCTGTCTACTCAGTGCCATGAGCGATCCATCTTTTTACTTGATTGTTAAATTAATATAAAATTCTAATATGTAACTTTATAAATGATAGATTCTCGATAACTTGTATTGACTTTAAAATAATCACTTAGTAGTTCATCAGTTGATTTGTCCCCGGTATCCACTAATAACGGACGCCCATATAATGAATTTATTTTTTGTTGTGTGGCTATAATGATGATATTGTTCTTTCCAACCTGTTTTATGACTTCCGGGCTGATTTGTTGGTTGCCTCTGCCAAATATATAGCCCTGACCGCCGATAGGTGTAATAATTAATTTAGTTTTTTCCCCTCTAGTTTTTGCAAGCAATTCTGATTCGTTCAAATCTTTGCCGATAAGTTCCTTTTTATAAATAAGATCGACCCCTAACAACGTATTATCCAAGTTGAGCTTTTCCATAATAGCTCTGGTTGTCGTGCCGGGTCCAATGATATAATGGAACTCATCAGACATATTTTCTATGATATCAAATGCGATTGCCTCTTGGGAATATCTTTCATTCGGGGCACTGCTGGCCTTTAGATTCTGAACGTATCTTTTTTGAAATGGAATTTTTAAATACCCATACAATATAGCCGATAAAATTTCGTTGCGGTAATCATCCTCGTCGAGATCCATGACTTCTGCTTCGATAATTTTTGCAGATTTGTCCTGAAGATATAAAGCGGCCAGCTCTCCGGCCTTAGTTGGACTGCAAGCATAAACCGCGGAATGAATCTTGACTCCAGCAGGTATCCCTAAAACTGTCATGGAATCGCCAACTGCATTATAGATATCTCTGGCAGTCCCATCTCCGCCGGCGAATAGCAGTAGATCCGTTTTTACTTCTAACATTTCTTTAGCTGCTTTTTGCGTATCAGCAGCGGTTGTAACAGGGGCTGAAATCGTCCCTATGACCTTTGGTGAAAAACCACATTGAAGAGCCACCTTTTCCCCCATTTCATCTGAGTAAGTTATTATTTCTATTTGATCTTTAAGAAAGGCAAGTTTATTTAGGGTCTCTGAGGTACGATTTTGAGCTTGTGGCTTGGCCCCAAGCTGTATTGATTTTTCTAGAATATCCAAACCATCTGTGCCTTTCAGACCGACCCTCCCACCCATGCCGGCGATGGGGTTGACAATTAATCCTAATTTTTTCAAATGAAATATCCGTTAATTCTTATTCCCGTGTTTCTTCAAATAGGCTCTCCAGGTAATTGCCCACTTTTCGGGATCATCCAACCAACTATGATCGACCCGGTGTATAACACTGTTGTGTGGCGCATTTTTCACTTTTTCAGCATCTTCGTACGCTTCTTTAGCGATCTGCTTCAATGCATTGATATATTCATCGATTTCATCTTTTGAATAGGACTCAGTTGGCTCAATAGTAAAAGGCTGGGGTACGATAAACGGATGGTGACTCGACCAGAGGTGGAAACCAAAATCTGCCATTCTACAAGTGACATCTTCTGTTGTAATACCCGTGTCTTTAGTTAGCTGCTCCCAACTGTAACGGACCTGCTCGATACGATGTCTTCCTTTGGCATAGGGTGTACTGGCGCCTTTTATTTCATTAATTTTCGCCAAGATATAGTTATTGTTTAATACGGCGACATTGGCCGCTTCTTTTAGCCCTTCTGCGCCTAAACTCATTATCCAGGCGTAGGCCTTTAAAACGACTGGAAAGACACAGTGGAATCCTCGTACTTTCCCAATCGTATGGGGTAGGTCGTAATTTAAAGAGTACTTTTCGCCGTCAAAGTCCACGATTGGAACCGGCAAATAATCGATTAACTTTTCGGTGACACCAAGTGCGCCAGTTGCCGGGCCGCCGCATCCATGCGGAGTAGAAAATGTTTTATGAAGATTAAAGAAACAAATATCAAATCCCGCTTCTTTGGCGCGGGTAACACCAAGTATGCCATTGGCATTGGCTTGGTCATACCCGCATAAACCACCGGCCTCGTGGACTATTTTGGTAAATTCTGCAATTTTGGGATTGAAAATTCCGGTATCTTCCGGATTGGTTATGAACAACCCAGCCGTGCGATTTGAAACAGCTTTTTTTAGCGCTTCTACTTCCGGTAAACCGTTTTCATTTTGATAAAGTATAATGACCTTGTACCCTTTCACAGCTGCAGCCGAGTAATCGGATGGATGGGAAAATATAGTTGTAATAATTTCATCCCTCTGATCGGCTTCGCCGTGGAATTCATGATATTTTTGCACTATTGATGCCATGGTCAAAATGGCGGCTGAACCTGAGGGGGGTTGTAAGGTAAATCTGCTGAGTCCAGAAATTGCTCTTAAAAAGGTATCCAATTTGTACATCAGTTCAAGTGCACCTTGAACGGTGCTTTCATCTTGCAGTGGATGAAGTGCCGTAGCCTTTGGAGACGCGGCCAAAGTTTCGTTGATTTTAGGATTATATTTCATTGTACAGGTGCCTTGTCCGATATCAATATTTACATCCGCACCTAACGTTTGTTGAGACAAACGCAGGAAGTGTTTTAAAACTCTCATTTGCGAAACCTCAGGTAGGGCGGGCGCCTTTTTTCTTCTCATATTTTCTGGAATAGCTGATACACCATCACCGACCGCTTCTGCAATTTCTTCTTCAACTTCAGGGACTAGAATTCCCCGTTCGCCAAGGGTGCTTAATTCAAAAATGATTTGTTCATCCCATTTGGCTTGATGAAAATTTCTTAATTTTGATTTATTGTTTTTTGCCATTACTTATATTCTTTGTCATTAATTAATTAACTAAAATTTCGCACTTGCATAAATCTTTGTTTAAGCTAAATTTTATCTGTCATTCAGAAGGAATCTTTTTATTGTTTAGAGACTAACCTTAAATATAGTATTACCAATCAGACCTTTGTTTTTTTGCAAAAATTTTTGTTTTTAATTCTCATTGCTCTACTGTTTCATGGCTCTATTGTTAACTTGTTTGATTAGTATCAATGTAACAATGAGACAATGTAGCAATGATGAATTATATCACCTATTTCATTCATAATTCAACATTGCAGCTCGCTGCGCTAGGCTTTATACTGTAAATCAAAAAGATTCTAACCTAAATGACAACTTCTTGCGGTTTTTGAAGTGTCCGCAAAGGTTGAATCGAACTGAGAAATGTTAATAATTAAGTAAGTCTTAGTTAACACAGTTGCTCACGGCTTTTATCAGAGCATCAATATCTTCCTTGGTGTGAATTTCGGTAACGCAATATAATGCGCAATTACCTAATTCCGGGAACTCCTTAGAAAGATCTTTCCCGCCAAAGATGCCTTGGGTGCGCAAAGATTGATTAATTTCTTCAACACGCTTTCCAGTATCATTGAAATCGACGATAAATTCCTTGAAGTGGGGAGATGTGAACCGGGGTGCTTTTACACCTTTTATTTCGTTTAGTTTCTTCATGGTGTATTGTGATTTTTGCATAATGTGCTTGCCCAATTCCTGCATTCCCTGAGGACCCATCAAGGATAAATAAACTGCGGCTGTAATCCCCCACAAGGCAGAAGCTGTGCCGACAAATTCTTTACTATGTTCCCGATCTCCAAAGGAGGTTCTTTCATAAAGCACATCTCCAAAACCGTATTCGCCTGCAACCGTTGTTTTTGTGATACCAAACAGACGGGAAGGATATTCGCGTACAAATTTTTCTTCATCACGGGTGGCGATAAAGCCTCCGAGAGCGCCACCAAAATTTATATGCGTGCCAAGTTGTTGAATATCACCACAGGTAATATCGGCGCCGTAATCGCTGGGCGGAGCAATCACACCCAAAGAAATTGCATCAACACCAACCACACTTAATGAACCGTTTTCATGGGCAATATCTGCTATGGCCTGCCCTTGGCTTTCAATAAAGCCAAGATAAGATGGATTCTCGAAATATACACCTGCGGTATCGGAGTTTATTTTTGATTTCAAATCATCCAGATCAATTAGACCGGTTTTGGGAGAATGCTTAACCAATTTGATTTTCATGACCGGTGTACAATAATTGGTGATGACAGCAAGCCTGTCAGGTGAAGTGGTATCTGAAAAAAGAATTTCATCACGGCTGGTCATTCTGCCAGCCATTCTTAAAGAAGTGCTGGCTGCTTGACTCCAATCAAATGTCGGAACATTCACCACATCGACCTCTAATAATTCTGCCATCAAACTTTCGTATTCGAAAAGCGCTTGGAACCTCCCGTGATCTTCATACGGCTCACCTGCATAGGCAGTTAAAAATTCCGCACGATGATTAATTTCATCACAAATGGTTGGGACATAGTGCTGAGCGCATCCGCCGCCCAAAAAACTGATGTTTTCTTCACAGGTTTGATTTTTTGCAAGAATTGTTTGAACATGGTGTTTTAGAGCATATTCTGAAATGAGTGGTTCAGGTAAATTCATCTCTCCTTTAAATCTCAGATTTTCAGGAATGTCTTCGTAAAGCTCTTCAATCTTTTTTACGCCGATGGCCTTTAACATCTCTTCCTGAACTTCAGGTACGGAATTAGGGATATAAGGATGAACAAATTTCTTCTTTTTTTTCAAAGCAACCTCCTAACCTGGACAAGCTAGAACCAAATAAGCTTTATAATTTTAAATCACAAATTACAAATAAATTCAAAGTTTCAATGACCAAACGACTAAAACGATTTTGATTCTTCAATGCAAGAGGAAAATATCTTCTTTATCTCTAAATCAGATATTTTGGAATTTTGAATTTTTGTCATTGGAGTTAAGGAATTACATTAATCATTACGACACCATGTGATGGGACTATTGCTGAAAATTTACCTTTAAATTTCCCTAAATCTTTTTTTAACCATAAGTCTCGCACTTTAGCCGTTAAATGGTTTGGGTATCCAATCTCGGTCCAGACAAAGGATATCTTGTCATCTGATTTGCTTCGATTAAAAAGCACCACAGCCCGTGATCCATCTTTAAGTTGTTTTGACCAGACTTCGAATTCACCGTCGTCTCTGACTTTACGACCTTGATATCCCAATGGATCTTGATCTACGGCTATGACCTCTCGGTTTGTCAGAATTTTAGTAATCTCTGGTGTCATGTTCCGTAAATCATTACCAGCCATCAATGGAGCTGCAAGAATGCACCAAAGGCTAAAATGTGCTCTGTATTCAGTAATTGACATGCCTCCGTTGCCGACTTCCAGCATATCTGGATCGTTCCAATGACCGGGGCCGGCATATACTTCCAGCCCAACCTGCTTATCCAGAATATGTGTCCAGCCCATTCCACCCCAATCTCTCTTACAATCCCAGCAATCTTGTATATCACCAGTTGTACGCCAAAGATTCCCTATATCTTTGGCCCAAAGCCAGGGTTTATTGCTTCCCCACTCGCAAATACTAAAGACAATAGGCCTTCCCGATGCCCGTAGAGCATCGCGCATTAAAGAATAAGATGCGATTGCATTTTGATCTCCATGATGACACCAGTCATACTTCAAATAATCCACACCCCAGGCGGCGTATTGGCGAGCGTCCTGGTATTCATACCCTCGGCTGCCAGGACGCTTTTGGCATGTCATGGTGCCTGCATCCGAATATAAACCAAACTTCAGACCTTTTGAATGTACATAATCTGCAAGCGCTTTCATACCCGATGGAAATCTTTCGGGATCAGCAATAATATTTCCTTCACGGTCTCTACTTATCTGCCAGCAATCGTCGATTACGATATATTGGTATCCAGCATCTCTCATACCAGTCTCAACCATTGCATCGGCTATTTCTTTAATTAAATCTTCACTAACATTACAGCCAAACTTATTCCAACTGTTCCAACCCATTGGTGGAGTCAAGGCCAGACCATTATCAAGCGCGTAGTTATTTTCACACCCAAAAAATAAATAGATGCTGACTACAAAATAACATAATCGGAAATGACAAAGTTTTAAGCTAACTTTTCTTTTCATTTTGCCCTTTTAAATTTGCAATTTGCATTTTTCATTTTGCCCACCACGACTTCATTTATTTACGTTTTGTTAGATTAATACCAGAAACCAGTAGGGTCATAATTGCAAATGCAATGGCATTGAGCACTCGGGTTTTCTCATCGAAACGTAATTTTAAATACCCTGGAATTGAGTGTATTTTGCTGCTGTAATAAAATGGCATCATGTAAATGGCAAGAAAAAGCATCGCTGGGATAGCGCCTACCCAATAAAAATGTGCTAAAAACATACCTATTCAAATGTATTTCGAGTCATGCCTAACAGTTCGAGAGCACCCATATTGGCACTAAAAAAAGCCAGACCGGCCACCCAAGAACTATTTTTTCTCCCTGCTAGAAAAAAGTCTTCACCGGTTCCGGTGAATCTTTTCAAATAAATTCCAATTCCTAATACAAAGATAAAATAGAGCGCGATGATCATCCAGTCAACCCAGGAAATTTGTAATGTCATCACACCCCTCCTTTATTAATTGAGTATTAGACTTCTGCAAAATAGGGTGTACAACCTTTAGGTTGAGATTGTCATAGGCAGGCTGAAGCCTGTACACACATTTTGAGCATGTCAATGATGAGCGAAAAATTATTATTAGGCTATCCCACCCCCGTCAACTACTAAATGCGTACCGGTTACCCAAGTAGACAGGTCACTGGCAAAAAATAAAACAGCGTTAGCAACGTCCTCAGGGGTTCCAACTCTGTTTATAGGCCTGTCTGCCGCTTCTTTCATAAACGTTTCCTCATCTTCACCTAACTGTGTACACTCACTTCTTAAGAGCGACGTATCTACATCTCCTGGGCATACACAGTTCACTCGTATGTTATGTTTACCATGATCTATTGCCATAGCACGAGTTAGATTGAGTACTCCACCTTTAGCAGCACAATATGAAACTGCATTGGGACCGCCCTTTAGTGACCATCCGGAGCCGGAATTTATAATACTGCCTCCACCATTTTTGATCATATAAGGAATAACATAATGAGAAAGCATGTAGATACCTTTCAAAGTTACATCTACCGCTAGGTCCCAATCTTCTTCATTTAAATCAACCGTGTTTTTTCTTATTGCTATGCCGGCATTATTAAAAAGAATATCTATTTTGCCGAATTCTTTAATTGTTCCTTCTACCGCATTTTTACAATCTGAATTTGATCTAACATCGCATTTAATAAATATTGCCTTACCGCCAAGACTTTTGATTTCTTTTACAGCTTTAGCTCCATTTTCTTCAATGATATCCAGAACAACAATCTTTGCTCCCAATTCCGCTAAACGTTTTGCAGTTCCGAAACCAATCCCTGATGCGCCGCCGGTAATGACTGCAACTTTTCCTTCCAAAGAAAGAAGTTCTAATGCATTTTTACTAATGTTCATGCATTTCTCCTCCCAAATGTGTATTTGCTTGAAAATAAAGCTTGTTTAATCATAATCAACACAGTGGTACAAAGTGTGTAGGTCCGTACAATCATGACCTGACCATAATATATAATTTTTAAATTAATTTTACTTTGTCAAGTAAAAAATAAAAAAATTAATTAACCTTATAAAATTTTATTGAGGAGTTCAAGTTTAGTGCGTAAAGTGTGTCGCACATTAAGGGGATCGAACTGTTTATAATTAATAAAACGTTAATAAAAAATTTTTGATTTTAATACTTTAATTACTTATTTTGGAGTCGTCTTTGAGACTCCTTATCTTCAATTTCAAAGGAGGAAAAAATGAATATAAAAACATATCAATATGCTCATGTACGTAGTCAAATTAAAAACGGCGATGTGTTAATGTACAAAGGAAAAGGATTGATTTCCTTTTTAATAACAAAAATAACCGGTTCAGCTTATTCGCATGCAGGAATCGCTGTCTGGTGGAATAAACGTTTAATGGTTATGGAAGCTGTTGGCAAAGGAGTGATAGTTACTCCTTTATCACATAATGTTGAACATTACAAAGGCGATGTAGAGTGGTTTTGGTGTAAAGAACAGATCTCTGATGAACATCGCATCAAAATGGTACAGTTTGCTCAGGAAGAACTTGGTAAAAGCTATGCGAAATGGAAATTAATTATATTTGGATTATTCATTTTATTAAAAAAAGATATGGACAAAAGAGATGAGTTACGCCGAGCAAACAAATTATTCTGTTCCTATTATGTTGCACAAATTTACAATTCAATTGGATTAGATTTAAAGAAAAATAAAAGTGATCGATTTATGACACCAGACGATATATCAAAGTCTCCTTTATTAATAAAAAAGGCTGTCTTAAAGAGAGAACAATGACTGATTTGACAAGAATATCTACATCAACTTTCTGGCTGTTTTGTCGAACCATTAAAAAAGATAAGTTAATTATGAAGCAAAATATAAATAAAGAAGTAATAACGATTGTTTCAGGTTTACCTCGCTCTGGCACTTCGATGTTGATGAAGATGCTCGAGGCCGGCGGTATGAAAATTCTAACAGACCAGATAAGAACCGCTGATGAGGACAATCCAAAAGGGTACTATGAATTTGAAAAGGTAAAGGAGCTTGAAAAGGATACATCATGGCTGCAAAATGCCAAAGGGAAAGCAGTTAAAGTAATTTCAGCGCTACTCGAGCATTTGCCTCAAAATTATTCTTATAAAATAATTTTTATACATAGAAAAATAGAGGAAATTCTGGCATCCCAAAAACAAATGCTCATTAGAAGAGGACAGCCAACCGATAAAGTCAGCGATGAAGAGATGAAGAAGATTTTCCTAAAACATGTACAACAAGTTGAAGATTGGTTGGCTAATCAATCAAACATAGATGTAATGTACCTCTACTACAATGAAATTTTGAAAGAACCAGTCAAGTATAGTGCAAGAATCAATCAATTTTTGGGAGACATCCTAAATACGAAAAATATGGCGGGCATTGTTGATAAAACGCTCCATCGACAGCGTAGGTAGACTTTTGCTTGTTGGGAGGAATAATCTGATTATTCATTGTTGGGTGTTCACGCTTTAGCGTGATTTCCCCTCCAATGCAAGCTAAAGCTTGAACACCGCCCGCTTTTATAATATTTTATTTAATCTATGCTATGAGTCCAACAAGCCATCCTTCTTATATTTTACAGTGTTGGGTGTTCACGCTTTAGCGTGATTTCCCCCCAGTACAAGCTGAAGCTTGAACACCGTCCACTTTTAGAATCTTTTATTCAATCTATGCCATGAGTCCAACAAACCATCCTTCTTATATTTTACAGTAGTTGGGTGTTCACGCTTTAGCGTGATGTCCCCCTCCAATGCAAGCTAAAGCTTGAACACCGT
>JBHIAC010000051.1:0-19442 GCA_046758365.1 bacterium
TTTGGGGGTAAAAGCCTTGGCGGAACATTTGGAAAATAAATTCGATATAACAACAGTCTTTATAGATAAACCTACTGGACTCTAAATAAATTTTAGTACGGTGATAGATTATAAGATCATGTCGGGATCAAAAATAATAAGATTTACAACGGGGCCGACGATAATGCTTCGGGTTGCGCAGGCTTTTTGGAAATAGCACAAGCCTTTAGCGAAATGCCGATGTCATAACACAAGACAAATCTACCCTCTGAAATAATTTCCACGTCTTTACAAGCCCAACTGTATGAAATGATTTCTATTCCAGCGGGTCAAAAGGACCAAAACTCGAAATTCATGAAAACGCTCTCCTCCTATGGGTATTTAAATTTGCTGATCATCTGAAATAGAATTGTTAAAAGGAGTTAAGTTCTCAAATGATTATAAAGACTTATAAAATACTCTAATTGTGGTTGAGTATTTTAAAGTTAAGAATTGTGCAGTCACTTTAACCGCGAAAATATTCCAACGCGATAACTAATGAGCGTTTATTATTTCGCGTTAAAAATTTTTCGCGGTTACAAATGCTCTCACTTAATCCACACAGGCTCTTGATCGCTATGACTCGATACCTGCAACTTCCCATTCGAAATTCGAATTTTATCTTAATTGCTAATTAAATTTTCCTGTAAAAAAAAACAAGACCGTGCTGTTAATACTACGCGCCGCAAAGTCGTAGAGACGCAATGTATTGAAAAACATAAAAATTAAGCATTATTATACTATTGTTACGCCGGTCTCAATTAAAACTGAGTTTTGAATGCAACCTGTTTATGCCCTCGATATTCTTAGCGTGTTAGCACCTCTGAGATTAGGTTTTATGAATAATCCAAGAACACATAGTTTTTAAATACAGGCCAAAAGTAATTCCAGGCAGGCCCGTCAAAAAGCTGATTACATTAATTATGCCGAGCAAAACAGAACAAAATGCGAACTAAATTCGGGGCCGTTCATGAATCACTCTCTCCTTGACATTTTCCCTTTCAAAAGTTATATTAACTGCAACGATTTGAAAATACTATAATCATTATCAGGCAGAATTATGGATTTTACTATTTGGGGGATGCAATGGATTATTGTTCTTTTTATAATAGGTTTGATATTACTATTTGTTGGTGGCAATGCGCTGGTACAAGGTAGTTCCCGTTTGGCTCGATCGCTGGGAATTCACCCAATTATTGTGGGTTTAACTATTGTAGCTTTGGGTACTTCAATGCCCGAGTTTATTGTGAGTCTAATCGCTGCCATAAAAGGCAAAGCAAATGTGGCTTTAGGCAACATCGTTGGATCGAATGTTACTAATATTAGTTTAATTTTGGGCCTTTCAGCTTTAGCACGACCCATCGCCATTCATCTGCAACTTTTAAAATTTGAAGTGCCGCTGGTTATTGGTATTTCTTTCTACTTCTGGGCAATTTGTGCCAATGGCATATTAAGCCGATTTGATGGATTTACTTTATCCGCCGGTTTCTTGGTCTACTTGGCCATTGTTGTCATTGGAGCCCGAAAAGGCTCTAATGTACTTGAGAAAGAATATAAAAAATTAAATGCTAAAAGAAAAAAAAATGGTATTAATATCCTACTTATTATGGTTGGAATTGTTTTGTTAACTTTAGGGGCTAATTGGGTGGTCAATTCAGTTTCAGAAATCAGCCGAAGATTAGGCGCTTCCGAACTGGTCCTTGGCTTAACGATTGTAGCTTTGGGGACTTCATTGCCAGAATTAGCTACATCGATTGTGGCAGCTTTAAAAAAAGAAGGGGATATTAGTGCTGGTAATATCGTGGGTTCAAATATTTTCAACATGATGGCCATTGCTGGTCCCAGTGCCTTAGCAAACCCTTTACCAGTAACCAAAGACCTCGTATATAATCATCTGCCAATCATGACTGTTCTTACTTTAATTTTGTTTCCATTGTTTAAAACTGGCAAAAAATTGGGACGAAAAGAAGGGGGGTTCCTTCTTTTATGTTATTTGGCTATCATGACCTGGTGGACACTTTAAACTTTTTTATAATATGAAACAGATAAATCTCTTTGAATTTGAAAAAAAAGTTAATAGCGTAGTTGAAATAGTAAAAGATTTACCATTTAAAAGGGTAAGAGATGAATATTTTGACTTTAAAGATTTTCCTGCATCAAGCAGAATTTACGGGATACATCCGTATCCAGCTATGTTCCATTTTTTAGTTGTAAGAAAATTAATTTCTGACTTTTCAAATGAAGGAGCTCAGATACTCGACCCATTCATGGGTTCAGGCGTTGTGGCTGGAGAATGCCTAATTAGTAAAAGAAATTTTATAGGGTATGATATAAATCCTTTGGCGGTTCTAATTGCAAAAGTTAGGACAACTCCTATCGAAACTAAGCTATTATTAAAAAAATTAGAATATATAGGTGAAATCTATAAAGGTAAAAAACCATATAATGTGAATTTTCATAATATTGATTATTGGTTTGATAAAGATGTAATAAAAATGTTATCAAAATTAAGACAAGCAATTTATGCAATTGAAGATGATAAAATGAAAGCATTTTTTAAAGTAGCATTTTCAGAAACTGTTAGAAGGGTGTCAAGAACAAGATATAATGAATTCAAATTATTAAGAAGAAAAGACATTGAAAATAATTTAAATGTATTAAAAACTTTTCGAGATATATCATTAAAAAATATTGGACTTCTTTCAAGTTTTTACGAAGATTTTATACCAAGCGAAAATACTTTAAAGTTAGAAAACATAAATATTACTGACGGTATACCTTTAGATGATAATTCAATTGACTTGGTAGTAACCTCCCCACCTTATGGTGATTCAAGGACTACCGTTGCCTATGGTCAGTTTTCCCGATTATCTTTGAGATGGTTGGGATTAGAAGAGAATGTCGACAGAACTTCCCTTGGCAGTAAAGCCAAAAATATTTCTTATGATTTGCCGTCTAACTTGCTATATGAGTTTGTTGAAAGAATTGCTAATAAAGATGAAAAACGGGCTAAAGAGGTCTTTTCGTTTTATAAAGATTTGTACAATTCCATCCAGATTATAGCAAGTAAAGTCAAAAACCATGGTTTTGTTTGTTTTGTGGTAGGCAATAGAAGGGTGAAAGGTTTAGAGTTGCCAACAGATAAAATATCAGCCGATCTCTTTGAGTGTAATGGATTTCAACATCAAAGAACTTTTGTTAGATCAATATTACATAAAAGAATGCCAAGTGAAAATTCACCATCAAATATTAGAGGTGAAAAAGATTCAACCATGAGATATGAGTACATTGTAATTCTTAAAAAGAATTAATAAGGTTGGATACATCCCGTAGGATTTTTATCCAAAAAAATATCAAATTTAAAAATTTACAGGAGGTGAGCCAGTATGCAGAATCAAATTAGTTGGCTAGGTCACGATAGTTTCAAAATCAAAGGGGAGAAGACCATTTACATTGACCCATGGAAACTTAAGGATGGAGAATCTGCTGATATCATTTTAATTACCCATGATCATTATGATCATTTTTCAAAAGAGGATATCGAAAAAATCCACACCGACGAAACAGTAGTCGTGACGAACAAGACCGTTGCCAAGGGTCTCAAAGGCCTGGTGCGTACGGTTGAGGCTGGAAATAAATTGTCGGTGCAAAGTGTTGAAATTGAAGTAGTGCCCGCCTACAATTTAAACAAACAGTTTCATCCCAAATCTGCTGGCGGACTTGGATTCGTGATTGAAATGACCGGTGAAAAAATATACCACGCTGGGGATACAGACCTTATTCCAGAAATGGAAAGTATTCAATGTGATATTGCGCTTCTACCCGTGAGCGGCACCTACGTGATGACGGCTGAAGAAGCCGCAGAAGCAGCTAAAAAAATCAATCCCAAGCTTTGCATACCCATGCACTACGGTGAAATTGTGGGCACAGTCAAGGATGCCCATCAATTTAAAGTATTATGCCCTTGTGAGACTTTGATTTTGGAAAAAGAGTGAATAGAAAAATCAAGCTGGTAGTAAATCCTATTGCAGGCAATCACACTGTTGCCAAAAATTGGTCGGACTTTGGCAGAGAATTGAAACACATTTTAGGGGACTTTTCAACAGAATTTACTAAAGATATCTATGATGCCACCACAATAACACGACAGGCACTTTGGCAGGGATATGAAACCATCATCGCCTTAGGAGGCGACGGCACCATTAATGAGGTTGTAAATGGCTTTTTTGAAAATGAAAAATTAATCAATCCCGAAGCGAGTCTCGGGGTGATTGCCATGGGAACGGGTGGTGATTGGGCAAAAACTTTAGAGACTCCGGAAAAGTTAGAGGACGCTGCTTCTCTTATCTTGGACAAAAGAATTAAAAAATGTGATCTTGGTTTAATAAAATGCCAGAGTCTCGATGGCTATCCGGTGATTCGATATTTCATCAATATAGCTGATGCAGGTTTTGGTGGTACCTTAGCACAACTTGTTAATAATTCTACCAAAGCATTAGGACCTTTTTTTGCCTATATGACAGGATTGTTGAGAACCCTTACCGTTTATAAAAATAAGCCCATGCAAATAAAAATAGATGATTTTTTAACTCAAGAACAGATTGCTAACTCAGTGGTAATAGCTAATGGGCAATTTTTTGGTGGGGGCATGTGGATCGCTCCAAATGCAAAAATCGACGACGGTCTTTTTGAAATAGCTATTATAGGAGATGTTTCTCGCCGAGAAGTTTTGACCAATATTAACAAGCTTTATAATGGAACTTTAGCTAAACACCCAAAAGTGAAATATTTGCAGGGGAAAACAATAACGCTTAATTCTGATTTTGAAAT
Organism: bacterium; assembly: GCA_046758365.1. GTDB lineage: Bacteria > Zhuqueibacterota > Zhuqueibacteria > Oceanimicrobiales > Oceanimicrobiaceae > JBHIAC01. The sequence goes on from JBHIAC010000051.1 coordinate 4,849, forward strand.
TTTAATAGAAGCTGATGGTGAGCAACCCGGGAAGCTGCCTGCAACTTTTGAGATTTTTCCAAAGATCTTGAACTGTATTTGTTAGGCCATGCGTAGATGTTTTTCCCTACACCACTTCAGAAATTGAAACGCTTATTTAAAAGAAAAATCACCTTATAAGTCGGTCACTTCGCGAAGGTAAAATCTTATATGATAAATGAAGGAGGTTCACGTGAATCGTCAAGAGGCTTGGGAACTCATGACCCAATATACCAAATCTGAAAATTTACGCAAGCATATGTTGGCTGTGGAAGCAGTCATGCGATTTTATGCACGAAAGTTTGGCGAAGACGAAGAAAAATGGGCTATCGTTGGATTATTACATGACTTCGATTACGAACAACATCCAACGAAAGAAGAACATCCCTTTGTAGGGGTACAAATTTTAAAAGAAAAAGGTTTTTCTGAAGAAATTACGCGTGCGATTCTTTCTCATGCTGATTACACCGGGGTTGTACCTGAAAGCAATATGGAAAAAGCTCTGTTCGCCGTGGATGAACTCACAGGATTTATCGTGGCCGTAGCGCTGGTTCGTCCAACTAAAAGTCTCATGGACGTGGCGGTCAAATCTGTGAAAAAGAAAATGAAAGATAAGACCTTTGCAAGAAATGTTAGTCGAGAAGACATTCAAAAGGGCGCGGAACTGTTGAATTTGTCTTTGGAAGAACACTTAAACAATGTAATCCAAGCAATGCAATCCATCGCGGGTGAATTGGGTTTAGTTTAATCACTTGCAATTTTCTGCCAAGCAAATTTTTCGGAATTTAAATTAAATGTTAAAAATTTTGCGAATTTTTACAATTTCTCTTGCATATTTAAATTTATTCATTATATTTCAAAAAAGATATAAATTTTAACCACGCAATCATCCGCTTTTAATTTAATAATATAAATGAAGTCTCCCACTAAACTTCGAGCTGGGATTATCGGCCTGGCTCTATCGTTTTATTTATTAATACAAATTTTATCTCAATTCCCGACCTTTGTCGAAAATTACTATTCAAATGGTCTATATCCAATTCTCACCTTGATTATTTCACAGTTGTCTAACCAATTATCTTTTTCAATTACAGAAATCATGCTGTGGTTTATTATACTTTTTGGCATTCCGTACGTTATAAATCGCGTCAGAAAAAGACGAATGACCATCTCTCAAATTATCTTGAATATAATAATTACGGGGGCTCTTTTTTATGTGTGGTTTAACCTTTTTTGGGGATTAAATTATCTTCGATTACCCTTAAAATCGAAACTCCACCTTGAAAATGTTAAACTTTCGCTGGATGCATTTGATTCTACCTTTGCTCAAATTATTAGTCATGGAAATCATCTAAATTTATCCTATTCGGTTAAAAATGTAGAAGACCTCAATGCTATAATCGAAGAAACATATCCCAAAGTGCTTACTGAGCTTGGATTGTCAAAAGTGCCTGGTACAGATAAAATAAAAACATTTTGGGGAAACTGGGTTCTGAATAAAACAACAACTAGCGGATGGTTTAGTCCATTTTTTCATGAGGTACACTATAACTCGGATTTGCTGATTTTTGAACTTCCCTTTGTCCTTGCTCATGAAAAAGCCCACCTCATGGGTTACACTAATGAAGCTGAGGCCAACTTTTTGGCTTACTTAGTTTGCATTAATACTCCAGACCCCCTCTGCCAGTATAGTGGTTACTTTCAGGTTTTGGGCTATTTTTTCCAAAACTTAAAAAACAATGAATCTAAAAAAAAATATTACTTAAATAACCTTAGCGATGGCTTAAAATTAGATTTGGAGGCTGTAAAAGAAAGATGGCTAAGTTACAGCGGAATCATATCAAATATCACTGAGAAAGGATATAATCTATATTTAAAAGCTAACCAAATTAAAGAAGGTATTGAAAACTACTCCGGGGTTGTGGATTTGATAGTAGGATACGCTGGCAAAACCAGTAAGTGAATAAAGACCAGTAAAAAGTTATCCACATATCCACAAAAAGAAAAAAGAAAAACTACTACTACTAATTTTGTCAACTTTTTTCAGGACGAGTCAAACGGCACCCCCTATTCACTATTTACTATTCACTATTCACTGTATACTTTTCCCTTTTCACAGATTTTTATAACTACTATATCATCAAATGAGCGACACTGGATCTACATCTATCGCAATTTTAACTCCTCGGCCTTTATAAACATTTTTATATAAGACTTCTGCTTCACGAATAGCTTGCCGCATGGATTTACCACTGGGGTCTCTTTTCTTATCCCCTTTTAAAATTATCTGCCAGCGATATTGATTTTGAATTTTAACAATAGGTGAGGGGGCAGGTCCAAGAAGATTGAAAGGGCCTTGAAGACTCTTTATGACATTCGCATAATTTTGAGCAGCCTTCATTACTTTTTTCTCATCCTTTCCTCTAAATAAGATACTGTTAATTCGACCAAAAGGAGGATAATGTAGCTCTCGACGCTCTGAAATCTCAGTATGAAAAAATCGTTTAAAATCGTGCTTTTGTGCACAAAGTAAACAAGTACTTTTGGGAGAATAAGTCTGAATTATGACCTCGCCAGGCAAATCTTTACGGCCAGCACGACCAGCCACTTGTGTCAGTAGTTGAAAGGTTCGTTCGGAGGAACGAAAGTCGGGTATCAATAAACCAACATCCGCATTAATGACTCCTACCAAGGTCACTCTGTGAAAATCAAGTCCTTTGGCTACCATTTGGGTACCTAAAAGAATATCGTATTTGCCTTGTTCGAAATCCTGCAAAATCCTGTCATGGGCCCATTTTCTACTTGTAGTATCCAAATCCATTCGAACGACTCTTACTTCTGGAAATTGCTTTTTGATTGCTTCTTCGACTTTCTGAGTTCCAAGTCCTCGGAAAAGAATATCCGATCCTAAACACTTAGGACAAACTTTTGGAGCTTGTTTGTAAAATCCACAATAATGGCAGCGGAGTCGGTGTCCATGCAAGTGGTAGGTCAAAGTAATATTGCAATTTTCACAATTTTCGATATGACCACACTCTTTGCATTTAATAAAACTTGAAAATCCCCGTCTGTTCAAAAGTAAAATTATTTGTTCCTTTTTCTTTAACTTTTCCTCAATTTTTTGAGATAATATGCGGGAAAATATGGGCTCTGTCTTTTTACCAGACATTCTCTTTTCTTTGAGCAGGTCTAATAAGCTAACTTCAGGTAGGGGAACGTCATCCACACGGCGGGATAATTCCAAGAGTCGGTATTTGCCGATTTGGGCGTTAAAATAAGATTCAGCGGAAGGGGTCGCTGACCCCAAAATAACGACTGCATTTGAAAATTTAGCCCGTATCACAGCTACATCTCTTGCATGATATCGTGGCGCTGAATCGGACTGTTTGTAAGTGGCTTCGTGTTCTTCGTCCACCACAATTAACCCAATATTTTGTAAAGGAGCAAATAATGCTGATCTCGGCCCCACTGCAACTTTCGCCGTTCCTTCTTTTAGTCTTCGCCACGAGTCAAACCGTTCACCCTCAGACATGGCACTGTGAAGCACAGCCACCTTTTCTTTAAAATGTGCTCTAAATCGTTGAACCGTTTGAGGGGTTAGAGAAATTTCTGGAACAAGAACGATGGCATCCTTGCCTTTTTCCAAAACTTTATAAATAGCTTCAATATAAATCTGAGTTTTACCACTCCCGGTAACACCGTAAAGTAAAAACGTCTCAAAGAATTCTTTTTGGATGACATTTAATACAGGATTCAAAGCCTGCTGCTGTTCTGCGTTTAAAATTACCGGCTTGGGAGAAACATAGCTATTTGAATGATAGTAATCACGCAGTATTTCTTTTTCAAATATTTCAACTAAATTATTTTTTGCCAATGATTTTAATGAGCTTGACGAGACGCCTGTGTGCCGCATAATTTCAGCTTGACTGACTTCACGGTTCTTTTCTTGCAAATAGATCAAACATTGAGCCTGCTTAGGAGCTAAGCTATCTAAAAGTATTTTTTTTTGATTTATTTCATCCTTATTGAAAACCTCTGAAATTAACCTGACAAATTTCTGAAATTTAGGTTTGGCCTTGGATTTGGCAAGAACCTGCTCAACATGCACCCATCCGTTCATCTCTAATTGATTTATGCTTGATACTAAACTCTTGGCACCAATTTTCTTTTTGAGAAAATCGATAGAGATTTTTCCGCTTTTGGCTAAATATCTTAAGATTTGTGCTTGACGAGGTGCGGAAGCAGCTATCTTGCCAGCTATTTCTTCAACTTGATCTACCAATGGTGCCACATATTTCTTGGAAGCCATAAGAAAAGTTGAAGGTATGGACGATTTCAATGCTTCGCCTAGTGAACAGATATAGTATTCAGAAATCCATTTTGCTAATTGAATAATTTCATTAGAAACTAAAGGCTCCGAATCCAATATGTCATATAAGTCTTTCAGTTCTTTTAAATTTGAATCCTCTTTAAATTCGATAATAAATCCAGTAAGTCTACGAGCGCCCAAGGGGGCAATGACACGGCAGCCTATTTGAGCTACGTCTCTGAGGTCAACGGGAACGTGATAGGTAAAGACCTGGTTGACAGGTAAAGGAAAAACAATTTCCACATATTCTTTTTCCATGGATTGATTAAAAATAATCAAACAAATGAATAAGAGCAAGAGTAAATAAGTAAATTTTCACCCAAATCGACAGAAGGAATTAAAAAAAATGCCCTCGGCTTGAAAAACCAAGGGCATTAGTATCATCAGAATTAGGTTTTACCCTAAATACTTTCTAAGAGGTTCCAAGCGGGAACGATGTCGCATACGCCGTAGGGCCTTTTCTTTTATTTGCCGCACGCGCTCACGAGTGAGCTTAAAATGCTCTCCAATCTCTTCAAGGGTTAACGGCCTGTCACCCTCCAATCCAAAATATAGCCGAATAATTTCAGCCTCTCTTGGTTTTAGAGTAACTAGCACCTTATCTATTTCTTCTTTAAGAGACTCTTGCATCAACGTGTCATCTGGAGGTTCATAACGATCACTTTCCAAAACATCTAAAAGATTATTGCCCTCTTCTTCTTTAAAAGGCTCATCCAAAGAAAGATGGCGTGCAGATGTTTTTAACACATCAGCGACTTCGTAAGCCGTCATCTCCATGTTATCAGCGACTTCTTGCATGCTGGGTTCTCTTCCGAAGACCTTTTCCAATTTTTCAAGCGCTCTACCAACTTTGTTGATAGCGCCGACTCGATTCAAAGGCAATCGCACCACGCGAGATTGTTCTGCTAAAGCTTGAAGAATTGACTGCCGGATCCACCAAACAGCGTAGGAAATAAATTTAAATCCACGAGTCTCATCAAACCGCTGAGCTGCTTTAATTAATCCCAAATTCCCTTCGCTAATCAAATCTTGCAAAGGCAAGCCCTGACCTTGGTACTCTTTAGCTACGCTGATAACAAAGCGTAAATTGGCTTTGATCAATCTGTCTAAAGCCCTGGAATCACCTTTTCGAATCCTACGAGTTAATTCAATCTCTTCTTCAGGGGGCAGTGGAGAAAATCCACCGATTTCCTCTAAGTATTTTTCAATAGACTGTTTGGGTCTACTATCATTTTTTTTGCGCTTCTTTGCCATACTGATTCTTAATTTCAATTATCCTAAATTAATTCGTTAGGTTATACTTATCGTCTAAAAATTTGTTTCAATTAAATCATCAGAGGTTTTTAAATTAATGCAATTTAAAGAACTATAAAAAACCCAAATGATATTCCACCATTTGGGTATTAATAACCGAAATTTAGTTTTTCATTGTTCTTCTAATAAAATCCATCTAACTCCTTGGTTAATCTATTAGCCCCTCAAATCGTTTTTTCTCTGCTTAACACCACAATAAGTGGCTCTTTTAAAATCGTTAATTATACATTTAAATTTTCAACTAAAATCCTTTCACCTAAACGATCAAAAGCGACTGTTATAGCTTGACGCCCACTATTAGTTTTTTCTTTTTTTAATACCTCACCTTTGTCATCCCAAATTTTATGATAAATATGTTGGCCAATATAAAAAGTTTTGTTGGGAGCATAATCTACATAATCTTTTTCTGTTCCATTATTCTTTTTCTGTTTATTATTTTGAAGAAGATCTTCATAATCTTCTTTATTTAGAAAAATCATTTTTGAACAATCCATACATCTCAACCAAATAATCTTGCCTTCAAATCCTTCGCGTACTGGCTTCATTTCCTGCTCGGTACGACAAGATTTACAGTATGTAACTACAACTCCGCCTCTAAACGATGCCATTGAATCCTCCCTATTAATTTTGATTTAAATTCCAAATTAATTCAGCTTATACAATATAATATAGAAAAAAGCATTTGTCAAGACTTATTTAGAATAACATATTTCGCTTTTTTCTACCATAGAAAAGATATTAGGTAAAATTGGTGATCCATTTTATTGGACATCCCACAGCACGTGTTTCAGGGGTAGATACCTCTTTACCCGCTAAAAGCTCATCTAAAGCATTTCGCAAATCCGGTGTTTCCACCTCTTCTGGATACTCCCAATTGTCGTCGATGCGTCCACGATATCGCAGCCTTCTTTCTTGATCTAAAACAAATACCTCTGGGGTAGTACGGGCATAATAAGCTGCAGCGATCCTTTGAGTCTCATCACGCAAATAAAGAAAATTGAATCCCTTTTCCTTGGCCCGAATTACCATGTGATCAAAATCATCTTCCGGATAGTGCTTAGTTTCATTAACGTTGATGGCAATTAATTGAATTCCTTTATCGTTATAATCGTTTTGGATTTCTATGAGTCGATCTTCATAGGCTTGAACATAAGGACAATGATTACAGGTAAAAGCAATAATTAATATCTTTTTATCTTCAAAATTTTCCATGGAGTAGGTTTTACCATCAACGCCAGGCAGTTTACCAATTTTTGGTGCTGGATCACCAATTTTAAGTTTTACTAAAGCCATATTCGCGACTTCCTTTAAAATTAGAATAAATGACGTAGGTGCAAAAAGGTTAAAAGCTAAAAACCGTAAGTTATAATAATTGAAATTACGAGTGTTTAACGTTAAGATTATCCTGTTTTTGCACCAACGTCATAAATTGTAAACTTTAATTATTATTATAATAAAATTTATAAAAAAAATCAATAAAAAAGCCCTCAAGTCGAGAGCTTTTTAAGAGATATAAATTTGCACACCGGCGTTATGGATCATCTGAAAAAGAGTTGTTAACAGGAGTTAAGTTCTCAAATAATTATTGTAAGATACTAACAAATCCCCAATTCTTTATAAATAACCCTTCGTATCAGTATAGATTTTCTTTTGATTCTTGAAATGCATTTCAAATAAATAACCAGAGACGTGGACGGAAAGTATATTTTTAGAAAAAACTCGATCAAGAAAACAATAACTTAGATGTTGTTAATTCTGCAAATTTGGGGTTTTCGTCCATGTCTCTAGGTCTGGTTTGCTAATTTTTGACGCGTTTTTCTTTTTTGAGGTTTAAAGGGTGATGTTTGTGCGAAGTAGGCATATTGACGAAAATTCTCATACCTTTGAAAAATGTCAAGTGGAATCATAGCACGGAGATTTTTATTTTTATATATTAATTGAACTTCATCGGCGCTGACAAGACCAGGCCAAACATCATGCTTTTCTAACGCTTCTAAAATCGATGTACGTAGGGCCTCATCTTTAATATCCAAAAGCTCACAAGAGAGAAGACCAATAAAATCTGGATCCTCTTTTTCTAATCCAAGAACCTTTTTAATTATTCTGGCCACGTTATCTTTTTTTGATCCATCGTGTGCGCTTATTTGAATCAAGGCTGTGCCCACAGCCAGTCGAGAAAAAATATTGTTATTCTGATTCAAAATAAACGCCTCTAACTTTTCCAATTGATTCTGACCCAAAAAGTAAACAACCTCCCAAATATCCTCAATCAATAAATCTTGTAACCAGTAGTTCAATATTTCTTGCTCTTGTGAAAGAAATGCCAGGACCAAATCCAGCGAGTCTTCTGACCGTAATTGAGCAAGTAAATAAAGTGCATGAACAACGATGAACCAATCGGTACCTGTAGGTGGGTTGGTTATATTAATACCAGAACTCTTTTTTAAGGCCGTCTGCAAGATTTCTTCAAGGTGAGGAACAACTATTTGACCGTATGAAACGATCTCCTTTAGCTTTTTAAAATCAATCCAACAATCAACATGATGTAATTCCTTTATAAGCGCTTCGAGTTTTTGCTCCTTTATTTGAAGCTTTCCACCCCTACTCATAATAGCCTCCGTTCCCAGTAAATATTAATTGCTAGAACACAGCAAACTTTTCCTCTACTTTAATTTATGATTTTAGACTTTTGAATGAACAAACCCACGGAGCTTAATTCGACCACATTAAGCTAAGTTTAATTTAATCAAACTCGTATATTAAAAATAATGCTTGATGATTATAAAGTCAAGAAAAATGTTTATCAAAAAATCTTTAATTTATTGAATAATAAAATATACCTACAATATGAATAGGTATGCAGAAATATTCCACAATTATTTTTGATAGTGTAATTTTGTGACCGAATTTTACCACCGCAGTCATTTTAGTGACAAGTTGATGTTGACACTAATCATCCAATTCACTCACCATTCAATCTTCCAAATGACATCCAATGCCGTATCGCCTTTTCTTTCCCTTGAAGCTTGCAATAAAAGATTAAAAAATAGAATTTTCTTGGGAATTTCATATTCCAGTTCAACTTTGCGATCTCCTTCTGCACCAAAATCTTGGCTTACGCTAACAAAAACATCAGGTGTAACGTATTTACCTATACGCACTTTTGCGTCAGATAAATTTTTCCCACTTTCAATTTGTATGACATCCAAACTCAACTCACTACCTAATTTACTGGTTAATCTTTTTAATACCTGACCAGCAAGAAAGCCCGTAGCTTTGCTCTCTAAGCTAAATTCATCTGAAACACTGCTTCTTTGACCAAGTGTTAACTCATCAAAACTGCGTCCAAATAATAAAAAGGATAGAATGTCTTTTTGGTCGGCTTCCTGGTTATCCAAAGTAAACTTAAACTGTGGGAATTGTAACGTCCCGGTGACCAAAACTTTTATTTCATGCTTCTGAGGTTCCTCACCGGTTAAGTCTTGAAATTCATACATAGCTTCAAGGTATATTTCCGGGTTTGGTTCAAGTTCACCATTGAATACCAATTCGCCTTCTTTAATCTGAAACCGATGGCCCAACAAATCATAATAGCCTCGGATCGCTGAAAAGGCCCCAAATAAAACAATGACGGGTCCCTCTTTTAAAGGTACCAGTTCCCCTTCAACTTCTATATTTGCTTGCTGACTCCGAATCCAAGTGTTTCTTGGAAAATAGAACGACAAATCCCCTCGAAGGTTTTTATAAAACTGCGTCTCACTAATTTGACTTTCTACACCTTTAAATGATTTTTGGAACCGGAGGGCCCCTGCAGTATCCATTACGACTGAATCTGTAGGAATAACAAAATATGGCTTTTCGGACAATTCCACTGCTGTTTCATCTTTTAACCATGCTGGATAATAGATCCTTGCTTGATTGATGGTCAATTCTCCGGTAAATTCGGGGGCTTGAATACTCCCAAAGAGTTGAATATCTCCTTTAACTTTTGCTCGCATCTTTTTGTTATTCATCAAGTAAAAATTCTTGACTCTGAAATGAGCGTGAAAATTTTCTAAACTCTTTTTTGAAAGAGAAAGACTGCCTTCAACTAACATTAATTCACCATCTCCTGATCGTATTCGGAAATCTTTGATAACTAGCTCTTTTCCTTTTAAAACCAAATCTATATTCACATTTCTATATTTTGTTCCCAATTCAGGTATATCAAAATTTCCATGAATCAATCGAATGGGTCCTACCCCGCGTAAGTCATTTAATGAATTGCTCAACACAACATCTGCCACAAGGGTTCCTCCAATATTTTGGAATGTTTTTGAAAAAAACTGAAGGAATGAAAGCTCTAAACCTTGCGTGCTAATTTTGATTTCCAAAGGCGCTTCTTCAAGTAATTTAGTGTCAAAGGGTGCTAAAGAGAATTTCACAGGCAAAAATCCACTGGATTCCAGAAGGCTGTCGCTTTCGGTTTTGAACAGTAAACATTTCCAGAAAAATGAATTTCCTTGATAGTTGAAATTTCCCGAAAAGTTTTTAAATGGTACTTTAGAATACCTTAGTTGTTCAATTTTAATCTCACCCTGTAAATTAGGTCTTTCTAATGTGCCAGAAAAGATGGTTTCAAAATTGAGACGACCTTCAAAGTCTACTTCTTGTCCAAACAAAGAACCAAACTTGGAAATATCTAAATTCGTGAGTTTCAGAGTGAAATCATTATTCCTTCTAGAATCAAAACGGCCAAATAGATTGAGAGATTGGTCTTCAGAGGCAAGAACCAGTTGGGACACACTAATCTCAGAACCAACAAAATGAATCTCTGTTTCGGGGTTAACTTTTTCCCAATTTTGACCGAAAATCTTAATACCTAAATCTTGCACCTTGGCCCAGTAGCCACCAGATTCAAACCCAAACTTTCCCTGGGTTTCCGCAAATACATTATCCCCTTGTTGGACTTCGATTACAAAGTTTGATAGTGCGTTGAGATAGTCTAATGTAAAATTAGCACTTAAATCAGTAAGTCCAAAAGCTGCAGCCTCGGAGGCATCTCCTTTAAATTGGAAATATTTTTCACTGTTTGAGAACATGCCTGAAAAATTTCCCTGAAATTGCGCAATATTCAAGTCTTCGGTACCCACTTGGGTTAAATCTAAATTTGCCTGCACAACCAATGAATCCAGAGGTCCCTCAAGCCGCCCAGACAAATTTCCTTTTCCCCAAAGAGAATCAATGGGCAAGGCTTTTGTTAAAACGGAAAAATCCATAAATTTTGCATCAAACTTTAGATGGTTTTCTTTTTGGATGGAAACATCACCCGCTGCAAATATTTTAACCAAAGGAGAAAAAATTGTGAACGCTTTCAAATTTAATATTTGATTTTTTAAGTAAAGTTCAATAAAAGCAGAGTCAATGGGTACCTGGTTGATATGAGAAGATGAGCCTATCAAACTAAGATTCCCAGACAGGGTCTCATTTTTGAGACCCCGTCCAACCAAGTTAAAGTCTAAATTTAGATCGGTCGTCACATCATTTGTTTGTACAAATCGACCCAAATCCAAATCTTGAATCTTGCCCTTTATTTGAAGCTCTTTATTAGGAACGAACTTTCCTGAAAAATATGAGTGAGTCCCTTCAATTAAAGCATCCCCAAAAAAATTGAGAGAATCTCCTTTTACCGCTAAGTTTAGGGTAGATTCTCTAAGGTATTTACCTCCGGCATAACTAGAATCAAAATCACATAAAAATTCAGCATTTATATCTCCCCATTCTATGCTTTTCCCAATAACTTTAAAACTAAAATTTAGATTACTGGCAAGGTCTGGCTGGTTGGTAATTTCAGCTAAATTTAAATTCGTAACTTTACCTTTCAAATTATAACCGTATGGTAAGTCCCTTACTTGAAGATTACCCAAGATTTCAATCTTACTTCGACCAACCCATATATTACAATTTATATCGAGGTCGTCTAAAGTACCTCTCGCTTCTAAATCTAGTTTGGGATTGCCGTATAGCATTAAAACGGGCACGGCTCGTCGAATCTCTGCAAAAGAAATCGGGTATCCCTTAATAAAAAAGTGCAAATATGGATTTTTAAAATTTTTCACATCCAGCTTTGATGTGAGTTTCGAAGACTCTGTTTTTATTTCAAAATCTTGCGCGATTAAGCTGTCGGGACTTATTTTTACGTTAGAGTGGATAGTTTGGACTAGTAGGTTGGGTTCTTGTGTGTCAAAACTCAGTTTTTCTAACGACAGCTTAAACCGTCCTTCTGAAAACCATAAACCTAAATTTAACTGAATATTTTTAATTTTTTGGGGTAAATACCAGGCTATATTTTTGAGTTCAGCCCGGCCTGAAATAATTTGAACCTTAGGGAGTTCAATTTCCCAATTAAATTTTAACAGATTTTGACTGTCTTTTGCTTTTCGTGAAGTTCCCGTAGATTTTAACAATTTAGCTAAATTCCACGTCTTGTCATCTTGCTGAGTCAAATGCAATTCAGGCGTTTCTAAAATAATTTGACTAAAAGCCAATTTTTTAAAAATAAGTGAAAGGGGACTGTAGCGTATAAACACTCTCTGGACTTTAATTATAGGTTCGTCTTCTACTTGAATTGAAAGACCTTCTAACTGAAAATAGGAAAACGGGTTTCCTGTCAATGCTTTTAATTCAATTTTTCCATTGATATAATTTTGAGCATATGCAATTGCTTTGTTTGTTAACCAAGTTTTGAAGATTGATGTTTGGGTAAAAATTGTAAATAAAATTCCCAAAACAATTAAAGAAAGTAGTATAAATGAAATAACTTTTACTATTTTGTTCATTCTAAAACGCTTGTCCAATACTAATATGAATTTCGTAATTTTTATCCTCCTGAGGTTGCTTATTTATTTTCCAGGCGAAGTCTATTCGGAAAGGTCCTATGAAAGTATTGTATCGAATACCCGCCCCAATCGCATATCTCAAATCTAACAAGTCAAACCCGTCCCAATTCTCCCATACATTGCCATAATCTAAAAAAATAGCACTTCTAAATTTTTTGTAGATGGGAGTTCGCAGTTCAAAGCTTCCTTCAAGATTGCTATTGCCTCCCAATGGCGTGTTTTCTTCATTCCTAGGACCCAAAAGTTGTCGACCCCAACCCCGCACGGAATAGCTTCCACCAGAAAAAAATCTTTCTTCAACAGGAGTCACTTGGCTGCCTCGAATCGGAGTCATAGTGCCCATAAAGATTCGTAAGGCAAATACGTATCCCGGCTTAATCTTACGATACTTTCGGTATTCTCCATATAATTTTAAATATTTAAATCGAGACTGTAAAAACCGCCCAGCCTCCTCTACGACTATGGAGGAGATCGAGCCGCGTGTTGGTGAAAATAATTGATCCGTTGAATTTCGACGTACCCCCACTTGTAAAACAGATTTGTTATATAAATCCTCCAGTCTCTCGGTTTGTTCGCTCATCAATTCGCCTTTTACACTGACAGTATCTCGTTCGATCCGAGAAGTTATAAATAAATTAGTTCGTTTTGTCAATTGCCGGTTAATCGTTGTTTCCAAGCCTATTCTTCGGACTTCAAAGCTTTTTTCATCCTGCCAAATAAAAAACGGCTTCGCAATCAGGTCATTCTTATTACCAAAAAAGTAAGGCTGGCTGAGTTCCAATTGCAAACTAAGTGGAAGTAAATTGGTAGAATGTTTAGCTTCTGCCCTGAGGATTCGTGCTCCACCGAGAAAATTGCGGTGTCGCCAAGTGGCCGTTGCCCGAAAGGACTCCTCTGAACCATAGCCAACCCCAAATTTTAAGGTCCGCAATTTCGATTCTTTTACCCGTACTTCGATTGGGATTTGATTAGGCTGTTGTTGAAGATTCGTAGCCCGGAGACTCACAAACTGAAATAATTCTAACCGAAATATTTGAGTTTGAGCACTAACCAGTTTTTTTTGTTCAAACCGCTCCCCTGCCTTGAATCCCAAACCTCTTCGAATTACTCTTTCTGATATGCTTTTGTTGCCTGTAATATCAATCTCACCAAATACACTCCATGGACCGGGGTCAAGAAACCACTCAAGCATGACCGTGTGATTTTGCCTATTGATGTGCGGTTTGACCCTGGCTTGAATATAGGGATAACCCAGGTTACTGAATTTTTCGATTATTTTATTATAATCCAATTTCAGATTCTCTTCACGATAGCGCTTTCCTTTTTTGAGAGACATCATTTTTTTTAATTTAGCAGGAAGCAGAGGAAGATCAGCATGATCAGCCGGGACAATCTCCACCTCTGCTACTTTAGTCGGCTGACCTTCCTCGATATAAATTACAATGTTAACTTCGTCTCTCTTTTGATTGAAATTGAGTTCGTAATCAGTCACCCGAGCCTCCAGATAACCCTCCTGATGATAATACCTTTCAATTCTTAGTAAATCATTTAGAAAAATTTCTTCGTCAAATATTTTCGATTTTTTCCAGAAAAGAAAAAAGCGAGTCCAGGGATTGGCCTGGGTAATGATGGCTTTTTTTAACTTCCCAGAGGAAACAGCTTTATTGCCTTTGAATTTTAAATCCTCGACTCGGATTTCTTGCGGGAAAAGGGTCGCAAAGTTGGTAAGAAGACAAACAACAATTAGAAAAAATTTTAGAAGGAAGTGCTTCACAGATTTTAATTCAGCTTCTCGATCCTCTTTGGTCATCGGTAATTCATTATTGAATTTAATGATTCAAGGCTTAAAAAGTTCTAGATTTAATAAAATAAAAATAGTTCTTCCGGATAATGGCTACTTTTTGTAACAATTTAGTAGATTCTTTTTCAAATTTCTCAATTTTTTGTGTGATTTTGGCCGCTGATTGTTCTGGATATTCATCCTGAACATGAAATAATAGAGGACATTTGTCCCC
>JBHIAC010000052.1:0-19115 GCA_046758365.1 bacterium
TAATAAAGCTACGGCTTCTTCGGCGATTCTTTGAGCGTTATCAACTAAAGGCCACTGCTCCAATAATTCATAGCCCAGACTGGACCACTGACCGCCAAAGGAAGAAGGATAAGAACGCTTTTGAATATCGTGATTATCTGTGGCTACAGCCGAATAACCCACTCCACTCAAGTAGATAGTTTGCTCGATGCTTGATCCTTCGGTGTTGACAAAAAATTGATGGTTTCGGACAAAGCCCATTTCACCCACTACCATTTGAATCCCTGAAACTTTTCTACATAATGCATCAATCTTTAACAAAAGTTCCACTTTCTTTTCAAGGGGAACTTTAAAGGGATCTTTTTCGATTGGTGTCTTCCAATTATCCACATGTTTTAACTCCTCTACCAAAATAATATCTTTATCTTTCACAAGCGCACTTGCTTTCGCAATTTCTAAAGCATATTTAGCTAGTTTTTCAATGTTAACTGTACTCAGATTGTCGCTGCTGGCAAATCCCCAGGCTCCGTCTGCAATTACTCGAATGCCGATACCTAAACTTTCTGAATCTGACACGGAACCCACTTTTCCATTTTTTGTTTCAATACGTTGATACCTCCTATCGAGGACACGCGCATCACCGTATGAGGCTCCCAGGTCTGATACTATATCCAAAGCAAAGGTTGCAATATCATTCAATATTTAACCTCCAACAGACTTTAGCTAATATTCAAAAATTTCAACATTTCCTCATCTAAGAATTTGCTGTGCTCATCATTTAATGGATCCAGTCGGTGTTCATTCATTAACATAAGTTGGTTACGTATCCATTGCTGCCAACAATCTTGACAAATTTTATCTAATACTTTCTGTCCTAATTCATTATTAAAGGGGGCATCAGATAATCCTTCCTTTTTATCACTACAACGAGAGCATTCAACTATGGCCATTTATTCCTCCAATTTGCTATGTATTTATGGTGCCTAGGTTTTATTTTTTCTTGAAATATAAATGACGTTGGTGCAAAAACAGGATAATTTCAACTTTCAGGACATAGGAATTCTATCCAACGTCCTTTACAATTAAAGATTTTTAGCTTCCTACTTTTTGCACCTATGTCATAAATCAATTAACCATCTGTGATATCGTTACTAACTCGTATCCTTGTTCACGTAAACCATCAATAATTTTAGGAAGCTTTCTATGGGGGAAATCCTTATCACGCAAAGTACCCAAATGCATCAAAATAATAGTACCGTTGGCGCCAAATTCGGAACCATTACCGAAATTTAAGATTTTATCCAAAATTTCGTCAGCAGAACGATAGGCAGGGGATGTGGTATCTGCGACCCAGTCCATGGTATCCATATTGTTTTCCCAATTTTGCCCCAAGGTCCATTCGATATGGCGATAACCCAGTTCTGCAGCCCACTCCCGGATTTCTAAATTATGTTCACCGTAAGGAGCTCGCCAATATGGAGCCATTGTTTTACCCGTATAGGCAGTAAATAGAGCGGCCGTTTGTTTCAATTCATTTTGTAAAAATTCCCTAGTTACCCTCGATTGGGTTAAATGAATACTATTCTCTGTAAAAGTGGTCAAATGAGGATGACTCCATGTATGATTACCAACTTCATGACCATCAGCCACTATTCTTTGTACTATTTTAGGGTAATTTTTAATATAGGTCCCCGTTAAAAAAAACGTGCATTTTAAATTTTTTCCCTTTAATATGTCTAAAATTTCTTGGCTTGTGTTGGCCACGTAACCGCCGTCAAAAGTTAACGCTACTTTCGGTTCTAAAATTATGCCGCGGGTAACATTGTTGGCGAGATAATGGATGGTGGGATTGTTGTAAACAATATCGATTTTCTCTAAAATTGTCACTTTCCCATTTTCAGAAATGGATTTAACAGTAAATGAATTATTGCCTCTCTTTGTTGGAATATTTTTAAATAAAAATTTACCTTTTTCGGGCAAAGTGATCGCCTTTATTTTTCCATCTACAATCAAACTGATTATTTGATTATCTGCTGCTTCCCCCTCTATTTCAATTCGATTAGTTAGCACCATGGCGCCCTTTATTGGCTTTAAAATTTTGAAAGAATCTTTGAATGAATTAGTGGGCTCAATTTTGTCCTTAGAATTAATAATCAATTTTTGATTACTCTCCAATTTTTGGAGTCTATTCCGGAGATCAAAGATTGTCAAAATAGAAATTGACAAGGCACCCAATAATAAAATATTAAAAATGATTTTCCCACGAACAGCTTTTTTTATAGGTAACTTCATTAAAATAAATGTAAATGCTAATAGTGTCGCTAATCCCTTGGTGATTGGTGTTGAAAAGTTCTCACGGAAAAAATCTCTATAACACTTGTAGCTACAAAAATAGTGATGGCTGGCTAAAAATTGGCATTTCACGCATATTGGCAGATGACAATAATAACATTTCCGTCTCGCTTTTCTTCGAGGATGGTTTTTACAAAATCCTGCCATATTTAATTTCTCGATCAAATTAATTAAAGATTGTAGTCAATCACAGGATTAAAAAATACCAGTTTTTCGGCCACAGAAACAGAACTGCCACAGAAATGAATTGTAAAAATTCTCTTTAGTTCAACGATAATACCGGGGCAAATTCATGAGCACAAAGAACCTTCAATTTTTCAGGGCCTATGAATCCTCTATCTTATTTCTGTGGGATTTCCAGTTCTGTGGGCGTTTTTATATGATTAAAAGAAAAAAAATATACTTCAAACATCCAATCGACTACCCGTGATCAGTTCTATAAAATTTAGTTTAAAACAAAATATCCTAAAAGTCAAGAAAAATAAAAGTACCCAAGAACAAATTTTTGTGATAGAAAATCATGGGTGTCTCAGCATGAGACAGTGTAATAATCTATAACGCTAGATTCTGCGAAAATTTTATTTTTTATCAAACTAATTTGAAAAGCTCTTTACTGTTTATGTTCAATAAAATTTGTCATTTAACAAATTAACAAGAATGATTCTACAGTTAAAATTAAATTGGCACAATAGTTGTATAACAAATATTTAACATTCGGTAATTTAAAAATAAAAAAGCAAGGCTATTCACCTTGCTTTTAAATAAAGATTCTCCATCCACCCCTCCTTTCCCGAAACGGCGGAACTAAAATTCCGCCGTTTTTGGTTTTATCACGCTAAAATTTTAATACCTCCATTAACTGTGGAAATATCAAGTTTTAGATTGTTTGGTACTATTAGATGATAATTCACACTTATACTTACACCCCCTCTAAAAATCGAGTCCCAAAACTCGTTAGGGTACCTTGGAATATGAGTTTGAATTTCGAGGTAATCTATGTCATGTTCGATTTCTATGCGCACCTCTTTCATAATTTCCTCGGTTCGGCGAAGGCTTTTGGCTTTTACAATTTTTTCAGCTTCTCCTTTAATCTCATCTCTATTCCAAGACTCCAATTTTATATTTCCATTAGTATTTCTGAGGATTAACTTACCCCCTTTTTCAAATTCAAAAGTTTTATCTAACTGCTGTCGTAGGGTGCCCGCATTCAATGAGGAATATAGACTACAAATTGCAAAACAGATAATTGGGACAATTTTAGTGCGCATGAGGTTATCCTCCTGTTATTATATTTTGTTAATATCTTTCAAGAATAATACATCTCTTGAGTATAAACAACTAATTGTAGTCAATCACAGGGTTAAAAAATACCAGTTTTTCGGTCACAGAAACAGAACTCCCACAGAAATGAATTGTAAAGATTCTTTTTAGTTCAACGATAATACCGAGGCAATTTCATGAACACAAAGAACCTTCAACTTTTCAGGATTTATGAATTCTCTATCTTATTTCTGTGGGATTTCCAGTTTTGTGGGCGTTTTTAAATGATTAAAAGAAACAAAATTATACTTAAACATCCAATCGAATACCTGAGATCAGTTACAACTAATCGAGCCTAACCTTCATCAATAAATATTTAACTATTCAATTTGGAGTTCCCCTAGCCCCGGGCTTACTTTCAAAGTAAATTGATTTGCGGCGTCATCGTAATTTTTACTATAATAATATCTTCCAGATTTTTTAAACCGATAAGGTAAATTTATGTTAGACATAAACAAAAATTTTGAAACAGATAGTTTTATCCCAACATCCTGAGGTAAAATGATATTCGTTTCACCTATATCCAAATCAACCGATGCGCGGGCTTTGGGCAATAGCTCTCCCCGGAAATCAATGGTCATTTCACCGATGCCACCATTTATTTCAGCATCCCTAAAGCGGGCGTTTCCTAATCTAACAAGATCTGTTTCCCCTATTTTTGTATTTATATCTAGATAATTCATTTCAGATTTGTTCGGCTCAGAAAACTCAACCAAAACCTCACCCGCCCAAGTTTTTAAGTCAAATTCAACTATGGAAAGACCACCCAGATCTAGTTCAACTTCTCCGGCTTTAATTTTTGTTTCAAAATCGATCTCAACTCCATATGGAAGCTCTAATGCAAAATTCGCCTTTAAATCCTCTTCGTCCGAATCCATCCAACCCCTTTTATCAAATTTTACATCTAATCGTGAGCGTTCTTCATCAAAGTCTACATATACTTTAAACTCATCCTCCGTGTAATAGATTGTAATCCAGGCCTCATTTTCACGTAGGCTTTTGAATATTTTTACTTCAGCAGCGTCAATATCAACTTTTACATGGAATACTTTACCCGAAGGTACTTTATATCTTTCTCGAAATCGCTCTACATCTCTACCCTGGGCTATGAGTAAATTTGAAAAGAGTAGAAATGAATAAGACAACAAGGCAGGAAATGTAAAATATTTTGACATAATTAAGACCTCCTCAGAGTAAATCCAACCTCTCTACAAACAAAATCAGAGATGAACGCTTTAAAATAAGATTTTTCCCTCTTCCACCTCGAATTTTAGAAAATTTTGAACAGAAGTCTTCAGGTTATAAATATCTAGGGGAGTATTAATTACAATTTCGGTTCAACACCTTTTCAAAGTTGAACAGTAATTAATTTACTCATGTTTCATACGAATGCGGTCAAGCAAAAGTTGCATATCATCAGGTAAATCAGAATCAAATCGCATATATTCATTTTTTACGGGATGGGTAAATCCTATAGTCTTAGCATGCAGGGTTTGTCTTTTCATCATATTTAAAAGCTCAACAGCAAATTGACGTTTTTGAGTTGATAATGCTCCTAACTGCCTGTTCCGTCCACCGTAGGTCATATCGCCAAAAACAGGGTGGCCAACAAAGGATAAATGCACACGGATTTGATGGGTTCTTCCGGTTTCCAAATATATTTTAACATAGG
Source organism: bacterium (assembly GCA_046758365.1). Classification (GTDB taxonomy): domain Bacteria; phylum Zhuqueibacterota; class Zhuqueibacteria; order Oceanimicrobiales; family Oceanimicrobiaceae; genus JBHIAC01. The sequence goes on from JBHIAC010000052.1 coordinate 5,324, forward strand.
AAAACAAGGTCAGTTCTTCCAAAACCTCATAATGAGTTATAGCCAATTTCCCTTCCTTCTGCACAGTCATCCTTGTTCTATCTTTTGGACTACGAGCAATATAAGAGGCTATTTTACCTTTCTTTTTTCGAAAGTGTCTCCATACGATAGCTCGATATTCCCGCTCAGTTTTTTTTTCAGAAAATTGCTGGGATAGATTTATATGCGTTTCATCATTTTTGGCGATGACCATTAATCCAGAGGTGTCTTTATCCAACCTGTGTACAATCCCTGGTCTTTGTCTGCCGCCAATAGCAGAAAGATCACCGCAATGAAAAAGCAGAGCATTAACTAAAGTGCCAGTATAATTAGCAAAAGCGGGATGAACCACCATACCTGCTTCCTTATTTATCACGAGTAAATTTTCATCTTCGTATAGAATGTTCAATGGAATATTTTCGGGTAAGATGTCTATTTTTATCGGCTTGGGGAGGCAAACATCAATCTTCTCATAGGGTAAAACGAGATGGCTGGCCTTGGCAGGCCTTCCGTTGACCAGCACCTTCCCCTCATCTATTACTTTTTGAAGACGTGCACGAGAAACAGTTCCAATATACTGGGTTAGAAATTTATCAAGACGCTCTTTTTCTTTACCGGGGGGAATTACAATTTCAATATATTTATCCTCTTGCATAAAATTCGAGGAAGTAAGAGATAGAATATTGGGATGGAGTCGAATATGTTAAGTAAAGTCCTAGAGGGGTTGACGAAAATCCCAAATTTACGGAATTAACAACATCTAAGTTATTGTTTTTTTGATCGAGTTTTTTCTAAAAATAGACTTTCCGTCCATGTCTCTAGTCCTCCACAGCTAATTCTTGGTACTTTTTTTCGTTCTTTTCGCTTTTATCAAAAAATACCATGGCAACTAAAATAATCATTCCTATGGTGACGGAGCTGTCAGCCACGTTAAAAATTGGCCAGCGTGTATTTTTTATTCCGATATCGATAAAGTCAACCACTTTGCCAAAAAGAAATCTATCAATTAAATTACCTATGGCCCCACCTAAAATGAGTGAAAGAGCAAAACGAGATGAAAATTTTTCATTTCTTGCTCGAACAATGTAGATGAAAATAATAACACTCGCGATGGTTGCAAACACAGTAAAAAATTGCTGACCCCCAACCTGGATTCCAAAGGCCATACCTGGATTTTCAATGTACGTTAAACGCACAAAATCACCAATAATTTTATGAGGTATCCCCTTTTCAAAAAAATACCGCACCGAGAGTTTGGTTACTTGGTCAAAAACAATGATTATAATAGAAAATAATAATATTCTCACTATAAGTCCTTATCCTTATATTATATATTAATCCTTTCTATATATTTTTTCAAGTTTGTGATATAAATCAATTCTCAAAAGCTCTCTAGGATCAGGAACTTTAATTTGAAAACGCTTTGAGAGTACCGCTCAATGGACGCTTCATTTCTTCTCTTCGTTTGATTTGCAAGTAATACACAAACGTGCATGGGGTACAGCTTCCAATCGTTCTCGACTTATCGGCTGGCCACATTCTTGACATGCACCGTAAGTTCCTTGTTCGATTCTTTCAAGTGCTTGGTCTATATGATAGAGAAATCTTCCTTCCTGCGTAGCAAAAAAGAACGCCTTCTCTCTTTCCATATTATCTGTTCCAACATCAGCCATGTGATATGAATAGGCAGAATTCTCGCCAGAAGCGTCTTTTAATGTTTCAGTTATTCCTTTCTCTTTTAAGTGACTCAATTCCTTAACTATATCCTCTCTCTTCTTAAGAAGAAGATTTTTAAAATGAGTCAGATCATCTTTATTCATCTTATCCTCCAATTCTAAATGAAATCCTACTACTTCTAAATATCACCTTATAGGCTAATCTACAATATAAAATAATCTATAATGTTGCATATATCTTTATAGGCGATTAAGATACTTTTTCAATCCCTATTATGGCTTTTTCACCGTCGATATCCCATTCTTGTGTATTTGTACATTTTTCTGAATTTTGAGAAATAATCTCGGCTAAGGTCTCATTACGAATATATTCCGACTGAATCTCGATGACTTTGTCCAACTTATCGGAAGTTTGATAGTATATCTTAATGCGATCCACCACATCGAATCCAGCATCTTTGCGCATATTTTGAACTCGATTTACAAATTCACGAGCCAAGCCCTCAATTCTAAGTTCATCGGTTATCTGTACATCTAACGCAACGGTTAAGTCGGTTTCTTTTTGTACAACTAAACCTTTGGCACTCTCGGAAATAATTTCAACCTCATTTAAACTAATTGATACATCTCGGCCACCTATTACGATTTTAATTTCGCCGTGTTCTTCAATTTCCTGAATTTCTATTTCGCCAAAATTTCGAATTATTTCAGCCGCTACTTTAACATTTTTCCCCAATCTTGGACCAAGTTTTTTGAATTTTGGCGTAGCTCTTTTGGAGATTAAATCCTTTGCATCAGAAACAAAATCTATTTTCTTAACGTTGAGTTCTTCTAAAACTAAATTAGCCATTCCCTCAATTCTTTGTTTAATGTTATCATCTTTAGCCACAACAATAATTCTTGAAAGAGGCTGGCGTACTTTTATTCCAGATTCATTTCTAATTGATCTTCCAAGAAAAACTACACGCCGCACCAAGTCCATTCGTTTTTCCAATTCTTCATCACGATAAGCATATTCCAGTGAATCTAGTTTTGGGTAATAAGTTAAATGCACACTTTCCAATTCATCTTTTCTTTCTCTGGTAAGATTTAAATAGATTTCTTCGGAAATAAATGGAGCAAAGGGTGCTATCATTTTTGAAAGGGTATACAATACTTCATAGAGAGTTTCATAAGCAGCCTGTTTATCTTGACCCATCTCCGATTTCCAGAAGCGGCGGCGGCACCGACGAATATACCAATTAGAAAGGTCATCTACTACGTAATCGGAAATACTACGAGCGGCTTTGGTTAAATCATAGCGCAACAAATAATCTTCAACTTTAGCCACAAGCTTGTTTAAAGAACTCAGAAGCCATCGGTCAATTTCATGGCGATTTTTGACAATAATTTTAGGTTTATTATAAATGAATTTATCGATATTTGCATAGATAGCAAAAAATGAGTAAACGTTAACTAAGGTACCAAAAAACTTCTTCACGACCTCTGTTACACCGTCGGGATCGAATCGAGTGGGAACCCAAGGAGGACTTACTGTTAATAAGTACCAACGCAGAGCATCAGCGCCTTGTTCATCAAGTATGGTTGCAGGCATTACAGTATTCCCTTTGGATTTGGACATTTTTTGGCCAAATTTATCTAAAATCAGATCATGAGAAATGCACATTTTGTAACAGGGTTTGTCAAACAGCATGGCCGCAATGGCCAGAAGAGAATAAAACCATCCCCGGGTCTGATCTACTCCCTCGGAAATAAAATCAGCAGGAAAACTCTTTTTAAATTTTTCTTGATTTTCAAAAGGATAATGCCATTGAGCCACCGGCATACTACCAGAGTCGAACCAGACGTCGATCACCTCGGGTGTGCGAACCATTTTATTTCCGCATTTTGAACATTGAATTTCAACTTTGTCTATAAAGGGCTTATGCAGGTCAATTTCTTTGGTTAATCCTGAGAGCCTATTGAGCTCTTCCATGCTTGCAATACAGTGAGCCGTATCGCAATCTTGACAAACCCAAATAGGCAGAGGCGTGCCCCAATAACGGTCTCGGGAAAGAGACCAATCCACATTATTTTCAAGCCATTCGCCAAACCGACCTTCACCCACTTCCTTTGGATACCATTTAATCTTATTATTATTGTTGATAAGTCGGTCTTTCATGGCGGTCGTGCGAATGAACCATGATTTCTTGGCATAATATAAAAGAGGAGAACTACACCGCCAGCAGTGTGGATAACTATGGAGATATTTTTCGGATTTGTATAAAAGTCCTCTTTCCTTCAAATTGGCAAGAATTTCAGCATCTGCTGCTTTGACAAACTTATTTTTAAAGAAAGCAACTTCTTCGGTAAATTTCCCACTTTTATCCACAGGCTGCAAAATGGGCAAATCGTACTTTAAACCCATCTGGTAATCATCCTCACCAAATGCCGGAGCCATATGAACAATGCCGGTTCCTTCCTCAGTAGAGACAAAATCACCTTCAACAGTATAGTAGATTTTTTTATCGGTTTTACAAAAAGTGAACAGCGGTTCGTAATCCTTGCCAGTTAGATCTTTACCCCTATACGCTTGAACAATTTGGTAATCTCCATCCAATACGGATAATCGCGTCTCAGCTAAGATAAGAAATTCCTTGGCAACTCTTACTTTAACATATTTAATTTCAGGGTGCAAGGCTAAAGCCACATTGGAAATCAGAGTCCAAGGGGTAGTTGTCCAAACTAAGAACGAAGTGTTTTCCTCGCCCTTAACTCGCATTCTTACATAGACAGATGGGTCTTCTACATCCTGATAACCCAGAGATACCTCATGACTTGAAAGAGGTGTTTCGCATCGAGGACAGTAAGGCAATATTTTATGCCCACGGTAGATGAGATTCTTCTTCCAAAATTCGCTTAATATCCACCAAACCGATTCAATATAGTTATTTTCATAGGTTATGTATGGATTATCTAAATCTAACCAAAACCCAATTCGACTAGTAACTTCATCCCACTCCTGTTTGTACCTCCAAACACTTTGTTTACACTTTTCGTTAAATTTATCGACTCCGAACTTTTCAATTTCTTCTTTACTTGATAAGCCTAATTCTTTTTCAACTTCAATTTCTACCGGTAGTCCATGAGTATCCCAGCCAGCTTTGCGTTCCACCCGATACCCTTCCATAGTTTTGAGTCGGCAGACGAAATCTTTAATGGTTCGAGATATTACATGGTGAATTCCCGGTCTCCCGTTTGCTGTTGGAGGGCCTTCATAGAAAATAAACGGTTTAGCGGGATCCCTATTTCCGATGCTTTTTTCAAAAATTTTGTTTTCTTCCCAGGACTTGAGAATTTCTTTCTCTAAAGCGGGAAAATTTAATTGTGTTGATAGTTCTTTATACACTAATTATTCTCCAATTCAACATACCAGTCGAGGACTTCTGGATTATCATATATTAAAAATAATACATCGAGTCCATAATTTATTAGAATTTCCGAACTAAGTTTGCTGCTCATATCATTTATGGCCTTATGATTTTTATCAGGTGTATAAATTTCAATGATAGTGGTTCCATTTTTTTCATATTCGTTGATAATTTTAATAGATGGAAAATTATTAATTATTTGTTTTTTTAATTCTGAAATAATATATTCCTTCTCAAATTCTTTCATTGTTTAAATACCTCAATTGAAATTAAATTAATAAGTTCACTCGCCTTATCAAAAGCTCTTTTTGCATCTTTTTTACTAAGTGAGCTTGGTTTATAATCAGCTATTTCTCTTAGTCTTCTTAAATCATTCAAATAGTCAGAATATTTGGCTGAAAAGACCTTTTTCCGTTTTATGAAGTTAATGACAAAATTTGCCTGCACCCAACTATGTCTAAAATCCAATTTTCGAGAAGGTATAATACCATTTTTAATCAATAATGCAATAACCGCTTGGTATGTAGCATAATAAGCTCGGTTGACACAAGCATTATATCTCGCATTTTTATAACCATCTTCAGCGTCTTCTATATTCTCCTTCGCTTTTGTATAAAATTCTAAATACAAGACCTTGACTTAAAACTTTACATTTTATATTCTTTCTATTACACGCTTCATAAGTAAAGTCAATTTCGGCTCTGCTTCTGCGGCCACTTTCAGTATCTCTTGAATGTTAACAGGTTTCAAAGCATCTGGCAAACAAGTATCGGTAACAACCGAAAGTCCCAAAACTCGCATGGAACTGTGGACAGCTACAATGACTTCGGGTATGGTTGACATACCCACTACATCTGCACCTATGGCCCGTAAAAATCTATATTCTGCTCGAGTTTCTAAACTGGGTCCACTCAAACCTACATAAACACCTTTTTGAAATTTGAATTTCTCTTCTAGTGCTATTTGTTCAACTAAGTCAATAAGCTCCTTGGTGTAAGGTTCTGACATATCGGGAAAACGCGGCCCAAGAGAATCATCATTGACCCCAATTAACGGGTTATCGCCAAAGAGATTTATATGGTCGGTAATAATCATTATGTCGCCCGGAGAAAAGAGAGGATTCATTCCACCACAGGCATTAGAAATGAGGAGTGTATGAGCCCCTAAATATTTCATAACCCGTACGGGAAAAGTAATCTGCTTCATTGAGTAGCCTTCATAGTAATGAAAGCGTCCTTGCATTGCCATTACTGACTTTCCTCCTATCTTACCAAATAAGAGGCGTCCAGCATGACTGTCAACTGTAGAAATTGGAAAGTGAGGAATTTGATCATAAGAAATGACAGATTCCTTATCTATTTCTTCTGCCAAAGCGCCCAGACCGGTTCCTAAAATTATCCCAATTTCTGGCTTAATTTTTGTTTTTTGGCTTAAAATATTACCAGCCTCTTCAATTTTTGCTTTTAATTCTCGCATCCAACCTCCCAATTCAAATTTGTTAATTAATTTTCATCGGGCTTATCTTTACTTTTTTTAATTTTTTCTAATAGTCTTTTTTTCTCCACCTCTTGCTGCTGCCTAATCTTCTCTAAGGCTTTCAAATCCTCTTCAAGTTTTTGTCGTTTTCTTTTTTTATTGGTTAACTCTTTGGCTGCTTCTTTTCTTCTTTCTTCTTTTATAATTTCGATAGCTTGATTTCTATCGCGATTCTTTCCATGTTTTGCAAATAAAATGGTTCCAATTAACGTTCCAGCTCCGGTAGTACTCCACAAGGCTAAATCATCATTAGAATCATTCACACTTCGTTCGATAAGGGTTCCAAGGAAAAAACTTACTCCAAAACTTACTGCACCGCCTCCTAAGGTGTAAAGGACAAAATTTTTATTGCTTTGGTGTTGTTGTATCTCATGTTCCGTAATAGGCCTCCTTGCTTCATCATAAACTGGTACTCTCTTTGCACATCCCACCACGACTATTCCAATAATGCATGCTGCGATCCCAAGCTGTATCTTCATGATAACCTCCTTGTGTTGTAGTGTATTGCATAAAAAGTTAAATTATGAGTTGGTCTGAGATACGAGAGCTTTTTTCTTTATCTTCTTTATTTTGATTATTCTCCATACTTTGAGATTCGTCTTTTTTCCAATTTAAATCTGAGGCTTTCTCTACTAGATGGTTTTGTAATTTATCATCATTTTCAGAAGTTGGCTCCTCATGAAGCACATCTTCAACACCTTCAAATTCTATTTTCTCCTGTTCAACTTTTGGTGGTTTCCGACGCTTAATACGCTTTTCATCAAATTTTTCGAATCCCAAATCGTCTAATTCAAGAACGCCTATGAGATCTATTTGTGATTCCAGCAAATGACGCAGCCTCCGAGCAAAAGAATCCTTCTGTGCTTTAACTACCAACAATTCGTTTTTCATTTCAGCTAATTTTAATTTAGCCTCTTCTAGAATTTTATCTGCTTTCATTTCAGCCTCACGCACAATGAGTTCTGCTTCCCGTTCAGAGTTCTCTCGAGATTCATTGATGCTTTGTTGAGCAGTAACTAAGGTCTCTTTAAGGGTTTTTTCAACATCTTGATAGTCTCGAAGTTGAGTTCGCAGCTTCAAATTTTCATCCGCAAGGACATTTTTTTCACGAATTATACTTTCATATTCATCAGCTACCATTTCAAGAAATGTTTCTACTTCAATAGGATCAAAACCCCGAAACGATTTCTTGAATTCCTGTTTCTTTATGTCTAGTGGCGAAAGTTTCAAAATAAACACCTCCTAATAAATTTAATTATCATCCTTATCTTAATGAATAAGCTAAATCTTCCAAAGTGCCAACAAGAAAAATCTCAGCTATATATAATCCGAAAATCAAAATGATAGGTGAAATATCAAACCCACCTAAATATGGAACATATCTCCGAATTCTGCTTAATAAAGGCTCCGTTACTCTTACTAAAAATTGTACAATTGGGCTGAATGGATCAGGGTTCACCCACGATATAATCACACGAATGATTACAATCCATATATAAATTGTAATGGAAATATCCAATATTCTCGCAATGGCAAAGAATAAATTAGAAAAGATAAACATAATTATCTTAATTTTTATCCGGCTTAAATTTACCCAGGTCTTGCTCCAAAAATAGCTCTGCCAATTCGCACCATGTTTGAACCTTCTTCAATGGCCACTTCAAAGTCATCGGTCATACCCATGGATAAATATTTCATCTCGACTGTATCAAGTTTATTATTAATCACTTCATCTCTGAGTTTCCGCAGCAGCTTAAAACAGGGTCTCACCTCTTCAGGATTAGGTAAAAAGGCTCCGAGGGTCATGAGACCTTTAATCATTAAACGAGAAAATTTTGAAATCTTCTCTATGGCTTGAACCGTGCTGCTTGGTAAAAAACCGAATTTTGATGCTTCCCCAGATGTATTAACTTCAATAAGCACGTCCACTGAACGGTTTAGTTTTTCAGCCTGTTTTTGGATTTCTTGGGCTAAATGAATGCTGTCAACAGATTGAATCATGTCTGCAAACTGAAGCACTCTTTTAACTTTATTGGTCTGAAGATGACCGATCATATGCCAATGAACTTTTGGTCCAATAATTTGAAATTTGGGCCAGACTTCTTGCACTCGATTTTCCCCGATGATTTGGATGCCTGCCTCAATAGCTTCATTAATTCGAGAAATATCCACTGTTTTGGAAACAGCTACAATTTCTATTTCTTCAACATTACGTCCAGCCCGTTGACAGGCTTTCTCAATTCTATCTCTTACCCTTTGTAAATTTTCATTTACAGACATTTCAAATTAAGTAAATATAAAATATAATTTAATAACTTATAAAAATCAATAGAAATCTACGGTATTTATAGTATCCTATTCTTTTTGCATAAAGAATCTAATATATATTTGCTTTCAACTCAAAGCTTACCTGCTAAAACCACGGTCTTTCTTGCTGTTTTTAGTAGACCAGCTTCTGCATTTAATGCTTGTAAAAATACGATGTAGATTCCTATCCTAGCCCTTTGATTGGCATCGTCTTTTCCATCCCAAACTACTGAATTACGGGCACCAGAAGGTTGGTTGTTGGATAAAAACCGAATAAGTCGGCCTCGAAGATCATATATTTTAATATTCACAACCGCAGTAGTAGACGGAACTTCATAACTGATTACCGTGAAATCTTCCTTTCCATCATCGTCAGGAGAAAAGGGATTGGGTGCAATGGAAAGAGCGGCGACGGAAGGCAAGACTTGAGTAAAAATACTGTTTTGTGCACCCGGCGTACCTCCCTCGAAAGCCACTGATGAACTCCAATTCAAACTGTCGTTAGAGGCCAAGTCAGGATTAATTCTTTCAAGAGAAAATCCACTTCCACCTCCCCAGCTTTTAAAATAGTCCACCTGATCCATTACGGTTCCATTCAAATCGTAAAGAAAAACGCTGTCAAAATCATTATTTAAAGTTGGCCAGTTTTTTAATAAAGTGAAAGAACTTGGAGGCAGATTAAATATTTCCAAAAGTGAGGAATCTTTTGCTAAGACAAAATAGTCATTAGGATTAAGTAAAAAGTCTTCTTCGATAAAAGCTATGTCATCAGTATCAGAATCAGATATAGCCCAGTTATTCAAGTTGATTATATAAGAACCTCTATTAAATATCTCTATCCATTCCGATTGCTTAGGTAAGGGGCCATACATAATTTCATTAATAATAATAGAACGATTTGCATATCCAACGAATAATTGTTTTTGAGCCAAATTGTTTGTGGTATACTCAAAGTCAGTTCCAAGGGGATCAAACATAATTTCAGTTAAAACCACTTGAGATTGAACATTTGCTATTAATATCAAGAATAAAAGATGGAAAACCTTGTATTTCATTTATACTTATCCTATATAATTCAAAACAAAAGATAAATAATGAAACTCACAATATGACCGACAGCTTTTTTAATTATCTTTTAAATATTAATTGAAATAATTTTTTATTCCAACAATTAAAAAAAAAGCGCCTTGAATAATTTCTAATCAAGACGCTTACTAAAATTACAATAACTTTTTGTAAAATCAATTCATAATATAACCTAAAGGATCTCTCTTCTTGCCTTCCTGTATAACTTCATAATGGAGATGTGGTCCTGTGGCTAGTCCAGTATCTCCGACAAGCCCTAAAGGTGTGAACCTATCTACTTTTTGACCCTTTCTAACTAATATTTTCTCAAGATGTCCATACCTCGTTTTGAAACCAAAGCCATGATTGATTAAAACTTGTTTCCCATACCCTCGATTTAGCATGTATTTTGTTACGACTTTTTCTACTACTCCCGCTGCTGTAGCAAAAACTTCGGTTCCTTTTTCTGCAGCTATGTCAATACCATCATGATGTTGAATCCTTTCAGTTAAAGGATGAAGACGGAAGCCGAATTTATCTCGAATCCTTCCTCCTATGAGAGGTCTAATAGAGGGAGTGTGTTTAAATAATTTTTGATTCTCATCTAACCTCTCTTTTATTTCCTCACGGCTTAGTTTTGTTAATTCAATTCTTCTTTCTAATTGGTCTAAAAGGTGTTGATATTCATAAACTTGTTCTTCAATTTCATTTGAAGCAATTGATAAATTATAATTTATTTCTAAAAATCCCCCCATACCAACATCGCGGGTATCTGAATCAATTTTAGGAAGAGCTGCAATTAATCGAAGATCATCATCCTCGTTTTCCAACTCTTTTATTTGAGTTTCAAATTGTGTCAACTTGTTACCCATGTCAAATATTTGTGTTTCAAGAAATTTATTAAATTTTGATAGTGAAGCAATTTCCAGGTTTTGATAAAAATCAGTCACTAGGGCAATGGAAACGGCAACAAGTACAAGTAAACCTATAAAAGTGGTAAAAAGAAAAGAATAAAATTTGCTCGACGAAAGTTCAATTTGTTTTGATTTTGAATCGCGCATTGAAAAATAAATTATTTTAATCCTTTTATTCTGCATGTTTTTACCCCTTCCTCCTTTAGTACGGTGGGACCTTTAGGCTGATCCTAATTTCAATTGAATAATAAATAAAATTTATCTTCATCAAAAGCAGCGAACCCTCTAATTAGGATAGAAAGATATGATTTTTTAAAAAGTTTCCTCTACGAAAGGTAGGACTCACTGAAGCAACAAAACTATTTTAATTTAATAAAATAATTTGACTTTGTCAAGTAAAAAATAAATTTAGTGACATTAATTTCAGATTTATTCTTTTTCAGCCTAAATAGCCTCGCAAAGTTTTACTTCTTGAAGCATGTCGGAGTCTTTTAATGGCTTTCGCTTTTATTTGCCTAACTCTTTCACGCGTGAGGCCAAAACGTTCCCCAATTTCTTCTAAAGTAAGTGGATGTTCCTGTCCTAAACCAAAATAGAGTTTTATAACCTCAGCTTCTCTTTTAGTTAAAAAACTTAAAGTCCTTTCAATTTCAATTTTCAGGGACTCATCTATCAGTAAATGATCGGGAGAGGGCAATTCCTCGTTTTCCAATACGTCCAACAACCGACTATCTGCATCTTGATTAAACGGGGCATCCAGCGATATATGTCTTCCAGAAATTTTCAGCGTATCGGACACTTCTATCGTTGACATTTCCAGCTCATCTGCAATTTCTGTAGCCAATGGCTCGCGCTCGAATTCTTGCTCCAAGACACTAAAGGCTTTACCGATTTTATTAAGAGCCCCAACCCTATTTAAAGGAAGGCGTACCACGCGTGACTGTTCAGCTAATGCCTGAAGTATGGATTGTCGGATCCACCAAACGGCATATGAAATAAATTTAAAACCCCGTGTTAGGTCAAATCTATAGGCGGCTTTTATGAGTCCAAGATTACCTTCATTTATTAAATCACCTAAAGAAAGACCCTGATTTTGATACTGCTTGGCCACACTTACAACAAATCTCAAATTAGCTTTTGTGAGTTTTTCAAGCGCTTCCTGATTGCCTTTTTTGACTTCTTTGGCAAGTTCAATTTCTTCTTCTGGGGATAAAAGAGGAACCCCACTAATTTCTTGTAAATATTGTTCTAAAGATTGCTCAGAACGATTATTACTACCTAAAATGCTTTTAGACACAAATACTCCCTTTTAAGCTAATTTGAGAGGATTAAGTCATCTATTCTATTAAGAAGTAAATGTAAGATTCATTGAAGATTGAAAATAAAATAAAGTTTCTCATTTCATAATATGTTAAATAACAGTAAGGGAAGTAACGGCAGTAAATTTAAGAAGTATCAAATAAACTTTTATAAATATAAAAATTTTTTATAAAGTTGTCAATATTTTAATTTTAAAATATAATTTGATTTAATTTGCATCTTAAATATAATGCAGTATATTTGTTCTTGTCTAATTGTAATGTTCATCTAATTTCCTGTGATTTTATGAAAAATCTCTTTTTTAGTTTTGCCTTATTGTTATTTTTAAGGATTCCTGCTGCTTCTCAAGTAATTATTACAGCTAATACGGATTCGCTTATTCAAATTGGTATACGTTTAAGTATCTTACAGTCTTATGATGAAGCCGAAGCCATATTTACAAAAATTGAAATGAAGATGCCAGAGAGTCCAGTGGGTTATTTTTTTCATGCTGCTTCTTTGCAATTAAAAATGATGGACTTCGAAATCTACGACGAAGATAGTAAATTTTTATCATTAATAAATAAAACCATTAAATTATCACAAATACAACTTAAGAAGCAGCCGAAAGATGCTTGGGCATACTTTTTTTTGGGTGGAGGTTTTGGTTATTTGGCTTTTTATCAAGCTAAACACAAAAAAATTGTAGAAGCGTTCCAAAATAGTAACCGTAGTGTCAAAGCACTTGAGGCTGCTTTAATAATAGATAGTACACTGTACGACGCTTATTTAGGAGTTGGCACTTATAAATATTATCGAAGCAAGTTAAGCCGATATTTGACTTGGCTCCCTTTTGTTAGGGATGAACGCGCAAAGGGCATTAAAATGATTAAAACATCCATACAAAAAAGTCAATATTCTCGCTATGCCGCGTTAAACGGCTATTGTTGGATTTCAATTGCTGAGGGCAATATAAATGAAAGTTGGCAGTTGGTAAAAAGTGCTTTGGAAGAGGTTCCCGAAAGCCGCGTGTTCCTTTGGTGTGCAGCTGAAATTGCTGTAAAACTTAATCGATGGGAAGAAGCACTTGCTTTTTATATGAAAATTTTAGATTCTTTAAAAAATCAAAATGTCCTTTCACCGTATAATGAATTTGAGTGCCGAAGGCGCATGGCACAAATTTATTTTCAAATTATGAATTTCAAAAAGGCTCAAGAAGAATGTGACAAGATCATTAATATTAAAATGAACAAAAAAACCCAGGAACGGTTGGCAAACAAACTGAAAAATTTGCAAAATGTTTGTAACGAGCACTCACAAAAATCATTGAATCATAGCACAAATTAATTCCTTTGATGAAAAAGCTGCGGGTAGAGACGAAAATACAAATGACGCAATCTTTTATGGTTTCGATAAAAGTGCTGCCTATACCCCCTCTCCTCCAACAGATTAATTTTTTACTTGATTTCTTACAGTTTATTAATTATCTTAAATTAATAACTCGGTGCAAGGGACTAACGTCATAAATGTTATCCTTTATTTAAAGGACTTATCGACGAATCTACTC